>JAVEQP010000173.1:0-3682 GCA_034007585.1 Lentimicrobium sp. | reverse complement strand
TTTTAAGCCGGATATATATTAACTACTGACGCTTGTGATAATTGCTCTCTCCTATTCATAGAAAGGGCTGGGGAGGGTAAGAGCTCGGTATTATTGGTTCTGAGAGTGTAGCTTATGGCTTGGGATGGGTCAAATTATCCGTTCAATTTGCCGCCTTCAGTGCTTTTAATCAACTTATTATTTCTGAATTTCTCTACCCAGATTACCCACATCCCAAAGATAATCAGGTAAAAGAAGGGTCGTAAAATCCAGTCATGGCTGAAGTCCCAGTATTCCGGTTTCCATAATATAATTACCGACAACGAAACAATTCTGAACAGGTTGGACAGGTGCATCAATAGCCAGCCCAGTGGAATATACCACAGCTTGTGTTTCCAGGGGCCGGGGAAAAGCAGGAAAAGCACCGTTACCTGAAACATCAGTTTTAGCCCTGAGCAGCCGAAGTTGATCCATATTTTACCGCCATTGGTGAAGACCATCGTCCGTACCTTTTCGGTTTGTATTTCCAGTCCCAGCAAATGGCGGTCAATCCACAGACTTTGGTAAAACACCCTTTCTGACAGCCAGTTGTTGAGCCAGTTCACCCAGGCCCAGGAGTTTATGTCCCCGGCGAAGTAACGATACAGCAGGTGAAAGCCGTAAGTAATCACCGCGGCCAGCAAGGCATCGGTGAATGGACGTAATTTTTTATTTACTGGAAAAAGAGCCATGCATAACGGGATTGAAATAATACCATCGGACTATTCAAACACATAAAGTGGTGAGCGTCTGCCGCGTGGAAGGGCTTCAATGATAGTATAAGGTTCAAAGTCAAGTCCTTTAAGTTTTAATGTTTGTGTGAGCGTTTGAAGGGCCGTTTCCGGATGGTTATTTTCGGCACTCAGATGGCACAGCAATATGTGTGAAATGCGGTTATGGTAGATTCCGGCCACAAATTCGGCGGTATGCGAATTGCACATATGTCCCATTAGTCCGTGAACGCGATCCTTCAGGTGTTGGGGATAACGTCCGTTGAGTAACATATGTTCATCGTAGTTTGATTCAATCACCAGGATATCGGCCTTGCTCAGATAACGGGCGGCTTCTTCGCCAATGTAACCAAGGTCGGTGGCAATGGTCAGGCTGCGACTGGAATTGCTGATATGGTAACCCACGGCATCCCGGGCATCGTGCGATACGGGAAAAGATTCCACCCTCATGCCGGCAATTTCAATGGGCAGACCAGAGGTAATTGGGCGGAACATACTTTGATCCAAATCGAAGGTGGTGCGATTACGCAATATGCCTTTCCAGGTGCCTTCTGTGCAATATACGGGAATATGGTGCTTTTTTGAAAGGAGGGTAAGCGCATTGATGTGATCGATGTGATCGTGGGTGATAAAGACACCTTTAATCAGATCCAGTCCAACGCCAATTTCTTCCAGGGTTTTGCGTATGCGTCTGGCGCTGATACCGGCATCAACCAGTATGCCCTGATTATTGCTGCCCACAAAATAGCAGTTGCCGCTGCTGCCACTGGACAGGCTGCACAATTGAAACTGAACGGGGAAGAGGGTAGGGGGCATGGGTGAATTGGTTTGGTGAAGATTAGATGATTGGGTAAGGGTGTGAGCATTTTAACATTCGCCCCAAAATTACGAAAACTATAGCTTCCGCCGTAGTTACCTGGAAAAACAGTCATCGTAGCCAAAACTCCCTGTTCTGGCACCCTTCCTCGCTTAACTTGAAAACGGCCAGCAATAGAACCTTCCCTCATAAAAATGTAAGTTGTGGCAAAATGACATTTGTAAAAGAGCAATAACTGGCAAAGGATTATTTGAAGGAGTGTGATTACTCGTTTAGAGTTTTAGGGGAAAAGAATCCTTTAAACGCCAAACACTAAAGGATGAAGCTCCTAAATAGCGCAGCCCAAACCAAAATATTCATTAATTTTGTCATTAATATTCACGAAAATGGCTTACAGCACAAGGGAAGTAAAAATCGGAAACCTACTACTGGGCGGCAATCAGCCCATCAGAGTGCAGTCCATGACCAACACCAACACCCTGGATACCCTGGCCACGGTTGAACAATCCATACGCATGATTGAGGCAGGTTGTGAGCTGGTGCGGATTACTACACCCGGGCTTAAGGAAGCGGGACATTTACAGGTGATTAAGGCTGAACTTAAAAAGCGGGGATATGCAGTACCGATTATCGCTGATATTCATTTTAATCCCGGTGCAGCCGAAATAGCGGCGCGGATGGTGGAGAAAGTACGTATCAATCCCGGCAACTATGTAGATAGGAGCGTTGCAAAAACAGCCTATTCCGAAAAGGAATACCAGTGGGAACTCGAGCGGATAGGGGAGCGGCTTTACCCGCTTTTGAAAATCTGCAAGGAGTACGGAACCGCCATCCGCATTGGTACCAACCACGGTTCGCTGAGCCGGCGCATTGTAAACCGCTATGGTGATACGCCTGAGGGCATGGTGCAGTCGGCCCTGGAATTTACCCGCATATGCAATAAGGAAGGATTCCATAACCTGGTGCTTTCGATGAAATCCAGCAATGTGCGGGTAATGTTGCAGGCATGCAGGTTATTGGCTGAACGACTTACCGCGGAAGGACTCAACTACCCGCTCCATCTTGGGGTAACCGAAGCTGCTGACGGAGAAGATGGCCGGCTGAAATCGGTGGCTGGTATCGGCGCCTTACTGGCCCGAGGTATCGGCGACACCATTCGGGTTTCACTTACCGAAGCGCCGGAATTTGAGCTGCCCGTGGCCAAAGCCATCGTTGACCGGTTTCAGCGGAAGCATGAAAATGGTGGGGTCAAGCGACATATTCGTCCTGATCTGGAAATTCACCATGAAATGGGAGAAAATCCACTTTTGACGGATGTCAGGGGTAAAATTGGCGGTAAAATCCCCCCGGCGGTGGTTTTAAAGTATCAGGGTACATATTTCCTGGCCGAAGAAGATGGAAGCCAGACGGCTTTGAACCAACCACTTATACACATCAACGATTCACAGATTGAAACATCATTACCATTGCTTATCCAGGCTGTGCAGCAGCAAGCTGGGGCTGTAATTGTGACCGAAGCCGGTTCTGGATTGGTGCGACAGCTTATGACCGCTTTACGTGATGCCGGATTAAACCCGCCGGTTATCCTGAAAAGTCCGCAAGTGGTAAAAAATATGGCAGATTTCATTGTAGAAAACGCTTTAAATCCCGGCAACTTATTGTTGGATGGTTTGGGAGAAGGTATTGTGCTGGATGCAGATTACCTGGGCGAAGAGACCGCTGTGCGCATAGGGTATGGTTTACTTCAGGCAACGCGAAGGCGGATATCACGCACTGAATTTATCGCCTGTCCCTCCTGTGGCCGGACTCTATTCAATATTCAGGAGGCACTGCGTCAGGTAAAGTCCCGCACCGCCCATCTCAAAGGCCTGAAAATTGCCGTAATGGGCTGTATCGTTAACGGTCCAGGTGAAATGGCCGACGCCGATTATGGTTATGTGGGAGCCGGCCATGGGAAAGTGACACTTTACAAAGGGAAAGAAGCTGTGAACCGCCGCATTCCCGAAACAGATGCAGTGGAGGCATTGGTGCAGTTGATCAAAGTCGGGGGAGATTGGAGAGAGTAGTATGATGGGGGACGCAGAAAAGGGACAGCTTGTCTCGTGAGAACGAAGTG
>JAVEQP010000003.1:62181-74126 GCA_034007585.1 Lentimicrobium sp. | reverse complement strand
ATTTCTTCCCTTTACTATAACTGGCTGCGTAATCCGGTTTTTCTCTTTCAATAAGCAACTGATGCATGCCTAATCTTTTAACTCTCTTTTTTAAAATAGCAAATTCTTTATTTTCTTCGGCTACCATACCTGCATAGATTACAGTAAACCAGGTATCAATGTTGAATCTATCCGCATCATAGGCTTTCGCTATTTCAGTTATCTTATTCAGTATTTCAATATTGATAACTGAATTTGTATCTTCATATATTTTCAAAAAATCATTATATATTCTCTTATGACCATATTTATTCCCAAGTTTATCAAGTTCTATAAAATAGAGTATGTCTTTTGGAGCAAACCTGGGTTCATTTTTCCTTGTCAGATAAACGCACCAATCATCAAAAGCGCCTTTATCGTATTCAACGCTGCTTCCATCAGAAATTATTTTAATCAGGGTTGCCATTATACCATATATTAAGTGAGTTGGATAATCTTTTTCTTACTAAAATTCCCCCTTAATTTTTCAACATTTTCTCAAAAATGTCATTACCATAGCTTGCTTTTGGCTCACCGGAGTCCTGTGTTTGCAAAACTATGGCTAATCCAGCAACGAGACAATATAAAATAGTAGAATTTTGTTTTCTCAATAAATCCGGATGTAAACCACAACACAACGCCAACTTATTTAGTTAAACAGTGTGCGTTAAAACTTCATGATTAGTGATTGCTGCCAATCTATAAAAAATAGCTAACTTTACACTGCTCGAAAAGAAAATGCATGTTGAGTGATTTTGGGAGGTCACGTCATTCTGGGCGAGATCGAAAAATAGAAAGGTTGTGAGTTCTTCCCCAGGCCCTAAGTAAACATACAATTGGTTGGTATTTTCCGCAAAATGCGAGAAATGCTTTTATCCCATAAAAGAATTGGTTTTAGCATTAGAAAAACACAAAATCAGCTTTCGGACCACGACAATAAATTTACGTTGATTTTTGAATACCTCAAGCCATAAGTTCTTCCGGTATTTACACCAAACATTACTATATAGGTGCGCAGCGCTTAGTAAGCAGACGGGCAGTTGGTTCTTCCTTATGTGAGCTTTCCATACCTTGCGGTTAAACTATTCCTACTCATTTCCACTGTAAATTATCTTGTTAAATCCAATACTGCATTTATAAAAGTCAAGGGATGCGCAGGATTTCCCGGGATATATAAGTCCACTTCATATTTATCCAAAAAGCTTCGGTTTATTGCCGGGCTTCCGGCGAAAATTCCACCGCTTATTGCATCAACGCCAACAAGAATAATTATTTTTGGTGAAGGCATCGCATCATAACAAACCTGCACGGCTTCGGCCATATTTTCGGTGATGGGACCAGTAATTACAATACCGTCGGCATGTCGGGGCGATGCCACAAATTCAATCCCGAAACGCCCCATATCGAAGTTCGCGTTTCCTGAAGCATTCAATTCATTTTCGCAGGAATTATCCCCACCGGCTGAAATTTGTCGCAATTTTAATGATTTTGAAAAGGTCTTTCTTACCCCGGTCCTGATTTTATCTTTGTAAAAAGCTATAGGATTGTCTTCACCCTCTTTGACAATTAGGTTTTCACGAATATTTGATGATGTCCTATAATCCTGTGAAAATTGTATTTTTTCAGGAAAAGCAAAGGCACATTCACCGCAAAAAGAACATTTCCCCAGGTCCAATCTAACAGGATTAGCGGAAATCGCTTTCAAAGGACAAACATCCACCAATGCCTGCTCGTCAACTTTGGCTGTAGAAATTACAGGCCGGCCACGAAATGGAGCCCTAAGCTTGACATTTTTCAGATCCGGGATGTATTGTCTTCCGTTATTAATTATTACTTTGGCTTCTTTTATCATAGTTTAAATTTTACAGGTCGTGTCCGCAATAACTTAAATTATAGCTTTTATTGTTAATGGGAAAATCCGAGATTTCAACGTTCCTCAACGACATCTCCAGGGCTTTCCAATTGTGCATCGAAGGATCTTTTACCTTGTAATGTTTCAGCTCTCCTTTTTCATCGGTTATGGCACAATGGCAAACTTCGCCCCGCCAGGCCTCATTGATGGAAATAGCTAATTTATTGGGCTTTAATGTTAAACTGGCTTTTGGCTTTTCAGTTTGTGAAGCATCAAATTGATAATTATCCATTAGATTTCGTATCCAGGCAATGGATTGGTTTATTTCTTTTTTCCTTAATATGAAACGTGAAAACACATCGCCGTTTTCAACCGTGATTGTTTCGTAGGGAAACTTTTTAAAGGCCGCATTGGGATGTGTAACCCGTATATCCCTCACCATATTTGACATTCGGGCCGATAATCCGACAGTACCCAATAAAGCTGCCTGATTTTGTGTTATTTTCCCAACGAAATCGAAACGATTTTGAATACTGGGCAAACGATAGGTAAGATCGGCCATTTCCAGGAATTGCTTTTCATATTTTAGTAATACTTCAAGCAGTTCCTTTTTTAAATCTTCGGTAAACGGAAAATGTGTTCCACCTGCACGAACCAAGCTTTTTCCCAAACGATTGCCACACCAAAATTGCGTGAAATTGATGATTGCAGTCCGCAGAATCCCGAAAACATTTGCGCCAAGATGGTAGGCTGCGTCAATGCATAATGCAGCAATATCTCCTGTGTGAATGGCGATGCGTTCCAATTCCATGGCCAGTGCTCGTTCTACTTCTGTTTGTTCAGGGATTTTCAGCCCAGCCAGAGCTTCCATATTTTGCACAAATGTAGTTGTATGCCCAATAACGGTATCGCCGGCAATATTCTCGGCGAGTATATTTCGCTGCAAAAGTTGTTTCTTTTCTAAAAAAAGTTGTTCGACACCACGATGTTGCCAGCCTAACTGAATTTCGAGATGCAAAACATTTTCGCCATTGCAAATAAAACGAAAATGTCCCGGCTCAATAATCCCAGCATGAATAGGTCCAACGCCAACTTCGTGCAATTCATCGCTTTGGATAGTATAAAACGGATAATTATTGACTTGCAGTTCTTTATTGGCACGATTGTGCGCAAACCGAACAGGTTTTAACCAGGGATGGTTCAAAAAGTGAATCCCGAAGTTCTCATAAATTTCCCGTTCGAAAATATGCAGGGCAAAGACCTTTTCAGTTAAAGATTTCAATTCTTGTTTTTCCCCCGATTTAAGCAAATGGGACAGTAAGATTATATCTTGATTTTTATCATCGGCAATGGCCATAATAAATTGTAATCCCCCGTCCTTTTTATAGGCAAAATAAGTGAGACAATGATTTTCTTCCTGCTCAAATATCTTCAGAACAAGCTCATAAAATTCATCGTAAGATAAACAGGTAATAGCATTTAAGTCAACAGACTGATTGTTTTTTATTCGTAATATATTTTGAAGTTCAACCATGGCTTATCAGTTTAAAATGGCAATTGCATTATTAATTAAATTGGTAAAAAACAAGGGGGGATTTATTCCCAGGTAAATAACCAATCCAAATAAAATAAACTGCGAAATTGTCTCATAAGGATTCGCTTTCACCAATTTTTGCTCAACATCCTTATCTGCTTCGCCATATAAAAGGTGAAGAATGTTCTTACTAAAAGAGTAAATAATGACCGTTAGCAGGATTAGGACAAAAACAGCAATGTAATATTGACCCTGAACAAACATTGCTTTAAAAATCAAGAATTCACTAATGAAAAGCCCTGAAGGCGGTATGGCAAGAATTGTAATCAATCCTAAGATTAACATTAAGCCACCGGTGGGGTTTATATTAAAATAACCGGCGGCATCTTTTATCCAGTAAGATTTAAAATATTGATGGACCTGCCCGATCTGATAAAACAATCCTGCTTTAGCAAAGGAGTGAAACACAAGATGCAGGAAAACGGCATAGTACCCTATTCCGCCAATTCCCAAACCCAGCGCTACCAATCCCATGTGCTCCAGGCTCGAAAAAGCAAACATCCGTTTATAATGTTTAATTCTTAAAAGTTGAATCGCCGACATAAAAATAGAAATAACCCCGGCTATAATTAACACATTTTGAGCCCATTGCAACACTTCAGTTTGTGCAACAACTGTAAATACCCTGAAAATGCCCAGAAAACCAACATTCATCAGCGTAGTTGAAATAAAGGCGCTTATAGGCGGTGGGGCAACCGTATGGGCATCAACGGCAACTGTGTATAAAGGGAAAATACCCATTTTTGCACTAAATCCGGTTAATGTTAAAAGAAATGCCATTTTTAACCATATAGGATTCATCAACTGGGTAACATTCAACAAGTGACTTAAGCTCAAATCGGTAATTCCACTGCTACTTGCAGTAATGCTTAAGAATAGTATTCCAATAAAAGCCAAAGCAACGCCTACAGAAGAAACGAATAAATATTTCCAGGCAGCTTCCAGGGCTTCTTTTGTTCTTTCGTGAAAAATCAAAATGGAAACGAACAGCGTTGTTGTTTCAATGCTGATCCATAATACGGCTATGTTCTCAGCAAAATAAGCACTCATCATTGCGGTAATCAGCATAATCAATGTGCTGTAATACCCGGCTTCCTGTTTGACTAAAAACTTATGGCGTTTCAGGTATAGAAAGCTATGATAGAAGGTTGCCAGGCTAAGGATTCCTAATACGAGTGCCAATAAAACGCCTGGATTATCAAATTTAAAGTACCAGGAATTCGTTTCTTCAAGGTGAAGGTAGGCGTATCCAATGATTAAAATAAGGAAAAGCAAGAATAAGGATGAAATGATTTTAGTATATAAATCGTTTCTAACCAGATAAATGCTTAAACTCAGGATAAATGACAGTATGATAAATATTAAAAACATAATGCTAATCTTTAAGGTTAGATAGTTGTTCAATTCTGGTACTTTCAAAGGTATTTCCAATACGGTTTATGAACACGCCCAATACCAGAACACCCATAAGTACATCAAGTAAAATTGCCATATTCACCATCATTGGCATCTCACTGCCCACCGCTAAAGACAATAGAAATATTCCGTTTTCGATGATGAGATAGCCAACCACATGAGAAAAAATATTTTTATGTATGATGATAAAATAAATTCCAAACAAAATAGAAGCAAAGGAAACCGTAAAGTATTTCGTATGTATATAATTGCTTTGCAGATGGTTACTTACGAGAAAACTTATTAGTAAGCTTATTACCACCACGATTATTGAATAAAAAACAGGCACTGAAGGTTCATGTATCCGCTTTAGATTATTGCGTTTTCGCACTTTGTTTATGAACCAGGGGACGATTATGGTTTTTACTAAGATTGTTTCGGCAAGGATAAAAATAAAATCGAAAATTTCAATCTCATTTAAACTGAAAAACACAATCCCAAAAAGAATAACCCCTTGAATTGACAATAGCCATACAAACTTTTTCACCCGCTCGGATAAGGCAAAGTAAATCAGGGTTATGGCATACAGGATAATGAATAAGTAGGTCATTTTAATTTAAAATTATTTTCTGTGTAATAATCAGTGCAGTTAAAAACACGACAATTGAAATGGCTGAAAGTATGATAATCCATTGCGGATTTTTTTCCAGTTTGTTTCTTGCCTTAAATGATTCCAACACTCCAACGGTAAGGGAAAACGCAAGCTGAATTCCCAAAAAAGCGGCAATTTGCCAATAGAAAGCCCATGAGCCCTGGATGATAAAATTAGAGATTAAAGCCCCATAAATGGAGAATTTTAACCAGCTCGAAATATGTATCAATCCCAGATCGAATCCACTGTTATCGAGGATCATAACTTCGTGGACCATCGTTAATTCCAGGTGAGTTTTAGGATCATCAACCGGCATTCTCGAATTTTCAACCATTGCTATGAATATCAACACGTAAACAGAAGCAATCCCAATGATATACGCCAAATTTGAATCAACATTAAAATTTAAAAACAGCGCATGAAAGGAAATATTGTCGGTAAACAATGCCACTGAACCAATTAAGATAAAAAATGCAGGCTCAACCAACATTGAATAAAAGGCTTCCCTATTCGCGCCCATTCCTTCAAAGCCGCTACCGGTATCCATTGCAGCCAGGATCATCATAAATTTTCCCAATGCCAACAAATAGGCAAAAAACACAAAATCACCTTCAAAAGATAATAAAGGTTTAAGTGAGCCAATCGGCATAAATAATGCGGCCACCAAAGCCGAAGCAAAATAAATTAAAGGGGCGACTTTAAAAATTATACTTGTTGTATTACTGTAAACAGCCCCTTTTCTAAACAATCGGATTACATCATAAACCGGCTGAAGAACCGGAGGCATTTTACGGGCAGCAATTTTTGCCTTAAGCCTTATAATAATTCCGACAAAAAACAGAGACGAGAATAATATCAATAGTAAACTAATCATTTTATATCAAATTAAAATAGTTGAGTAAAAATATAAGAGCTAAAAACACAAGCGCATAAAGCAGGTAGTGCTGAATTTTGCCCGTTTGGAATACCGCTATTTTCTTCAACCAAAACAATGTTCGATTGCCCGGTCTTGTTATTAAATTGTCTTCAAGAATATCACTCGAACGGGTTGCAAATTCTCTGCTCCGTGGAAATATTTCACGCTCATCAAAATCTTTAAAATCCTTTTTAACATTCACCACTTGTGATGATAGTTGCACAAAATTATCGGCATATGATGCAGAAGTATATTGGTGCAAGGCCGGATCAGCGCCTGTATATGCACATCCCCAGGTTGTATTTTGCATTATTGTTTGCCGTTTTTGTTGCCAGCTTCTTAAAATCCAGACTAACCCAACTACAATAATAAAAACACCAGAAGAGAGGCTAATATAGTTTAAGCTTGGCGTAATTTGCTGTATTGCTGATACATCAGTCGAAAACAACAGGATTATCTGTGATAGCAGGTTCATAAAAACAATAGGAATGAACCCAATTATTATTATCATAAACCCTATCATAAAATCAGGAACAAGCATCGAAGTACTAACTTCAGATGCTTGTTCAACTTTTGAAGAACGGGCAGTGCCAAGAAATATAATGCTGAAGGTTTTGGTAAAGCAAAACAATGCTAAGCCCCCTATAATTACCAATCCTGCAAAGCTGAACATTAATATAATGTCTGTGTATAAACTTGCCGAATGGAGCGATTTGAATATTCCTGAATAAATCAAAAACTCGGAGATAAATCCATTAAATGGAGGCAATCCGCTAATTGCCAACGCTCCCAGAAGAAAGAACAAGGCTGTTTTGGGCATTTTTTTAATTAAGCTGCCCAATTCTTCAACGTTTCTGGTGTGGGTTTGGTTGTAAACTGATCCTGCGGTATAAAAAAGTAAGGGTTTAAAAAGGGAATGGTTAAAAACATGCAGAATTCCCCCGCCAAAACCAAGAACAGTCAATACAGGTATGTTTTCAGCTATTCCTATAACGCCCAAACCGATACCGATACCAATGATCCCGATATTCTCAATACTGCTGTATGCCAAAAGCTTTTTTACATCACGCTGGACAATAGCCATAGAAATGCCTGCTAACCCAGTTATAAGCGAAATGATCAGAATGAATAAACCAATATTAAACAAGTCATGATGGATAACCATCAGCACACGAAGAATTCCATAGATGCCCATTTTAATCATCACGCCACTCATGACGCCCGAAACATGCGAAGGAGCAGCCGGGTGAGCGTGAGGCAGCCAGGTGTGCAAGGGAATGAATCCGGCTTTAATACCAAATCCGATGAAAAACAAAAGAAACAACCAAAATGGATTATGTGATGAGAAATATACAGATAAGCCGGTAAAACTAAGCGCTGCATCTGTTTGCACATAAGCAAGAATAAAACCAAGCATCAGGAAAACAACTCCTACGTGCATTTGTATCAGATACTTAATGCCAATCTTAATTGTTTTCTTTTCCCCACTTTCAAAAATTACAAGAAAAAATGAGGAGATGGACATGATTTCCCAGATCATTAAAAAAGCAATGGCATCGTGGATCATTACTACTAAAAGCATTGAAATATGAAGCCATAAATAGTTAAAGAAATGCCAGGCCATTTCCGTCTTGCTTTTTTTCTGGAGATAAGGTTGTAAATATCCCCTGGCATAAATAATACCGCCCAGCATGGTGAAATTTATTACCAGCATAAAAAAAGCTGATAACTGGTCGATCTCAAGGTATAAGGTACTTCCGAGAAAAGGGAGAAATGCCAGGGTTAATTTCGATGAAATTATAAATACATTAACCGCCCAGAGGCTTGACAATGTAATAATTGCGAGATGCATTATCAAGCTGAAATTGTACTGAAATTGTTTTGGAAGAAAGAATAATGCAAATGTGAAAATTATCACAACTTTAAATAAAATAATATCCATCATTATTCATTAAATTAAGATAGGGAACAGTTTGAGCGGTATTATTTTGTCAGGCTCAGGTAGCTCTTCCATCTCTTGAAAATAATTTTTACCTCAAGGGTGATATTACGCAACCATCTGTCCTCCAATACAATATACTGCATATTGACCTTAGCGGAATGCTGGGCAAAAGTAGTGATTTTCCTTATCATTCGGAATTATTAGTCACTAAACTTTTTGATCTTCAGGTCTGATAACCGTGGGCACAAGCTCACGGGCGCATAGGTATGTCTGAAACGGTATCCCTTAGATGCGAATAAAAAATGCCCATAAATTTATCCGGTATTGCTTTTAGAGCCATCAATTCATAAAAAATATCTAACTTTACACTGCTCAAAAAGGCTTTTCCACAAAAACAAAGCGCTTCTGAACTTTGTTAAATACCTTTAATTAAGGAGCATCAAATAGTCAATTACACACGAAAACTAAAAAACATGGCCAATCTTGCGGTAAATTATTTAGGCATTCCCTTAAAAAACCCAATCATTGTAGGGGCGAGTAATCTGGTAAACAATCCTGAAACCCTTAAACACCTGGAGGAGGCAGGTGCTTCTGCCATTGTTTATAAATCGCTTTTTGAGGAACAAATTCAATTAGAAAGCATTCAGTTTCAAGATGAACTGGAGCTATACAACGAGCGGAATGCTGAAATGATAACATTGTTTCCTGAAATGGAACATGCCGGACCGGAAGAGCATCTTACAAAATTACGGGAGGCACGTTCGCTTCTAAACATACCTCTTATTGCGAGTTTGAATTGCATTTTTGCAGAAACCTGGGTTGAATATGCCGGATTGCTGGCTGAGACCGGAGTGGATGCACTTGAACTCAATTTCTTTTCTGTCCCCCGCAACAGCATTACTATGGCCCAGTCTATTGAGGACGAGCAGATTAGGGTAGTTCAAGCGGTTGTGAAAAAAGTATCTATACCGGTAAGTGTAAAACTTAGCCCGTTTTATACCAATCCGCTTCAGGTGATTGATCGTATGGCTGCTGCCGGCGCCAAAGGATTTGTATTGTTCAACCGCCTGTTTGAGCCAGACATCAATCTGGAATCCCTGAAACATTCTACTCCCTTTAATCTCAGTACCGTGGGCGATTATAAATTATCGCTTCGCTATGCCGGCATGCTTTTCAACAAGATAAGTGCAGATGTATGCTCCTCCACAGGCATTTATTCAGGAAATGACATAGCTAAATTATTGCTTGCCGGAGCCGGAGCCATACAGACAGTAAGTGCATTGTACAAGCATAAACCCGATATCATCGGTAATATGCTCAATGAACTGGAAACCTTCATGCAAAAGCATAACTACGAAAGTATTGCTGACTTTAAGGGATTATTGTCAAGGGATAAAGTGAAAGACCCTTACATTTATAAAAGGGCGCAATATATAGATCTCCTTCTTCATTCAGAGAAGATTTTTAATAAATACCCACTCGTTTAAAGTTATTAAAAAAGACAGGCCTCAGGGCCTGTTTTTCGTTTGAATGCTTGCTTGTTTTACCGCAACACGCCTGGGAGAGGCGAAGCTAAGTTTTAAAATAGCGACAAGCATAATGACTACGCTAATCCATTGAACCAGACTCAGGACTTTGCCGTTGAACAAATAATCGAAAACAATGGCTGATAAGGGAAAGAACAATTCAAAGATGGCTGAAAGCATAGCGGGAACCTTTTTAAGACCATAATAATAAAGGAAAATGGCCCCGGAACCAACCGTAAAAGAGATTATGAGAATGATTTTCCAGTTGTCTGGAGTAACAAACTGAAACTGAGTCATATTTCCTGAAAGAACAACAATCACAAGCATGATAAGCGTAGTGAGCCCATAACGGTAAAAAGTAGCGGTAGAGAAAGAAAGGTTTTGCAAAACGCCCTTACCAAGCACAGTGGCACTTCCAAAGAAAAACGCAGCTATCAGTGAATAACCGGCAGCCAGGGCCGTTTTTGAGCCTGTGTCAAAATTAGGTATTTCCAATCCAAAAGTCAGAAAATAACCTGCGACTATTGCAAGCCCGGCCCACAGCGCAAAATATTTGTTAAGTCTTTCCTTCAATACTAGCGCTGCAAGCGAAATGGCAAATACCGGCTGTAGCTTCTGCAGCAGTACCACAACAGATAGATCTTTGAAATCGACCAGGAAAAGAGCCTTAACAATAGCCATTGTCCCCAAAGCCCCACCAGTGAGGGCGATAAGAAAAATAAACAGCATCTCATGTGGAGAGAAGGACCTCAAATGCCTGTATTCCTTAAAAAGAAATACATTCATCATTAGAAATGGAATAGCATGAATAACGAAAACAACAAAGGTAATATTCAGATTATATAGACGGGGCGTCAGCACAACTCCATCAAGCCCCCAAAGTGTTGCTGAGATGCAAATCGCAAGGGAACCTGCAAAATAAGACTTAACTTTCCTCGTCATCATATGCTGCCCGATTTTTCGGCAAAACTAAGCATATTCTGTCAATGTTCAATTTACCTTCACGTCGGCGTATTGATTGAAAATCCTTTCCACCACTTCCTTCCGGTATTTGAAAATAGTTGCTACCCTTTTACGAACAATTCGGCCTGCAATCCACTTCCCCAGCCCGCCAAATGGCAATTCATAATTTACAATATCCGTCATTTCGGTAACCTCACCCAAGTTCTTAAAGATATGCTGATGATGCCACATTTTGAAAGGGCCTTTCAATTGCGTATCTACAAAAAAGCGATTGTCCTCTACGTGTGATATCTCAGTAACCCATTCAACAGGAATTGATAACAAGGGACTGACTCTATACTTAATAATCATGCCTGGGTACATGGGTATGCGATTTAATGGAAATTTGATGATAAAACCCATGTCGGGAGGAGTTATTATGGGAAGATTGGAAGGATCCGAAAAAAAGGACCACACAATTTCCAGTTTAGCATTAACCATTTGGTTGGCTTCAAAAACAGGCATAAAATAGTGTATTAAAGTTATTACTTGCTTTGCGTATAATCAACAACCAAACTAAAGTTAAGTTCAACCTGGCAATATATCTTGTTTATACTTTAGATGAAATAATTAATTTTTATTAATTTAATTGTATCGTATTAAACTGATTTATAATATTTTAATTATTCTATCTTTATATTTTGTTTAACCTATTTCATTTTATATTAAACATTATGAAACTATTTCCGTTTATATTGACGTTAAACTTTAAAACCAAACATTAAAAACCCGAACATGAAAACTTTTAGACTCTTTTTAAATGCATTCATCACCGCACTGCTGCTAAGCCCGGCTTTGGTTTCAGCTCAGGCTCGCCTGCAGGTGATTCACAATTCGGCTGATGCCGCTGCAAGTGTTGTAGATGTATGGCTCAACGATCAGTTACTGATTGATGACTTCGCTTTCCGTACAGCTTCTCCGTTTATTGATGCACCTGCCGGTGTTGACTTTGACGTGGTTATTCAGCCTGCCAATTCAACCGACACCACCAATGCACTGGCCCGCTTTACCTATAACCTGACCGATGGGGAGACCTACGTTTTGGTTG
>JAVEQP010000003.1:61497-62171 GCA_034007585.1 Lentimicrobium sp. | reverse complement strand
TTTATTGATGCACCTGCCGGTGTTGACTTTGACGTGGTTATTCAGCCTGCCAATTCAACCGACACCACCAATGCACTGGCCCGCTTTACCTATAACCTGACCGATGGGGAGACCTACGTTTTGGTTGCCAATGGTATTGTGGTTCCTACCGGTTACAATCCGGCCACTCCTTTCGATATTTATGTAACCAATGGTGGTCGTGAGGAAGCAACCCTGCCCGAAAACTCAGATGTACTCGTATTCCACGGCTCAACAGATGCACCCACCGTTGATATTTATGAAGTTGGCGCAGGTGCAGGCTTACTGGTTGACAATCTATCCTACAGCGATTTTGCCGGTTACCTCGAATTGCCTACTGCCGATTATGTTTTGGCTGTCCGCGATGAAACCGGCACCGTTACCGTTGCTTCTTACGACGCTCCTCTGGCAACCCTCGGACTTCAGGGTGCAGCCATGACCATCGTAGCTTCAGGATTCCTTGATCCGTCCATGAACAACAATGGCGCAGCTTTTGGTCTTTTCGTTGCCCTGCCTTCAGGTGGTGCACTGGTTGAACTGCCTGTTCACAACCCAATGGCTCGCCTGCAGGTGATTCACAATTCGGCTGATGCCGCTGCAAGTGTTGTAGATGTATGGCTCAACGATCAGTTACTGATTGATGACTTCGCTTTCCG
>JAVEQP010000003.1:0-61484 GCA_034007585.1 Lentimicrobium sp. | reverse complement strand
TTTATTGATGCACCTGCCGGTGTTGACTTTGACGTGGTTATTCAGCCTGCCAATTCAACCGACACCACCAATGCACTGGCCCGCTTTACCTATAACCTGACCGATGGTGGCAAATACATACTCATTGCCAATGGAATAGTAAGTGGCAGTGGCTACTCACCGGTAAAACCATTTGATATCTATGTATTTGGAGAAGCGCGTGAAGAAGCTACGCAATCAACCAATACCGATGTGCTTGTCTTCCACGGTTCAACAGATGCACCAGTTATTGATGTTATAGAAGTTCTTGCAGGAGCAGGCACCATTGTTGACAACCTTGGCTACGGAGAGTTTGCCGGTTATCTGGAACTACCTACCGCCAACTATCAGTTAAATATAACTGACGAAACCGGGTCAACAGTAGTTGCCACTTTTAATGCGCCCCTGGCCGATCTTGGTTTGGAAGGCCAAGCACTTACGCTGGTGGCTTCCGGCTTCCTCGACCCGTCCATGAACAGTAATGGCCCAGCATTCGGTCTCTTTGCGGTATTGCCTGAAGGAGGTAGCTTTGTTACCCTTGGCAACACCACCAATGTAGAAACCAACCTATTAAGCAAAGGCAGCCTGGTTACCTATCCCAATCCTGCATCAGGAAGTGCCAACATCAAATTCTCGACGAACAATTCGACTGAAGTTATTTTATCCATGCACAACATCTCCGGACAATTGGTTTATGAGGAGAAAATAGGAATGGTTTCTTCAGGCAGTCATAACCGTCTCATTCCACTAAATAATCTACCTTCCGGCTTATATTTTATCAGTGTAATTGCCGGAAACACTTTACAAACAACCAAACTACAGGTAATTGAATAAGGTAGTTTGATTCCCTGTTAAATGCCAGTGGCTGTTTCTTTTGAAGCAGCCACGTTTTTTTTGAGTTACATTTTAACATATTGATGATTAAAGAGAGTAACTTTACACTTAAATAATCAGCAAGATGCGCACCGGATTATTTTATATGGCCTTTATCCTAACCGGATTGTTCCTTTGGCCGGATGGCTCGGCAGGGCAAACACCAAACCAGCCTCCCAGCAAAGCGCTAAATTATTTCTTTGATAATTTCGAGCATTCCCCGGCATTTGTAAATTCAATTTCGCCCTGGTCCATTATAGATGAAGATGGATCGCCCACCTGGGGCATTGAAGGGACAAAATTTCCCTTGCAGTATGCACCCATGTCCTTTATTGTATTTTGCCCCGATTCCACCACTCCAGCATTAACAGATACTACTTTTAAGGCCTATTCAGGCAAAAAATATGCTGCCTGTTTTGCTGCCACTGATCCTCCAAACAGCGATTGGCTCATCTCACCGCTGTTGCATGCGGAAAACCAGAGTCAATGCTCCTTTTATATCCGATCTTTTGCCGGTCAATTTGGACTGGAACGCTACCGGGTAGGTGTTTCGACTACCGACCTCTCCCCTTCCAGCTTTACTTACCTAACCGGAGAAAATTATCTTACTGCTCCGGCTGGGGTCTGGACCAAAAAGAAATTTGACCTGAGCAGTTATGATGGGCAGGATATTTATATTGGCATTCAGTGCGTTTCAAACAACTCATTTATTCTTATGATTGATGATTTTGAATTCAGCACAGCCATACCTGAAGTATGTAATGTAACCGGTCTGGTAACCGATGCGGTAACCGGCTTACCTGTGGAGGGAGCTGCCGTTTCAGCACGGGGCATAACAACCTATACAGATATAAACGGGAACTATTTGCTTGAAAATGTATCGGTTGTTGGAATAGTGGCTAATTTTGAAGCAGATGCGACTTTTGGTTCCGCTCCTCTTACAGTGCAGTTTAACGATAAGTCAGATTTTAATCTTATACAATTGGTTTGTTCTGCAAACAACTATATAAATTATGTAAATAATCAGGTAACTGTTATTCCTGGTGGAAATATTCAACTCAACGTATCCCTGTCTCCATTGCTTTTGGAAGGAGAAATGCGTTTCGTTTTAAACTGGGGTGATAAACCCTCCGACCTTGACTCTCATTTGAATACCCCGGCAATAGGTGGCGAACCTCATCATGTTTACTACAACAGCCCCGGCAGTAGTACCAGTATTCCATATGCTGCCCTTGATTATGATGTTACACAGGGGTTTGGGCCGGAGACTACGACTATTTACCAGCTTGAGCCGGGAACTTACCAGTATTATATCCAGAACTTTTCTCAAACCCCACCCATTACAGAATCTCAGGCCATATTGCAGATATACAATCAGCAAGGGTTATTGAAGACAGTTTACCCCCCTGAAACGGGAGCCGGAAACTTTTGGTATGTATGTGATATAGATGGAGCTACAGGACAAATCACCATAAAAAATACCATCCAGACTACTGCACCGGGAGATCGCACGCAAGAGAGAAACCAGTCTCCTAAAGTTACCCCTGTGCCTGAATCCCGCGAATGGCTCTGGGATTTTGGCGATGGTACTATTTCTACCCTTCCCAATCCTACTCACACCTATATAAATAAGGGAAAATACACCGTTTCTCTCAGAGTAAATGATGGCATCCGGCAGGCGGAAGAAACCAAAATAAATTATATTGATGTAGGTTCAGTAGGTATGTCCGAATATCAGGAAAATCGGATATCGGTAGCTCCGGTACCGGCGTCTGAATATGTAACGATTGATTCGCCAACCAAAATTTTAAAATACGAACTAATTAGTCCATCAGGAACAATACTCGTGAGTTCAATGCCAAATGATCATTCGGCTCAGATTAATATCCGCACCCTGAACAGTGGATTTTACTTATTGAGAATTCAAACAACAGAAGGCATTGCCGTTAAAAAGATTGTGAAACAGTGAATTGAGTGATGAGTGTTTTTCACCTCTGCTCCCCACCCTCAGGCAGAAAAGCCGCAGCGGGTAAGCTTTGATTTTTAAAGCCATGCTGAAATAATCTGAACCCGGAAAGCTGTAAGTGAAAACCTTATTGGCCGATGCCTAAAATCAGAATATTTCCCTTACTTCTATTTTAAGAAATTCCATGGCTTTATAAACAGTAGAAACCTCTCCTTCCATTTCTTTATGCAAAATGAGCTGAGCCAGGTCGGTGGCTGAAGCTTCGGGCGTAAGTTCGTCGGTGGAAGAATTAACCAGAGAGATGATACTCTCACGAGCATTTTTTATCAGTTCCCAGGCATTGGATGAAATATATAATTGCTGGGAGAGATTATGATCAAATTCCTGACGAATATTTTCAACCATTTTTTGTTGTACCTGCCGGGCATTGTCGCCGCCCAGTATATTTCTCATAATTAATTGGGAAGGCGTTATACGTTCTAGCAGCAGTATCATGCGCTCGTAAGCCTGAAATCTTAATGGATTTGCCAGACGCATGCGTTCGAGTTTTAGTTCATGTGCGGCCTGAGCATCTTCACGAATAAGATATTGACGCAAAAGGTAAAAAACTACCAGACCCAGCATAAGTCCGGGTACAGTTACCAGAATAAAATCGCGAATTACTTCCATTTCAGCTTTTATGTTTTTAATTCTGGCAAAGGTCAGAAATTTTAATCACTTTTATAAGCCAAAAGCTTGTTTCCTGAATTTTAATTTCACTACATTTGCTTCATTCTCCAACAATATCCACATTTATAAAGAAAAGACATGTTTACTTTATCGGAACGCATTAGCCGGTTGGCTGAATCGGAAACCCTGGCAATGACCAGACGAAGCCGTGAACTTAATGAACAAGGGCACCATGTCATCAATTTAAGCATTGGCCAGCCTGATTTTTTCACTCCCGATTATATAAAGGCCGCTGCGAAAAAGGCCATAGATGAGAACTTCACCTTCTATTCTCCGGTAAGTGGCTATCCGGAGCTCCGAAAAGCCATTTGTCACAAATTAAAACGAGACAACAATCTGGATTATTCCCCGGATCAGATTGTTGTTTCCACCGGTGCAAAACAGTCGCTGACAAACATTATGCTTAGCTTGGTAAACCCGGGGGATGAAGTCCTGGTTCCTGCGCCTTACTGGGTTTCTTATCGTGAAATAATCAAACTGGCTGAAGGCACTATGGTCAACATTAATGCAGGTGTAGAAACCGATTTTAAGATCACTCCTAAGCAACTGCAACGAGCAATTACCCCGAAAACCAAAGCATTTATTTACAGTAGCCCATGCAATCCTACCGGTTCGGTTTACAGCCATGATGAACTCCAGGCGCTGGCCAAAGTTTTTAGTCAGCATCCGCAAATCTCTATCATTTCGGATGAAATCTATGAATTGATCAATTTTGAGGGCAAGCACCACTCTATTGCCTCTTTCCCGGAGATTAAAGAGCAGGTTATTTTAGTAAATGGCGTATCAAAAGGTTTTGCCATGACAGGCTGGAGGCTGGGTTATTGTGCAGCAACCCGCGAGATAGCGGCTGCCTGCGACAAAATTCAGGGGCAGGTTACTTCGGGTACATGCAGCATATCTCAACAAGCTGCCATCGCGGCTGTGATGAACGATCCAGTGCAATCAGCAGAGGTTAAAAATATGGTTTCTACCTTTAAAAAGCGCCGTGATCTTATGCTTAACCTGATGGCTGAAATCCCTGGTTTACGAACCAATACGCCTCAGGGTGCCTTCTATATTTTCCCTGATGTAACCGAATATTATGGAAAATCCGCCGGCGATCTAATCATAAACAACGGTACTGATCTGTGCAATTACCTGCTTGACCACGCTCACATAGCGCTGGTGTCGGGAGAAGCCTTTGGCAACCCGGATTGTATCCGAATTTCTTACGCCACTTCAAACGAAGCCCTGATTGAAGCCGCCCAAAGGTTGAAAAAGGCACTTGCTGATCTGAAATAAACGTTCAAAACATCATCAAAATAAAGCAGCGTTAAGATTTAACGGGCCTTCAAAAAACAAGAGTAGGTAAACTTTGCTATCTTTGCGCTTGCAAAATTAAACATCATCCATTTAACCTCTGATCTATTTAAAATGAACCAAATGCGCCCTTATCACTTCGCGCTGATTGGTGCCGCCGGATATATTGCTCCCAGGCATATGAAAGCCATAAAAGACACCAATAATTTATTGATTACAGCCCTTGATAAAAACGACAGTGTAGGAATTATTGACAGCTACTTTCCCAATGCAGACTTTTTCACGGAACCGGAACGTTTCGACCGCCACCTGGATAAATTGCGACGGGCAGGATTACATAAGATAGATTATGTTTCCATCTGCTCGCCAAATTATCTGCACGATGCCCACATCAGGCTGGCCTTGCGCAATGATGCCCACGCCATTTGCGAAAAGCCCATAGTGCTAAACCCCTGGAATGTAGATGCGCTGAGTGAAATTGAAGGAGAAACCGGCAAAAACATTTATACCATTTTGCAGCTCCGCCTTCATCCATCCATCATTGCGCTAAAACAAAGAATTGATGCGTCACCCCCGGACAAAATCTTTGACATTGATCTGAGTTATATTACCTGCCGGGGAAACTGGTATTTTATTTCATGGAAAGGAGATGTGACTGAATCGGGAGGCGTAGCTACCAATATTGGTGTTCATTTTTTCGACATGTTATCCTGGATTTTTGGAAAGGTACAGAAAAATGTAGTACACATACTGGAGCGGGACCGGGCAGCCGGTTTTTTGCAACTTGAGAAAGCAAGGGTTAGGTGGTTACTCAGCATAAATGAGAACTCATTACCTGCCAAAATAAGGGCATCGGGTAAGCGTACT
This sequence comes from Lentimicrobium sp., assembly GCA_034007585.1. Taxonomy (GTDB): domain Bacteria; phylum Bacteroidota; class Bacteroidia; order Bacteroidales; family Lentimicrobiaceae; genus Lentimicrobium. The sequence continues at coordinate 55,732 of JAVEQP010000003.1, read as the reverse complement.
TACCGTTCTCTCACTATAGAAGGCGAAGATTTTGAATTCAGCGATGGATTTACCGATCTGCATACACTTTCATATCAGGACATCCTGAACGGTGGAGGCTTTGGCCTGGCAGATGCCCGCAATAGTATTGAAACCGTTCACTTTATTCGGAATGCCCATCCCATTGGGCTTACCGGTGACTACCACCCTATGGCAGGAGTAAAATAATTTTGTTTACTGAAAAATACATCAATAAAATCATTACATGGATCAATCAATTCATATAGGCATTGTAGGCCTGGGCTATGTTGGACTGCCCCTTGCCGTTGAATTCGGTAAAAAAATGAAAGTTACCGGATTTGATATTAATCACCAACGGATTGAAGAACTGCGTGCCGGCACCGACCGCACCCTGGAAACTTCATCAGAAGACCTTAAAGCAGCTACGGGACTCACTTATACTGCCAATCTGGATGATCTGCGCCCGTGCAATCATTATATTATTTCAGTACCCACCCCCATAGATCACCATAAACGTCCCGACCTTACCCCCCTTATCAGGGCATCGGAGGCTGTTGGCAAAGTACTGAAGAAAGGCGATATCGTTATCTACGAATCAACGGTTTATCCCGGTGCCACTGAAGAAGATTGTGTTCCGGTACTGGAAAAATTCAGCGGACTAATTTACAACAAAGACTTTTTCTGCGGCTATTCTCCCGAGCGTATCAATCCTGGCGATAAGGTACATACGGTAACCAAAATCCTTAAGGTGACCTCTGGTTCCACGCCCGAAATTGCAGAGAAAGTTGATCAGTTGTATAAATCCGTCATTACTGCCGGAACCTATAAAGCCAGTTCGCTCAAGGTGGCCGAGGCGGCCAAAGTAATTGAAAACTCACAGCGTGACATCAACATTGCCTTTGTAAATGAGCTGGCCATGATCTTTAACCGAATGGGTATTGACACCCAGGAGGTATTGGCAGCAGCCGGCACCAAATGGAATTTCCTGAAATTTACCCCCGGACTGGTGGGTGGCCACTGTATTGGAGTTGACCCTTATTATCTCACCCATAAAGCTCAGGAACTGGGATATAATCCTGAAATTATTCTGGCCGGCCGCAGGCTTAACGACAATATGGGCTATTATGTCACCAACCGTGTAATTAAACACATGATAAAAAAAGGCCACACCGTAGCCAATAGTAAGGTGCTGGTATTGGGCATTACTTTTAAAGAAAACTGTCCTGACATCCGCAATTCGCGGGTAATTGACGTAATTTCGGAATTCAGAGAGTTCTCCTGCAACGTAGATGTTTACGATCCCTGGGCAGATGCTGCAGAAGTGAAGCACGAATATGACATTGATCTTATTGAAAAGCCCGGAAAAGGTTATGATGCGGTGGTTCTTGCTGTTTCGCATGAAGAATTTAAAACGCTGAATATTAAGTCACTATGCAATGGCAATGCTGTGATCTATGATATTAAAGGCCTGCTCGATAAGGATCAGGTGGATGAGCGACTCTAAGATTTCACCATTGTTTTTAAAAAACCCGGTTCAATTGCCTGAACCGGATTTTTCATGCCCAGGCATGAACCGCTGCGCCTTTCTGAACTATTTTTCAATGGCATTTAAGCGTATGGTCACTGTCATTTCCGGAGGATGAAGCAGGTGTCGTTTTACTGCACACATATTGGCTACATTGACCAATGCGGATTTGTATTTCTCCGGAAAATCACCAGGCAGGTGAATCATGATTTCAAGATGTGAAATCATATGGGTCTCGGGGTCAAATTTCATATTTTGATCCAGCGTAATTCCATCGGTGGAGATGCCCCGCTTATCGCAAAAAGATTTTACGTAAATACCGGCACAGGTGCCAATAGACGCTACAAAAAAATCGAAAGGAGCCGGTGCAGATCCTTCGCCTCCGGCACTTACGGCCTGATCGGTAATGATGCGGTATCCGTTGTAATCCGCAATTACTTTCTTCTTACCTTCAAAGGAGATGTGCATGTTCATGATTAATAGTTAAGGGAACTAAAATTAAAGTACAGACAGACAGACAGCCAATCAGATAAATGTCAGACTTACTTCTTTCAGAAACTTATCTTCGAGCAGGCGGGCAATACGTTTCACCACCGTACGGCGAATTTCAAGTTCCACAGGCAGGTTGGGATCCTGATGCGCAATATTTATGCGGGTTCCGATCAAAAAATGAATCTCATCACTTTCCAGTAGCATTTTCACTATCTGATCAGCAGGACCTTTTGATAAACGTGTAGTATTGTTATACTGTTTCAGGATTTCGGTTACTTTCCCCAGGGTAAGAATGCCTTCAGTAATCAAATCTGCTCCTTCCATATAGGAAACCGGTGGCAGGTCAGGATCATCAAAATTGAAGCTGTCTTCTATTTCACGATTAAGTACCCGTGCAATAATATCGGCGGTGGTAGCACCACAAATTACCTTTTTACCATTAAAATCATTAACCATATTGGCAAATACCACATCGTTTTCCATTTCAAAGGGTGGTCCGGTGCATATCATCATCTGACGCGGTTCTCTGAAATATACCACCCCACAACTGGTATCATCCATTGACATATAGGCATCATTAAGATTGGCCATATTCACCACTTTATGCGCAAGATTAAGGGCAGAAATATCGGGTTCATGATTGACCAGTTCATGCACATACGCCAAGATATTATCCCTGCCCCAGCCAAAAAGATATTTGCCGCCGCCGAGACCGGATTGGGCCACACCATCGCTCATTATGATAATGCGATCTTCCTTTTCGGGATAAAACTCACAACTTTTCAACTCCTTACCTGAATTTTTGTCGCCGCTGAGCATCACACAGGCCCATTCAGGTTCAAACACCTCCGTACCACGCATCACAATGGTCTGTGGATTGTCGTATTCGAGGATGCTTACCTTACCATCAACCTCTATATCCAAAATGGTAAAGGTGGCGTAGCTCATCTTGCGCTCGCTACATACCGGCAAGGTATTCATAATGATTTCAGCAATACGGTTGAGTTCTTTGTGTTCCAGCGTAAAGTTGAGTGCCATGGTAGCAGTAAGGGTGGCCAACATGTTGGCTTTTACACCATGCCCCATGCCATCGGAGAGAACAACAATGATTCGGTTTTCCTCTTTTATCCGACGTGAAAGAAAGACATCGCCGCAGATACGCGACTCATGATGGTTACGCAATTCGGCATTTACTTCAATGTAGAAGCGGTCGATCATGGTTTCTGCTGGCTTTTACCGGACTTATGCGATTCAATGATTGAATTAAGCATGCGTTCAGTTTTCGAAGCCCCTTCACCCAGCAGGAAGGCAATTTGCTGCACCAGATTGAGGTTTTCATCTATCACTTCGGTAACCCGGTTAATAACCTCTTCCTTTCGAACTTCGGGCAGATACATATCGCGCAGTACCGCACCGGCAATTTCGCCTTTTTTAATTGAAAACACGGAAACATTCAGGAGGCGGTCGCCCAAAGGTACATCACGGTTAAGTAAATTTTCGTTGTTGGAAATTACCGAAGTAAAGAGTTTATATATTTGAAAAGGTACCAGGGTCTTTAAATCGGCACCGACCAGGCCGGGAATAATATCATTAATATCAGCGGCATCCTCACCCAGAATATTGATAAAGCTCTGGTTGGATTCAATAACTTTGAGGCTGGAATCAACAATTACAATTGCGCTGGGCAGTTTTTGCAACATGGCAGAAGTACGCTCAAGCGCTTCCTGGGCAAGCTGTTGTTCTTGCCGTGCCTTCTGCTCTGAAGTAAGTAAGGCATCCTGGGTACGGTTCAGTTTTTCGTTGGTTTGTTTGAGGGCTTTGATAAAGTCGTGCTTACTTTTCAGCGAATAAGTAATGCACATGTCAGTTTTGGTGAGTCCCTTGGCCACATTCACGGCAAACTCACGGCAGGATTCATAGCCACAGGCTCCACAACCGAGCTTTTCGCTGTCTTCGTTCTTTCCGATTACCTTAAGAATTTCTTCCACTTTAGCTTCAGGAGGATCAGGCAATCGTTGATCATCAACGGCAAATTCAGCATTAAAATCAATGGCAGAGGCATGTTTGTCACATGCTTTTTTCCAGGTGTTTACATTAAAATCTTTCAGTTTTTTATTGGCATAATCGGTGACCAGGGTTTTTCGGGCAAATTTCTTTCCGCCCTTTGATGTTCCCGGACCCATCAGACAGCCTTCACAATAAAAGAGATTAAAATTTTTGCGGATGAACTCAATTCTGCTTTCAAATTCACGAATAGCCTCCAACACATCGTTGCGCCCCTCAGCAGTAATGGTGCTTCCATTCATCAGGTCTTCACTCAGGCCTGCCGCTTGCAAAATGCCATTGCTTACCGCATACAATGAGCCCTTGTAACCCAGGGGAGGATCAAAATCAGAGTATTCAACGGTACTTTCCTTAATATTAAATTCCTGAAACAAATTCCTCAATTCCACAAAGGTAAGTACGGCATCTACTTTAGACTTTCCCTCAAAGCGCAATGCCTCATCTTTTGCTCCGATACAGGGACCAATATATACTACTTTGGTGGTTTCGCCATAAAGCTGTCGTGCTACCTGCGCTGAAGCAACCATAGGGGAAACAATGGGTGCGAGGTTATCTATCAGTTCGGGATGAAATTTCTCAATCAAAGCTACAATAGGCGGACAATTGGTGGTAATATAATAACGTCCCAGAAAGTTGGTAAACAGTTCGCGGTATTTGTCTGCAACCATATCTACCCCAAACGACACCTCATTCACATAGGCAAAACCCAGTTCACGGATCATACGCACAAATTTGCGATAATCAGTAATATCGTCAAACTCGCCGGATATACTCGGAGCCACAATGGCGGCCACTTTCTCGCCTGAAGCAAGCAATTCCTTTACTTCCCGTGTACCATCACGATAGCTGATGGCTGCGGGAGCGCATACCTCAACACAACTGCCACAGCCTATGCACCTATCGTGGATTACAACAGGCACCTCCTGATTGGCCTTTACCTGAATGGCATTTACAGGACATACCCGAACACAGGCATAGCAAATCTTGCATTTATCACTATCAATACTAATTAAAGGGCTTGCCATAATCAGTTTTGGTTTGTCGTTAATTATAAGCCGGAGCTTCGTTTTCCAAACAGGTCGTTAAGTACGACCATCAGTTCTTCCTCGGTAAGCAGGGTATAATGCTTTCCATCAATCTTTAATGATGGCCCGATATCGCATTTACCAAAACAGTGCGCTCCGTGAAAGTGTACCAGATGTCTGAGATTATGATCACCCAGATATTGGTCAATAATTTTCACCAACTTTTTATTCCCCCGCGAAAAGCAGGAACTGCCAAGACAGATTTGTATGTCGATTTTAGGCTCCATTCTTCGGCAAAAGTAGACATTTTAACAAAATAATTGTGAATTCATTAACATTGTTAACAAAATAACAGTAATTTTATGCTTTGAAACAACTTTTGTCTTATTGGATACAAATATACGAAAAAAGAAACTAAAATAATATGGCTGATATACTTGATGAGATCATAGAGCGTCATGTAAATACAGAGCGCGACGGATTGATACCGCTGTTACAGGAGGTACAATCTTCACAGGGCTTTTTGTCAGAAGATGCTATCATACGCATTGGAGCATCTATGGAATTGCCAACCAGTAAAATATATGGTGTTGCCACTTTTTACGATCAGTTCAGGTTTGAACCCCGTGGGAGGGTGCATTTTCAGGTATGCCATGGTACGACCTGCCACATCAATCATTCATTGAGGATTCTTCAGGAAATTGAACGTTTGCTAAAGATAAAACCAGGACAGACCACCCGCGATGGCATGTTCAGTGTAGATGCCACAAATTGCATGGGTGCCTGCAGCCTGTCACCCGTAATAAAGGTAAACGATACTTACTATCATGATGTATCGCCCGCTGATCTTAAGGAAATTATTGAAAAGTACAAATCAAATCCACTTCATCCATAATGGAAACTGTTTTAGCCCCGGCAAAAGAAATTGTTGATTACATGCTGCATAGCAAATATGGCAGCACCAATACAACCATGGAAGATTACCTGAGCAGGTTGAGACGCGATAAAGTAAATCGTCCGGTTATTTTTGTGGGAATGGGCACTTGTGGCATCGTTGCAGGCGCAGAGAACACCCTGGCCGCGATAAAGAACTATCTGAACGAGAAAAATATTGATGCCGAAGTGGTTGAGGTGGGTTGCATCGGACTTTGTGCGCATGAACCTATCGTTGATGTGCAGCTTCCAGGAAAGCGCAGACTGGCTTTATCGAGGGTAAAAGCTGAGATGGTTGAAAACCTTTTGGACAATATACTGAATTTTGAAGTTCCGAATTACAGTGTATTGGGTCAGTATGCACATCTGAATCAGGAAGCATGGGATGAAGTTGATGAACTCGGCAGCCTTCCTTTTTTCAGGCTTCAACATCGCCTGGTACTTAAAAACTGCGGGGTAATTAATCCGACTTCCCTGGAAGAATATCTGGCTCATGGTGGTTACGGTGCATTGGAGCGCGTACTGCATAATTATGCGCCGTCAAAGGTGTGCGACATTGTGGAAGAGAGTGGATTGAGGGGCCGTGGTGGCGGCGGGTTTAATACCGGCCGAAAGTGGAAAATAGCACTGAACACCCCCGATGATGAAAAATACATGGTGTGCAATGGCGATGAGAGTGATCCGGGGGCTTTTATGGACCGCGCCATTGTGGAAGGAGACCCACACCGCCTTATCGAAGGCCTGGCCATTGCAGCTTATGCCATTAATTCAACGAAGGCTTATATTTACATAAGGGCTGAATATGCGGTAGCTGTCAAACGACTGAGGCACGCCCTGGAACAGGCTACCCAGGCCGGGATCTTGGGTTATAACATCATGAACAGCGGTTTCAACCTAAACATTCAGGTGAGTGAGGGAGCAGGAGCTTTCGTATGCGGTGAAGAAACGGCACTGATTTCCAGCATTGAAGGCAAAAGAGGTATGCCCGGTCCCAAACCACCTTTTCCGGCCATCCGGGGATTATTTGGAAGGCCCACAGTGGTGAATAATGTGGAAACACTGGCCAACATTCCACCCATCATCGACAATGGTCCCGACTGGTACGCCGGCATTGGCACCGAAAAAAGTAAAGGCACCAAGGTATTTGCCCTGGCAGGCAATATCACCAATACGGGATTGGTTGAAGTAAATATGGGCACTACTTTAAAAACCCTGGTGTACACCATTGGTGGCGGAATTAAAAACGGAAAACGGCTCAAAGCCATACAGTTTGGTGGTCCTTCGGGAAGTTGCCTGCCTGAGCAAAGCCTGGATGTAAGCATTGATTATGAATCTCTGGCTGAGGCCGGGACAATTATGGGTTCAGGTGGGCTGGTGGTGATGGATGAGGATACCTGCATGGTGGACATTGTTAAATTTTTCACCGACTTTCTGCAAAAAGCAAGTTGTGGCAAATGCATCCCCTGCCGTGAAGGCTCACGTCGTTTACACGAAATTCTGGAAAATATTACCAAAAGACCGATGAATGAATCGGGCCATGAGACCCTGGAAAGGTTTAAGGGAGTGCTGCAACTTGAGAACCTTGCTGAAGTGATGCGGGACACCTCCCTTTGCGGATTGGGTCAGACTGCGCCGAATCCATTGCTGAGTGCACTCAAATACTTCCGTGAAGAATTTGAAGAACACATATTCGACCGCAAATGCCGGGCAGGAGTTTGTAAAGACCTGAGAATGTTTTCCATTGATGTAGAGAAATGCACAGGTTGCACCCTGTGTGCCCGCAAATGCCCCACCATTGCCATTATCGGGGCGCCACGCACTCCACATTTCATCATTGAAGACAAGTGCATTGGCTGCGGAATATGCTTTGACGTATGCAAGTTTGTTGCAGTAATCATAAAATAATCAGTAAAAGTCGAGAGCGATGAACTTCCCCATTGAAGTGAACAATAAAACCATACTGGCACGCAGAGGCGAAACCATACTTGAAGCGCTGGATCGTAATGGCATTAAAGTACCCACTTTGTGCCATATGCCCGGGTTAAACCCCACGGGCTCATGCCGCATGTGTGTGGTTGAGGTTGAAGGTAAACGCAACCTGATTACGGCTTGCTCCTATCCTGTGGAGGAATGGATGAAAATAAAAACCCACTCACCACGGGTAGTGAATGCCCGTAAAACCAATGTGGAGCTACTCTTGAGCAACCATCCCGACGATTGTTTGTATTGTGAGCGAAATGGGAACTGCGAATTACAGCTCTTTGCGGAACAGCTTAATGTGAGGGAACGCCGTTTTATTGGTAAAAAAAACAAATACAAAACCGATCCTTCCGGATCCAGTATAGTACGCGACCCGGCCAAATGTATTGTATGTGGCCGGTGTGTGCGCACCTGTGATGAAATTGTTGGGGTATGCACCCTCGGATTTATAGGCAGGGGAAACCAAATCATAATCGGGCCCTCGTTTAACAAACAGCTCAACTTATCCAGTTGCATAGCTTGTGGTCAATGCATCATGGCATGCCCCACCGGAGCCCTGCACGAGAAAAGACATTCAGACGATCTTCAACAGGCACTGCACCACAGTAAAACACACGTGGTAGCGCAGTATTCGTCCACTGTTGCCATTAGTTTGGGTGAAGAATTTAACCTGAAACCCGGACGTGAAATCAACGGCATCCTGAATGCAGCATTACGCAAGGCAGGATTCGACAAGGTATTTGACACCACTTTTGGAGCTGACCTTTACCTTGTTCAGCTAGCTGCTGAATTTGAGCACCGGTTAAACGAAGGTGGCCGCTTACCTCTCTTTAGCAGCGATTGCCCCGCATGGATTAAGTATATTGAGCAGTGGCACAGCGAAATGATTCCCCATATTTCGACCTGCAAATCGCCCCAACAAATGTTGGGCTCAATCATTAACCGCTACTATGCGGATACGTATCATATAAAAACCGAAGACTTGTATACCGTTTCGGCTATGCCCTGTACAGCGAAAAAATTCGAAGCCCAGCGCGAACAGCTTACGCATAAGGGCATTAGCGATGTAGATGCCGTACTCACCACCCGCGAACTGGCACAATTCATTAAATTAAATGGCATTGAGTTACAGCAAAACGATTCGGAGCTGGCCGACTATCCATTTCATGTGCGCAGTTCAGCAGGTAAGCTCATGAGTGTGGCCGGTGGACAAACCGAAGCCCTTATACGCACCCTATATTTCCGCCTGACGGGCAATGAAATGAAGCAGCCCAGGATAGCGGAGATGAGGGTAAACAAAGATTACAAAGAAGTAAAAATAAAAATGGGCAAACACTTACTGGGCTTTGCTGCAGTGAATAGCATTGCGCTGGCGCATAAGTTGATTGAAGAAATAAAAGCAGGTCGCGATGACCTGCACTTTATTGAAGTAATGGTTTGTCCGGGGGGATGCATCAATGGAGGCGGGCAGCCCATACGTAAAGCTCAGAATGCCTTAAAAATAAGACAGAAATCGATATATGAACTGGATGAAAAAGATCCTATATCTGCTGCCCACAAAAACCCAGGCATCATCGGACTATACACTGACTTCCTGATTTCTCCGGATAGTTCTATTGCCCGCGAATTATTGCATACGTCGTATAAAAAGCGTGAAGTTCCACTTTAAACTTTTAAATCATGGATACTCCTGATGCAGGTCATAAAGAACAGCTGGTAAGCACCATTAAAGAGAGGTGTCGGGTGTGCTATACCTGTGTACGAGAATGTCCGGCCAAAGCCATACGCATTATTAACGGTCAGGCTGAGGTGGTTGCTGAACGATGCATAGGATGCGGCAACTGTGTTAAAGTTTGCAGCCAGAATGCTAAAGTTTTCCGAAAGGAAATCAGCATGGCAAAGTATCTGATAAAAAGTCCGCAAAAGGTAGCTGCGCTGATTGCCCCCAGCTTCCCTGCTGAATTTTCTGAGATTAAAAATCATCGGCTTTTAGTGAGTCTTGTCAGGGCTCAGGGCTTCGATTATGTGTTTGAAGTTTCGTTTGGTGCCGATCTCGTAGCCCGGGAGTACAAAAAGATAATTCTATCCAATCATTTTCCACCGGTAATCAGCTCCGATTGTCCTGCCATTGTGAGGTATATTGAACACTACCATCCCGACCTGGTAGCTTCACTGGCCAATATTGTTTCACCCATGGTTGCCATGGGCAGGGTAGCACGCAAAAAATTTGGTGACGATCTTAAACTGGTCTTTATTGGACCCTGTGTGGCCAAGAAAGATGAATCTGAAGAAATTGATGCGGTGATCACCTATAGGGAGTTGCGTGAAATGATTGCTGAAAAAGGCTTGAAACCCGCTGATGTCCACCCTACCGAATTTGATCCACCATTGGGTGGCAGAGGCTCCATTTTTCCGGTGAGCCGGGGTCTGCTCAACACCATGGGTGTAAAAGAGGACATTTTTGAACGCAATGTAATTGTCGCTGAAGGCAAAAGGGATTTTCAGGAAGCCATTAAAGAATTTGAAAGCGGACAGATCGCTCAGGAGCACCTCGAACTGTTATGTTGTGAGGGATGCATTATGGGACCCGGTATGTCGCCATACCCCTCCTTGTTTCCCTCATCAGGACGCCGTTATCGCAAACGCGCGAGCGTAAGCGACTATGCTCTGCACAAGCTGGAAACCATGGATATGGAAGCCTGGCAAAAAGAATATGAAAAGTACGCTGAGCTTGATCTTTTCAGAGCTTTTGAAGTGAAAGACATCCGTAACGAACGGCCTGACCCTCAACAAATTTCGGCAACACTTGAAAAGATGGGAAAATTTGACCCCAGCGATCATCTGGATTGCGGCGCTTGTGGTTACGACTCCTGCGAGGATCATGCCATCGCCATTATTCAGGGATTGGCCGAACATGAGATGTGCCTGCCCTATACCATTGAAAAACTGCACAATTACATCAATGAGTTAAACATCTCAAACGAACGTCTGGCCAATACACAGGAAGCACTGAGGCAATCGGAAAAGCTGGCAGGCATGGGGCAGTTATCTGCCGGCATCGCCCATGAACTAAACAATCCGCTGGGAATAATTACCATGTACAGCAACATCCTGAAGGATGAGTCACCCACCGATGATCCCATCCGTAAAGACCTTGACCTGATTGCCGAGCAGGCTGAGCGGTGTAAGAAAATTGTAGGTGGACTGCTTAATTTTGCCCGTAAAAACCAGGTAAACATCACTCAAATCGACATCAACCACCTGATTGAATCTGCCATAAACACCACAATTACCCCCGAGTCGGTTAAAATATCCCTGGAATCAAAGATCAATAACCCATCGGTACAACTCGACTGGGATCAGATGACACAGGTGTTTACCAACCTTATTCGAAATGCAGTTGAGGCCATACCCGATGGAGAAGGAAACATTAGCATCATCATTGAAGAAAAGGATACGGAAGTGGTGGTTCACATTCAGGACGACGGAATTGGTATTACCGAAGAAAATAAAGCCAAACTGTTCACTCCTTTTTTTACTACCAAACCCATAGGTAAAGGCACCGGCCTGGGCCTGCCCATTATATATGGTATCGTAAAAATGCACAAAGGCAACATCACTTTCAATTCAAATGCCGACCCTGAAAGAGGTCACACCGGCACAACGTTTTCCATTACTTTACCCCGGCTGCATGACTGATGTCAGAAAATAAAAGAAAAAATAAACTCAGCATAAAACGAAACTATGAAAAAAACAATTCTTATTGTGGACGATGATATGGACTATCTGTTTCAGATGAAACTAAAAGTTCAGCAATTTGGATTTGAGGTCATTACGGCTGAAGGGCAAAAGGAAGCGGAGCATATCATCGATACGGTGCGGCCTGACCTTGCCATTTTGGATCTGATGATGGAAAGTGATGATAGTGGTTTTATACTGGCCTACCGGATAAAACGCAAATATCCCGACGTTCCCATCATTATTGCCACTGGAGTAACGGCTGAAACCGGTATGACGTTTAATATTAATGCAGATGACAACAAACAGTGGATAAAAGCCGATTTGTATCTTGACAAAGGCATACGCGCTGATCAACTTCAACGGGAAATCCATAAACTATTAAAAATCTGATAAATGTCAAATTACAAAATATTGGTTGTTGACGATGAGATTGGCATCAGGATGGGTACGCGCCGCATCTTGCAAAACTTCAAGGTGGACTATCCCTTTATGGATGAACACATTGAATTTGAAGTACTTGAGGCAGGCACCGGTGAAGAGGCCCTTGAAATTATCGATTCACAGATGCCTGACATTATTCTGCTTGACAACAAATTACCCGGCATACAAGGCATTGAAGTGCTTGAATATGTGAAGCGCAAAATGCTGGATATAGTGGTGGTAATGATTACCTCCTATGCTTCGCTGGAACTTGCCGTAAAGGCTACACGTGACGGAGCCTACGATTTCATCCCGAAACCATTTACGCCCCAGGAATTGAGGGGATCCATCGAAAATATCACCAAGCAGCTCTTTTTGAAGCGTATGACGCAAAAGATGAATAAAGAGGGTAAACAAATACGATTTCAGTTTCTATCGGTGCTTTCGCATGAATTGAAAGCCCCCTTAAATGCCATTGAAGGCTACCTGAAAATCATGCAGGAAAGGCAGTTTGGTGAAGCTCTGGTTTCCTATGATCAAATGATAGACCGCTCACTGGAACGGATTACAGGTATGCGCAGCCTAATTATGGATTTACTTGACCTGACCAAAATAGAATCGGGCAATCCCGTTCAAAATCTCGAAAAAGTAGATGTGGTTAAAATAGCCCGTACTTCAATAGATACCATGCGCCCCTATGCTATTCAAAAAGACGTGGACATCCATTTAAACGCCCGCGAAGAAGCATGGATATCAGCCGATAGCAAGGAATTGGAAATCATATTTAACAACCTGATTTCTAATGCGGTAAAATATAACAAGCAAGGCGGCAGGGTAGATGTTTTCGTAAGAAAAGATTCCGATTTCCTTACCCTTAAGGTTTCAGATTCAGGCATAGGATTGAGTGAAGAAGATAAGGCTAATTTATTTCAGGACTTCTTCAGGGTAAAAAGTCTAAAAACACGGAACATTACAGGTTCAGGCCTGGGATTATCCATTATTAAAAAAATAGTTGAAATGTATCATGGTGATATATCGGTTGAAAGCACTCCTGATCAAGGATCTACTTTTACGGTACAATTGCCCGTTGACGGAGAAATAAATCCCTAAATAATGACAAACAAAAGATTACCGGATAAAACGGTGGAAAGACTCAGCCAGTATCGTCGCTCATTATTAAACTATATTGCAGGAGGTAAGCAGCATATTTTCTCACATGAAATTGCCAATATGCTTCATATCACAGCAGTACAGGTAAGGCGTGACATCATGCTTATCGGTTATACCGGTAGCCTCAGACAGGGCTATGATGCCCGGGAGCTGATTGATTTGATTGGAAGAATAATTGATACGCGGGAGGGCCAGAAAGTGGCGGTAGTAGGCATTGGCAACCTGGGACGGGCCATTATGGGCTATTTTGGCGGCAAGCGCACCAAACTAAATATTGTAGCTGCTTTCGACAGTAATCCTGAAAAAGTAGAAAAAATTTATGCCGGGGTTCAATGTTATCCAAGTGATCAAATGATCGACGTCATTAAAAAGGAAAATATATCCATTGCCGTAATTTCGGTGCCGGGCAATGCAGCCGTTAAAGTGGCCGAAGATCTGGTACTGGCAGGTATAAAAGGCATACTCAATTTTTCACCCAAGGCTCTGAATGTGCCAGACCATGTATATCTGCAGGAATACGATATGATTACCATGCTGGAAAAAATTGCCTATTTCGCCAAAAGAAACTAACACCACCCCAATACGATGAGAATTTTTTATGACCCTGAGATTTTGCCTCCCATATCCAATCCGGTGGTAACTACCGGCTCCTTTGATGGCGTGCATGTTGGTCACAAAACCATTCTCAACCGCCTGAAAGAAATTGCCCGAAACATCGGGGGTGAATCTGTGCTTATCACGTTTCATCCCCATCCACGAAAAGTTTTGTTCCCCGACACTGCCGGCAAAAGCCTGCTACTTATCAACTCTCAAAGGGAAAAAATTGAACTATTAAAAAGAGCGGGGCTGGACAATCTTATCATTTTCACATTTACGCCTGAATTTGCCCATATTTCCTCCATTGATTTTATACGCAACATTCTGGTGGGAAAGCTGCATGCCAAAAAAATAATTATTGGATTCAATCACCACTTTGGTCACAATCGTGAAGGCAATTTCGACTATTTGCATGAACTCGGTCAGTATTATCATTTTGGAGTGGAAGAAATTCCCGAACAGGACATTCATAACGAAACAGTTAGCTCTACACTGATACGTAAAGCGCTGCTCGAAGGAAAAATTCAGCGTGCGAATGCATACCTCGATCACTTATATATTATTATTGGCACATTGCAACCGGGCAGCGACATATGCCGGCAACTCAATTTCCCAACCATGAGGATTGGCATTGAGGAAGAGAATAAACTGGTTCCCTGTGACGGTGTATATGCTGTGAGTATAATGGTTAGAGATATGCATTATAAAGGAATTGTAAACATCAAAAATTCACTATCGCCTGAAATCAGGAAAATTGATGAAATCATCATAGATATTCATTTTTTCGAAAAAGATGGTTTTCTTCCCGGCGACGAGGCTACACTGTTTTTTGCCAAGCGCATCCGGGATGAACTACATTTCAGCAACGAACAGGAAATGAAGTTGCAGTTGAAGCAAGATTACAACGAGGTGAATGAATTGATATACTGACGACTATGAAAAAACCGCTGCATATGAAAATCACTTTCCTGGGTACCGGCACCTCCATAGGCGTTCCTGTAATTGCTTGCAACTGTCCGGTTTGCAAGTCAAATGACCCGCATGATAAGCGCTTCAGAACCTCAGCTATGGTAGAAGTAA
Source organism: Lentimicrobium sp. (assembly GCA_034007585.1). GTDB lineage: Bacteria > Bacteroidota > Bacteroidia > Bacteroidales > Lentimicrobiaceae > Lentimicrobium. The sequence continues at coordinate 40,705 of JAVEQP010000003.1, read as the reverse complement.
ATAATCAGCGCATCGTAATTGACTGCGGACCCGATTTCAGGTTTCAGATGCTCAAACAAAATGTGGATGACATTGATGCCGTGATTTTTACCCATGAACATCGTGATCATATTGCAGGGCTGGATGATGTAAGGGCTTTTAATTATATTCTGAACAAAAACATTCCCATTTATGGCACTCATGCAGTGTTGGAAGCCATACAAACTGAATTTCCCTATATTTTTGCTGAAAATCGATATTTTGGAGTGCCTCAACTTACCATTCACGAGATATGCTGCGAACCCTTTAGTATAGGAGATACTCAAATTGAACCCATTCAGGTAATGCATCATACACTTCCGGTGTTTGGATACCGCATCGGTGATTTCACTTACATAACCGATGCCAGTGCTATACCTGATTCAGAAAAGCACAAGATTAAAGGTTCAAAAATTCTCGTACTAAATGCGTTGAGAAACTCTAAACACATCTCTCACTTTTCGCTTAACGAAGCCCTTGCATTGATTGAGGAACTTAAACCGGAACAGGCCTACCTTACGCACATCAGTCATTTTCTTGGATTACACCGTGAAGTAGAGGGAAGATTACCCCCCAATGTTCACCTTGCTTATGATAATCTGGTAATAGAATACTGAATTATTAAAAATAATCAGTTTTTTAGTGGTTATCCTCACCGGAATGAGGTATCTTTGCAGCATCAAAGTACCACATTCAATACATTTAAAATCAATACATTATGATTTTCAATCCTGAAAAATGCCGTATACCAGATCAGAGAATGGTTCCGTTTATTGATCCGGAGGAAATTTGGGACATTATAAACAACACCAAAGCAGACAAAGCCCGTGTACGAGAGGTGATACAGAAGTCACTCGACAAGCAGCGCCTTACCATGGAAGAAACGGCTGTTTTAATCAATGCGGATGATCCTGAATTGATTGAAGAAATTAAAGAGGGAGCCCGGGAGCTTAAAAAGAAAGTTTACGGCAACCGCATCGTACTTTTCGCCCCTTTATACGTAGGTAATAAATGTACCAACGACTGCAAATATTGCGGTTTCCGCGTTTCCAACAAGGAAGCCGTCCGTAAAACGCTCAATGATGAAGAATTGGTGCGCGAAGTTGAAGCTTTGGAGGATCACGGACAAAAGCGGCTAATATTGGTTTATGGTGAGCATCCCGAATATTCGCCCGAATACATTGCCCATACGGTAGAAACGGTTTATGGCGTAAAAAAAGGACCGGGTGAAATCCGCCGGGTTAACATCAATGCTGCTCCTCTTGATATTGAAGGGTTCAGAACGGTTAAAAAAGCAGGTATTGGTACCTATCAGGTGTTTCAGGAAACCTATCATCCCGAAGCCTATAAAACCTACCATCTGGGTGGCAAAAAGCGGGACTTCAATTACCGCCTTACCTCATTGGACCGCGCTCAGGAAGCCGGGATCGATGATGTAGGTATTGGCGCCTTGTTTGGATTGTACGATTGGAGGTACGAAGTGCTGGGTTTAATCAGACACACCAACCATATGGAAGCGTGCTACAATGTTGGGCCACACACCATCTCTTTCCCCCGTATTCAGGATGCCTCGAAACTTGATCTGGGCGAAGATTACACCGTGAGCGATGAAGATTTCTCCCGTTTGGTTGCAATTCTTCGACTTGCAGTGCCCTATACCGGGATGATACTTACTGCCCGCGAAAACCCTCAGTTGCGGCATGAAGTCATTCAGTTTGGCGTTTCCCAAATTGACGGAGGCACCAAACTTGAACTCGGAGCCTATGCGGATAGTATAAATGAAAAACAAGACCTGAACAAGGAACAGTTTCAGATCAACGACAATCGTTCGTTGAACGAAATTATTGATGAGCTCTTTGAAAACGACTACCTGCCTTCCTTCTGCACTGCCTGTTACCGTCGCGGCCGCACCGGGGAGCATTTTATGGAGTTCTCAGTTCCGGGTTTCATCAAGCGATTTTGCTCCCCCAATGCCATGCTTACGCTGGCAGAATATCTGGAAGACTACGCACCAGAGGACACCCGCAAGCGGGGGTGGGAAGTAATAGAGAAAAACCTGAAAGACCTGGAACAATCACCAGAAAGCAGAAATAGCGAAGATTTAAAGCAAAGACTGGACCGTGTACTGGCAGGTGAAAGGGATTTATACTATTAAACAGTAAAGGAATTTACTATGAAAGAAACACGCATCATCGGCTTGTTGATCCGCGACCGGATAAAAGAAGCCGGCAGGTTACAACAAACGCTGAGTAACTTTGCCCACATCATCAATACCCGGCTTGGATTTCACGAGCTGAACGAGAACAAATGTAGCCGTAGCGGAGTAATTGTACTTCACCTGAGCGGTGAACCGGATCACTGGCAAGAATTTGAATCGGCCATCAAAGCCATTGAAGGGGTTGAAATACAGCAAATCTCATTTAAATTATAAGCCATGACAAAAGTTAGAATCATAGGACTAAATGTGGGCAATCGCGAAAGCACAGCCCGCCTGGTGCAAAAAACACTTACTATGTTTGGTTGTTCTATCCGAACCCGGCTTGGGCTTCATGATCCCGCAGATGAACAAAGCAGTCAGGGTGGCCTCATACTGCTGGAACTGGTGGGTGATACTGATGAGTGGGACAAGCTGGAGCAGGAATTGAAAGAAATTCCTGATCTGGAAATCCACAAAATGGATTTTAAAGGAAATCCGGCCTAATTGCGAAGCCCGCGAAGAATAGTTACAGCACCTTTGTAGGAATCATTGCGGAAATACCCGAAGGTATCCAGCTTATAATAATAAGTTCCGTCAGGTAAATTGCCCCCATCCCAGTTATTGCGGTAATTTTCACTGCTATACACCTTACGTCCCCAGCGATCGATTACGACCAATTCCATGCGTATAAACTCCTGATCAATAGGTATGTAGTTGCTACCACTTGCGCTGCCGCCGTCATTTTTCTTGGCAATTTTGAATACATCGTTGGTATTGTCACCGTTTGGTGTAAAAACATTGGGTACAAATACTTCTGCCTCACGCACCGGGATCATTTTAGTAATCAGTGTATCGCACCCCTGAGCGTTCACTACCCTAAGTTTTACCCTGTAATTTTCAAGCTCGGGCATGGAAGCTGTTGAATATACATGCAAGGGGTTACGTTCCCGTGAGGGTTCACTGCCATCGCCAAAATCCCACAACCATTCCACGATATCCGGGTCTTCGGTAAATGAAAAACGCACCACCGGATTCTGTATATACACGGTGTCAGGGTTGAGATCAACCTCAACATTGGTTGAAGGCAATTGCGAAACCATATAGTTGGTATCCAAAATACAGCCGTTGGCATCGGTAATCCTGAGGTTGTTAATGCCGCTGCAGGCACCCGATTTAATGCTGTCGAAAACGGAGGGTTCTCCATTCCATAAAAACTCATAAGGCCGGGGACCGCCCGAAACATAAGCTGCTATATTGGCATCACAGCTACTGGCACAGGTAGCATCAATCTCATCAATGACCACAAACATTTCAGGCAACATATTCAACCATGCATCCTGGTATGTTGAGTTCAACCCCGGCCCGCCTGTCTGATGGAAAAAACTGAGGCCCTCGTTCCAGACAAGCTCACCTGAGTCAAAGCCGGTGGTAAATCCTAAATCAAAAAGTTTTGCATTGGTCAAGCTGACAGGAGCCGCTGAGCCCCAGGTAAAGCGCATCCCATCCGGTAAAGGGACAAATTCATAAAACCCCGTTTTTAGCAGAGCATTAATCTGGCGAAAATCTATAAATACCGCTGTTTGTGGATCAAAATTCAACACCAGCGATATGGAATCTACATCCTGAAGATTGGTTACCGTAACCGGAAGGTACAGCAAGCTGTGCGGACATACTGTAGCGCTATCGATACGCGTGACGTTATCCTGTGAATAAGAGGTAAAGAATCCGGCAAGCAGCAGCAGCAGACCGGTGACTTTTACAAGGAAAAATAAATTTGATCTATTCATCAGGCTTATGAACCGCAATATTGAACAATGCACAGGTTTGAGCGGGCTAAATTAGTGATTTATCTCCACCCAATAAACGAATCAGCCTCTAATTTGGTATAAATGTGTAAAATGATATTTTTCCGAATCGCATATTCAGGTAAATGACCCTCAAGTAAAGCCAGGAGTCTGACCTCTATCCTCATTATGGACTTTCATTCCAAGGAGAATGACATTGTAAGGTTACGATAAAAATTCAGGAGCTGATAAATAAACATCAGAGGTTGCGTATCTTCCTGTTTAATAGTATTCTCCGGAGAGCATCATCAGTGTACAGTCACTCACCGTTACGATACCGTGCTGTCGGGCAAGCTTTTCAAGGTCAGGATTCCAGGTTCCGGGATTAAAGATGATGCGCTCCGGCCTGAGATCGATAATATAATCAAAATACTGTGCCTGACGGGGCGCTCCAAGATAAAGTGTAATTGTATGAACCTCAGAAAGAACGGGTTGTCCGGTTTGTATCTCTACGCCTGCCACACTACCCGAACGAAGGCCAATGGCACTTACCGGCACCTGATGATGCACAAGCTCTCGTATGCAAATATTGGCATAACGTAAGGGATTGGTACTTGCACCAAGCACCAGGGTATGCTTTTTATTTAAAGAAGCCATGATTTACTTTTCGCAATAGGAAAACAATTATCAGACCTAAACTTCAGACAAAAGATTATCTAGGTTTTCAAACTTCTGACGATAATCTTCAATGGAAGCTTCAATGACTTCATGACATTCCTGGACTCCATAAACATGCGTTATTTCGCTGGCCTGCTTTTCATCGGGCAAATCCTTGTAGGTGAGAAAATAGTGTTTCAACCTTTTCACAACGAGGGGAGGCAATTGGTCAACATCTTTATATTCGCCATACACGGCATCGTTGCGCAGTACTGCAATAATTTTATCGTCGGCCTGATTACCATCGAGCATACGGAAACCGCCAATGGGTATGGCTTGCACGAGGATGTCACCATGCGAGATATTTTTCTCAGCCAAAATGCAAACATCCAGAGGGTCACCATCACCAATAATTCCTTCGCGCTCAGTTTTTGTCATGTTATATTCCGCTACTTTCCGACCACAAAGGGTTTGAGGAAGAAAACCATACAATGCCGGCAATACATTGGAGTACTTTTGAGGCCGGTCAATGCGTAGGTAGCCTGAAATTTTATCCACTTCATACTTTACAGTATCCGTGGTAACCATTTCAACAAAACAGGTAATAACATGCGGAGATTCGGGGCCAAGGTCAATGCCGTGCCAGGGGTGAGATTTATAACGGAGGCCCATAAGGCGTCCTATAGGATCCATCAGTCTGTTAGCCATTATGATATTGATTTAAATTATGCTGTTTAATCGCTGCAAAGGTAAGGCTCAAATCAATGCGCTGCTAACTTTTTATTGATCCCGACACCTTGTCACCTTTATTATTTTTGCGCGGGAGTGTGTGCCTATTTGTCTGCAATTCTTTACATTTCATGGTTTGGCAAAATAGTTGTAAGTATCTGATCTATAATGGAAATGCCAAGGTTAATGGCGTTTCCCATCATCGCAATATAAAAAGAGGAGACCAAAAATGAACCTGAATAATTTTACCATCAAATCGCAGCAGGCAGTAGAACAGGCTCAGCAACTGGCTGCCATGCAGAAAAACCAATCGGTTGAAACAGCTCATTTATTGAAAGCCCTGCTGGAGACGGATGAAAATGTGACCCCGTTTTTGCTGGGTAAATTCAGTGCCAATATACCTAACATCAGCAAAGGTCTTGATGCCATAATCAATAGTTTTCCGAAGGTAACCGGTGGGGAACAATATTTGGGCAACAGTGCCACCAAAGCGCTTCAAAAAGCGGTAGGTTTCGCCAAAGATATGAACGATGAATTCGTATCGGTAGAGCATTTATTGCTGGCGCTTCTGACCAATAACGACCAGGTATCGGACCTGCTTAAACATGCCGGGCTAAGTGAAAAAGAACTAAAAAATGCCATTGCCGACCTGCGCAAAGGCTCAAATGTTAATACCGCCAGTGCAGATGAAGCATACAATGCACTTAATCGTTATGCGCGAAATTTGAATGACCTTGCCCGAAGCGGCAAGCTTGACCCGGTAATCGGACGCGATGAGGAGATTCGGAGGGTACTTCAGATACTTACCCGTCGGACAAAAAATAATCCTATTCTTATTGGCGAACCCGGAGTGGGGAAAACTGCCATTGCGGAAGGACTGGCGCACCGTATTATTAATGGTGATGTACCCGAAAACCTGAAATCAAAGCAGATCTTTTCCCTGGATATGGGATCACTGATTGCCGGTGCCAAATACAAGGGTGAGTTTGAAGAACGACTCAAATCGGTGATTAAAGAGGTAAAACAATCCGATGGCGAGGTGGTACTTTTTATTGATGAAATCCACACTCTGGTAGGAGCCGGCGGAGGGGAAGGCGCCATGGATGCTGCCAATATACTTAAACCGGCGCTGGCCCGGGGTGAGCTTCGTGCTATTGGAGCAACCACCTTAAAAGAATACCAAAAATTCTTTGAAAAAGACAAAGCCCTGGAGCGTCGGTTTCAGATAGTTGTGATTGATGAACCCGATACCCTGAGCGCCATATCCATTTTACGTGGGCTTAAAGAAAGATACGAAACCCATCATCAGGTGAGGATTAAGGACGAAGCCATCGTAAGTGCCGTAGAATTATCGCAACGTTATATTACCGATCGATTTTTACCCGACAAAGCCATCGACCTGATTGATGAAGCAGCCGCACGCCTAAGGTTGCAGATAAATTCCGTACCCGAAGAGCTGGATGAGGTAGAGCGCCACATCAAGCAACTTGAGATAGAGCGTGAGGCCATTAAGCGTGAAGGAGATGATTCCCGACTGAAGGCCCTCAACCAGGAACTGGCTAACCTAAGCGATGAACGCAACCGGATTGCTGCCAAATGGAAAGCCGAAAAAGCAGTGGTTGACGGCATTCAGCAAAGCAAAAAACAGATAGAACAGTACCGTTTTGAAGCTGAAAAAGCAGAGAGAGACGGGAATTATGGCAGGGTAGCAGAAATCCGCTACGGATTGATAAAGGAAGCAGAGCAAAGACTGGAAGAGCTAAAAAAAGAGTTGAATGAGATGCAATCCACTTCCGCCTTAATCAAAGAAGAGGTAGGTGCTGAAGAAATTGCAGAGATCGTGTCACGTTGGACAGGTATACCGGTGAGCCGCATGTTACAGAGTGAACGCGAAAAGCTGTTGAATCTGGAACAGGAGCTACACGAGCGGGTGGTAGGTCAGGATGAAGCCATTGGCGCTATTGCCGACGCCATCCGTAGGAGCCGTGCGGGATTACAGGATAGCCGGCGACCCATCGGTTCTTTTATTTTTCTGGGCACCACCGGTGTAGGTAAAACGGAACTGGCCAAAGCATTGGCTGAATTCCTGTTCAACGATGAAAATGCAATGGTCCGTATAGATATGTCGGAATATCAGGAACGACATACGGTTTCACGACTTATAGGTGCGCCTCCGGGTTATGTGGGTTATGACGAAGGCGGACAACTTACCGAAAAAGTGCGCCGCAGACCCTATTCGGTTGTGTTGTTAGATGAAATCGAGAAAGCCCATCCGGACGTTTTCAATATCCTGCTTCAGGTGCTTGACGAAGGCCGCTTAACTGACAACAAAGGCCGCACCGCCGATTTCCGAAATACCATCATCATTATGACTTCAAATATGGGTTCTCAGATTATAAGTGAACACATGAGCAAGCTTACCGATGAAAATCACGAACAGGTGCTGGAGCAGACCCGCGTTGAAGTGATGGAATTGCTCCGCCGGAGTATTCGCCCCGAATTCCTCAACCGCATAGATGAACTCATTATGTTTAAGCCACTTACCCGGGCTGAAATTATGGAAATTGTCGAACTTCAGCTTCGTAATCTTGCTCAAATGCTGAGTCGGAATGAAATTATCCTCGAATATACCGAAGCTGCCATTGATGAAATTGCCCGGCTTGGCTTTGATCCCCAATACGGGGCGCGACCGGTAAAAAGAGTTTTGCAAAGAGAGGTACTTAACGAATTGTCGAAAAAAATACTCGCTGATGAAATTAACAAAGAAGTTCCCATAGTGCTGGATGCACAAAACAATGAACTTGTTTTTAGAAATTAAGTCTCAGATCCCAAAGGCTACACCATTGATAAATTTATTGATGGAATAGAAAGCCGGGGTGAAATGATCACAGTGCATTTATCCTGATCCCCGGAAGCAGGATAAATGCACTTTTGAATCTCAGCTTTTTATGACAGATTGTTCCACTCTAAACTTTTTAGCTAACGGACAAACATCAAACTTTATTTAATCAAAAAAACAGCACTGAATTATTGTGTAAACATTTGAATCATTACAACCTGTAAAGCATGTTAATCCTGCCTGGCAGCATGATATAATAAATAAGGATAGATTACACGTTCGACCGGGGTGGCCTGCCAAGAAAATCGATTTACCAAAAATAAAACAGCTCCACTCAACAATTTTGCAGTGTAGGTTGTTAATCATTTCGCACGAACAGATTGTCTGTTCGCGTCAAACCCATCCTTCCTCCTTTCAGCGGAAGTTAAGTTTGAATTATAAAGAAGAGGCGAGAGAACAGGCTCAGTGAACCTCTGGCAACCACAGCTAAACTGAACGGTGCCAATACCTGTTTTCCCGAAAAGGGAAAGCTTATAATTTAAAAACCAAACGATGCGCTTCCTCATTAAATTCATATTGGAAAGCCGACAGAACGTTACGTTTCTGCATCGTGTTAAAAAACACACCTATGCACGAATCTTCCGCAAATAATCTTTCTAAACTTTTAAAAACGAGGGTAATGGTATTGGATGGTGCCATGGGAACCATGATACAACAATACGAATTGGATGAAGCCGGTTACCGGGGTGAACAGTTTAAGAACCATCCCGTGGATGTTAAAGGCAACAGCGACTTACTTTGTCTTACCCGCCCGGAGATAATAAGACAAATACATGAAGAGTACCTTGAAGCGGGGGCCGATATCATCGAAACCAATACATTTAATGCCAACCGCATCTCCATGGCTGATTATGAGATGGAAGAGCTGGTCTATGATATAAACATTGAGGCAGCCCGTCTCGCCAAAAAAGCTGCGCTTCGCCATTCTGCAAGCACACCGGAAAAGCCTCGTTTTGTGGCAGGCGCCATAGGACCAACCAATAAAACGGCTTCTATGTCCCCAAAGGTAGATGATCCTGGATTCCGATCCGTTAGTTACGAAGAACTCGTGCAGGCTTATGCCGAACAGATTCGCGGGCTTATTGACGGCGGCGTTGATGTGTTATTGGTGGAAACCATTTTTGACACCCTGAATGCCAAAGCAGCCCTCTTTGCAATCAATGAAGAGCTCGACAGACGCAACATTCGTTTACCTGTGATGGTTTCCGGCACCATCACCGATCTGAGCGGGCGCACCTTATCGGGTCAAACCCTGGAAGCCTTTTTACATTCAGTTTCTCACATCGATTTACTGAGCGTAGGCTTTAATTGCTCACTTGGCGCGGAACAATTGCGTCCTTTCATTGAGGAGCTATCTCAAAAAACACCGTTTTACGTGAGTATATACCCCAACGCCGGACTGCCCAATCAGTTCGGATTGTATGATGAGACCCCCGTGGAGATGGCCGGTTTTATGCAACCCTTACTCGCGAACAAATCGGTAAATATAATTGGTGGCTGTTGTGGTACCACGCCTGCCCACATCAAAGCATTGAGTAAACTGGCTGAAAAAGCAAATGCACGCATTCCTCTTCCACCCAATCACAACCTTAAACTAAGCGGGCTTGAACCTTTGCTGGTTTTTGAAGGTAGTAATTTTATAAATATAGGTGAGCGAACCAATGTTTCCGGATCACGAAAGTTTGCCCGGCTTATCAGGGAAGAAAAGTATGATCAGGCACTCGACATTGCGCGTCAGCAGGTTGAAAATGGAGCCCAGGCCATCGACATCAATATGGATGATGCTTTACTTGATGCTAAAAAAGCAATGGTCAATTTCCTGAACAGGGTAATGACTGAGCCTGAAATAGCCAAAGTGCCCATTATGATTGATTCGTCGCGCTGGGAGGTGATTGAGGCCGGCCTCCGGTGCGTGCAGGGGAAAGCCATGGTAAACTCCATCAGCCTGAAAGAGGGCGAAACCGTATTCAGGCAACAGGCTGCATTGGTGCGTAACTATGGGGCTGCCGTGGTAGTTATGGCATTCGATGAACAGGGACAAGCTGCCACATATGAGCGTAGAATTGAAATCTGCCAAAGAGCTTACGATATATTGGTGAATGAGATGAACTTCCTGCCCGAAGACATCATTTTCGATCCGAATATACTTACGGTTGCTACCGGCATTGAGGAGCACAATAATTATGTGATAGATTATCTTCAGTCCGTAACCTGGATAAAGGCAAATCTGCCTCATGCCAAAGTAAGTGGCGGCATCAGCAACCTGTCTTTCTCTTTCAGGGGCAACGAAAAACTGCGTGAAACCATGCACGCAGCTTTCCTGTATCATGCCATAAAAGCAGGCCTGGATATGGGCATTGTCAATGCCGGGAACCTGCCGGTATATGACGACATTGACCCCGCCGAGCTGGTGCTGATTGAGGATGTGTTGTTTAACCGGCGGAGTGATGCCACTGAGCGATTAACCACCTATGCAAGCAACATGGAGGCCGGTGAAGCCCGCGAAGAAAAGATGGCTTTATGGCGTGAAATGCCTGTCGAAGAAAGGCTTTCGCATGCGCTGGTGCATGGCATTGACACCTATATAGAAGCGGATGTTGAGCAGGTGAGGCCGCAATATGCCAAAGCACTTCAGGTGATTGAAGGCCCGCTGATGAAAGGAATGAATATTGTGGGCGACCTTTTTGGTTCAGGCAAAATGTTTTTACCCCAGGTAGTAAAAAGTGCCCGGGTAATGAAAAAGGCCGTGGCTGTGCTCCTCCCCTATCTCGAAGCTGAAAAATCAGGTACAGGAAGTCATTCCGCGGGCCGCATACTCATGGCTACAGTTAAAGGCGATGTACACGATATTGGAAAAAACATTGTAGGCGTAGTGCTGGGGTGCAACAACTATGAAGTGATTGACCTTGGCGTGATGGTACCTGCCGCCCGCATTCTGGAACAGGCGCAATTGCATAAGGTGGATATCATCGGCCTGAGCGGATTGATTACACCTTCACTGGGTGAAATGGCCCATGTAGCCGGGGAGATGGAAAGTGCCGGTCTAAAAATTCCCCTGCTTATTGGTGGAGCAACCACCAGCGAGATGCATACTGCCGTTAAGATTGCACCCGGATACACCAGTCCTGTGGTACATGTCAGGGATGCCAGCCGGGCTACCTCAGTGGTCGCCAGCTTGCTGTCGGCAGAACGGAAAACTGATTTTGTACGGATCGCTGATGAGAAATACGAGTCCCTACGCATAAAGCACCTGAACACCAGGGCAGGAATCACCTACATTTCGCTAAATCAGGCCAGGGAAAACCGGTTTACCACAAACTGGAGCGATTACAATCCACCCAAACCACGTAAAACCGGCATTACCCAATTTAAGCGCTGGTCGCTTGAAGAAATCAGTCATTATATTGACTGGACATTTTTCTTCTATGCCTGGAAAATTGGCGCAAAATATCCCGACATCTTCAACGATCCAAAAAAAGGCACGGAAGCCCGAAAATTATTCAATGATGCTCAGGTTATTCTAAAGCAGATGATTGAAAACAACTGGGTTGAAGCTGACGGCGTTATCGGATTGTTTCCGGCTCGTTCGGTAAATGAAAGTATTCAGTTGTTTGATGAAGACACCGGGGAAACCATAAACACCTTTGAGTTTTTGAGAAACCAGGAAGAGAAACCGGCCGGGACGCCAAATTTATGCCTGGCTGACTTTGTGGCACCTGCTGATTCCGGTATTATCGATTATGTTGGATTTTTTGCCGTAACCGCCGGTCTTGGGGTTGAAAAGCATGCCGATCGTTTTGCCGTTGAAAATGACGATTACAATGCCATTATGGTTAAGATTCTGGCCGACCGTATGGCGGAAGCTTTCGCAGAAGTACTTCATCTTTATGTCCGTAAAGAATATTGGGGTTATGCACCCGACGAGAACCTGAGCCTTCCCCAAATGTTGAGTGAAGAATACCCTGGTACCCGGCCTGCACCGGGCTATCCGGCCTGCCCGGAACACAGCGAAAAACGGAAGCTTTTTGACCTGATTAATGGTGAAGCAGCAGGCATCCAACTCACGGAGAATTATGCCATGTTTCCGGGAGCTTCGGTATGTGGCTATTACTTTTCACACCCTCAAAGTCAGTATTTTAATGTAGGACGTATCAGCAAAGATCAGGTGACCGATTATGCTGAAAGAAAGCGCCTTACAGTTGAGGAGGTGGAGAAACTGCTTGCCCAGAATATTAATTATTAACGCATTGCACCGGACCACATGAAACTTATCGAACACATCAATCAACGCAAAGGACGGACATTGTTTAGTTTTGAACTACTTCCTCCTTTAAAGGGCGAGAACTTTGAAGGCATCAGCCAGACCATTGATCTATTGATGGAGTTTGAGCCGGTAGCCGTAGATGTGACCTATCATCGTGAAGAACTGGTTTACAAAGAGCGTGCCGATGGATTATTGGAGAAATTCAGTATCCGAAAGCGCCCGGGAACAGTTGGTATCTCGGCCGCAATAAAATTCAAGTATAATATTGATGTGGTTCCGCATATAATTTGCGGCGGCTTCACCCGCGAAGAGACCGAAAATGCGCTGATCGACCTTTTTTTCCTGGGTATCGATAATATTTTGCTGGTAAGAGGTGACAACCCTCCGGGTGAGAAAGTATTCAGGCCTGAGCGCGGGGGAAACTTTTATGCCCTTGAGTTGGTACAACAGGCAGTGAACATGAACCATGGCATCTACCTTGAGGAGGAAATCATTAATGCTCACCCTACCAATTTCTGCGTTGGGGTAGCAGGTTACCCTGAAAAGCACTCGGAAGCACCCAACAAGTCAAGCGATATTAGCCACCTGAAGCAAAAGGTAGATGCCGGTGCAGAATACATTGTCACCCAGATGTTTTTCAACAACGAAGCCTTTTTCGAGTTCGAGAAAACCTGTCGCGAAGCCGGTATCCTGGTACCCATTATTCCGGGAATAAAACCACTGACCACAAAAAACCAGATCTTCTCCCTGCCGCGAACCTTTTCCATTGACCTTCCGGAAGCCCTGGTGAAAGCAGTAGAGCAATGCACTACTCCTCAACAGGTAAGACAGGTCGGCATTGAATGGTCTATTCAACAAAGCAGACAACTTATAAGTGCTGGGGTACCGGTACTCCATTTTTACACTATGGGTAAAAGTGACAATATCAGTGCTATTGCAAAGGAGGTATTTTAATAACTTAATCCGGAATTGATCTAAAGCTCAAATTCCAGGCCCAGATGATCCTTAAAGGTGGAGAGTGACGGATTTTTATCATTCATCTCCTTAAATTTCTCCTCATCGGTATAAGCCACCTTTTTCCCCGGTTCAACTTCTTTGATCAGTGTTTCGAGGCCAATACCATAATTGTTTAGTTTCTTGCGTAGGAAGTCAAGCATCCAGGCTTTCTTTTGATTGATTTCTGTATGCTGAATACGATTGTTTACATAAAAAACGATTATGTTATTATCCCTTAATTCAGGTAGTGAATTGGTAAGTGTGTGTTTGAAATCAGGCTCTTCATGAACCATGACTGCCATTTCATTCCAGATACGATGCAACATTTCCACACTAAAGGCATCCCGGTCGGGAGGCAAAACTTCGTTGGGTTCATTCGCCTTTTTCACCTCGGGATCGGCTGAACTCATCAAATTGCTGATATTGATTCCCGAATAGGTATTCCCTTTGGTAACTTTTTCGGGTTCAGCATGCTTTACCGGCTCTGGAGCTTTGATTTCATCTTGTTTTGCTTCGGGTTCCTCCCGGATCACTTCTGGTTCAGCGGCCATTAAGGGGGCCTCCGAAACCGGATCCATAGATTTTACCGGAGGTTCCAAAGGTTTTGGTGAAGGTGGTTCGACCAGCACATTTTCCTGAACCTTTGCCTTTATTGGCTGCGGGGCTGAGTGCGTTGGCCTGACAGATGCAGGTTCGGCTGCCATTGAAATATTGTCGGGCGTTTTGTCAGAAGGGGCAGTTACCAGGGAACAAATCTGGAGTAGTGCAATTTCAATCAACAGGCGTTTGTTATTGCTTATTTTATAGTTCAGGTCGCATTTGTTGATTATTTCCAGCGATTTTAACAAAAAGGCAGGACTACATTGCGCAGCCTGATGCAGAAAATGAGCTTTCACACTCTTTGAAGTTTCGAGCAACTCTACAGTTTCCTTATCCTGACTTACGAGCAAATTACGCAGGTGCTGACCCAGGCCAATTACGAAATGCTGTCCGTCAAATCCATTATCCATAATTTCGTTGAGGATAAGCAATGCATTGCGGGCATCCGCTTTCAAAAAGTAATCGGTCAGTCTGAAATAGTATTCATTGTCCAGCACGTTCAGGTTTTCAATTACATGCTGATATTTCAGTTCGTTTCCGCTGAAGCTAACCAACTGATCGAACATGGACAACGCGTCACGTAAAGCCCCATCCGCTTTTTGGGCAATCACATGCAGCGCTTCGGCATCGGCTTCCACGTTTTCGCTTTTGGCCACAAAGGCCAGATGGCTGGCAATATCATCCACATTGATGCGCCGGAAATCAAAAATCTGACAACGGGAAAGTATGGTAGGAATAATTTTAAATTTCTCGGTAGTAGCCAGAATGAATTTCGCATAGGGCGGTGGTTCTTCCAGGGTTTTCAAAAAAGCATTGAATGCCTGTGAAGAAAGCATATGCACCTCATCAATGATATAGACTTTATATTTCCCAACCTGAGGTGGAATGCGCACCTGATCTACCAGTATCCGGATGTCATCCACCGAATTGTTTGAAGCAGCATCCAGTTCAAATACATTAAAGGAAGAAGTTTTCCCAAAGGCTTCACATGAAGGACAGCTACCACAGGCCTCCCCTTCCGGGGTGAGGTTGGTGCAATTGATGGTTTTGGCAAAAATACGGGCACAGGTAGTTTTACCCACTCCCCTGGGACCGGTAAACAAAAAAGCCTGAGCAATTTGCTGATTGCGGATGGCATTTTTCAAAGTGTTGGTAATCACCTCCTGACCCACCACCGTAGAAAAAGTTGACGGGCGATATTTACGTGCAGAGACTACAAAATTATCCATAGAATAGCTTAAGTTTCAAATGCCAAACTTACATAAAAAACCGATATATTCTTTAGCAAATCGGGTTAATGGAAAGTAAAAAATGGCCATGGCAAACAAAAGAAAGCGAATGAAACCTATTCATCAGCCTTCTCTGGTTACTTCTCCATCTTTGCCTTTGAAGGATATCATAAGAAGAAAACATTTTACTTAGGACCTGCCTTATCTTTTGCTTTTTGAATAATATCGTCTGCCTGCTGACGGGCTTTAGCCATGATGTTATCGCCCTGCTGGCGGGCTTCGGCTATAATTTTTCCGCCTGCATTGTCACCTTCTTCCCTGACTTTCTGGGCTGCCTTTTTAGCGGCAAGCTCAGCGATAGGTCCGTTCTTTTTACCTTCAGCCTGCAACTGATCTGCTCGTATGTTTGCCTCAGCCTGTACCTTTTGAGCTGACTCACTGGCTAGCTTCATCAACTTATCTACCTGTTGTTGAGCCTGATCCAGCAATTTCTGAGCCTCAACATTGGCTTCTTCAATATATTTACCCACTTCTTCGCGCACCCGCGTTTCTGCTTCTTCCTTTTTCTCCCGAAGGGCATCTTCCATTTGCGATTTCAGGTCTGTTACCGCTCCCTGGACCTGGGAACCCAGATCAGTTGATATTTTTGGATCAGAAATCAGGCCGGTAATCAATATTTTAACCGGAACCTTATCGCCCAGGCTAAAATTAGCCCCTTTCTTATTGGCAGCACTCACCAGATTTTCAAGCACATTGTTGGCTGCCCCTCCAAAATAAGAGCGAGGTATTTCCATTTGCATATGATATTCAAGCGTCTGATCAAAAGAATTCCATCCTGAAACGACCGTATTGATTTGTCCGAGTTTCATTTCAAAGGGTTTCACAAATACTTTTCCATCCAGTATTTCAAACGAAAGATTGACGTTGTTGATGACCCAATCTTTCAATTCGTTTATTTTTAAGGCATCAGCAATCTTGTTGATGGAGCTTACGCCGATAAAGGCCAACCTGGGTGAAGTGAGACTGCCATCCCCGAACAGGGTGGGATATACTGGCATCATATCTGCTCCCAGCCGGGAGTTAATATTGAAGTCCATACTTAATGCACCCTCAGCTCTTTGCGCTATGGGTGCCAGCATTTGTATGGTGTTGAATGCCGCTGCAACCTGCCGAGCTTCCATAGTCTTTATAGCCACCCTAAAGTCGATATCAGGTTGCTGAGGCTGAGGAACAGAATAACTTCCCGATAAAGCCATACTGCCTCCAAGGGTATTCATGCTCAGGTTTTCGAGAAATATTTTCTCATCTTTTACCTTAACCAGGCCTTTTACCTGTTTCAGATTCAGGTTATCATAAATCGCTTCCGCAACGGTGGCGCGTAAGGTCATATCCACATTAGCAGGAACCTCAATTACACCCATGGCAGCAGTGTCAGTCTGAGCTGAGGTAGCTTCGGGCTCAGTCATAAAGTCATTGATATTCAGATAGGAGGAAATCAGATCAACTTCACCCCTCAGTTCACCTTTATTAATAAAATAACCCAGAATGTTACGAATACTACCCGTAAGCGAGAAATCATTTCGTCCAATTAAGGCTTTATCCACCTTTAGCGATGCCTGTTGAGGACTGATATTCATAACGCCCTCATTCATCCGAAAACCATCGGGAAGAGCTGTAGTTTTATAAACAAGGTTGTGTGCTTCAATTTTACCGGAGGCATCAAAATCCTCATAACGCTCCTGTTCAATGGCTGACATCCGGCCTTTGGCTGCCACATCAAAATCCAACATACCCGAAAGTTCGTCCTGCGCTTCCAATGGATAGAATTTCTGCACATCATTGAGATTCAGTTTTCCTTTAAAAGCTAAATCTACCTGAGGATCACTTACCGGTGTAATTACATACAGTCGGCCGTCAATGGGGTTGGATGCTATTTCAAGATGGAATTGCTTCACATCAACGATGGTATTGTCCACATCCGGGCCGTCACTCTTTATGTATGCTTTTACGTTAATGTTTTTCACAGATTCGGGAAGGTCCGGATAACGGAACATACCATTATCGATGGTAAGGTTTAATGCAAAAGCCGGCATGGTATTGTCGTCATAATGACCCTTTACAACTCCGTCAAAAGCTACCTTTCCAGAGGCATCTATGGATTCAAAATCTTTGGTATATATGGCAGGGACAAGCGAAAGAATATTTTTGAAATCATTTTCCGGAGCTTTAAATGCAATGTCCATGTCATAACCATTTTCGGGCATGGCAAAAAAGCCGTCAATCAGCATTTTCATAGCGTTAACTTTCAGCACCGCATCGGCAAACGTGAATTTCATCTCATTAAAATCAGCGCCAAGCATAGTATTCAGTTCACCTTTTGAATGTTTTAAATAGCGTATGCCGTCATAATCCACGGTCAGATCATCAATGCTGAGTTGTGTGTCTAAATTGGTACGGTCTGCGGTAAAATCTCCGCTCAGTTTAGACTCAACTCCGCGTGCATCCATCTTCATTGGCAGGGTGGCATCTTCGTACCTTAAACGGCCCTTATTGATGCGCACGCTTTTAAGTGCAATCTTCATTTCTGAAGGTTCACCTTCGGCAGGCGCAGCAGTATCTGCTGATGGTTTTACAATATCCCAGTTTGCCAATCCGGTGGAAAGCACTTTTAGCAATACGTCAGGCTCTTGCAAAACAATCTCTTTTATCTTATAATTACTCCCCTTGATAACACTCATTATATCCAACGTTAAACGAAAAGAAGGCGCAGAGATGAGCGTATCATGCTCAAAATCGTTGATGCCGGTTAAGCTCAGGTTTTGAATACCCACGGAGACATTGGGAAAGCTCCTGAAAAGCGACAGGCTTACTTTGCTGAAATCCAGTTGAGCATTCAGGTTATTGTTGGCCTCCCGCTTTACGGCTTCAACAATCTTGCCTTTAAAAGCAAAAGGTAAAATAATCATAAGGGCCAATAGGACGGCCACAATAATCAGCAGAATTTTGAGGGCTTTTTTCATTGGGAGTATTGGTTTTTATTCACTATTCTCTGGTAAAGATATGAAATCCTTTTGATATATCATATCAGGCTAACCATCAGCGATATAACACGTAAGGTTAAAAAAGAAACCTGCAAGGCAAAATGATATGACCATCCTGGATTGCAGCTTCATTTATTACTGTTAACATTAACAACATCTGCATACTTTGGTTTTAAATCCATGCATGATTTAACGAGATCTCCATGATTTGGGTTGCCCATTAACTGAAACTTCAGAACAAAAAAGCACAAAAACTTTAGCCTGATTAACTCACAAAAACAAACTTACTCAATGTTGACAAAAATTTTATAATCTTAAGCTCTGTTGCCCCGATTGCTTAATGCCTTTTTCCCCTCTCAATATCTCCTGATTTGAATGAGGAGATATGGGTCTGTAAGTCAGGGCGCGACTTTGAGTCGCACCCTGACTCCCCTTACTGAACTTTTCCCATTTTTTACAGCATTTATGAATAGTTCAGATTAGCAGAAAACGACTACACTTTGCGTATTTTTAGGGTAATTTATGACCTATCCTGCCCGATAGCAGCATATGATCGGCTATAACCAGTGCAGCCATGGCTTCAACTACAGCTACAGCACGGGGCACAATGGTAACATCATGACGCCCTTTAATTGACAATTCCAGAGGGTTGCCCTGCTTATCCACCGTAGTTTGAGTACTTTTTATACTCGATACGGGCTTAAAAGCGACTGAAAACCAGACAGGTTCCCCCGTGGAGATACCACCCAATATTCCTCCGGCATGATTGGAGGAAGGTTGCACTTTGTTGCCCACTTTTTCAAATGGATCGTTGTGCTGAGAACCATAAAGTTCGGCAACGCGGTAGCCTTCGCCGTAGCTAAATCCTTTAGCTGCATTAATGCTGAGCATGGCCTTCGCCAGATCGGCCTGAAGCTTATCAAATACCGGTTCACCCAGACCGGCGGGCAATCCTTTAATCACTGCCTCCACAATACCGCCGGCAGAATCACCCGCGGATTTAACTGTTGCCAGCTCATCCAGCATCATTTTCTCAGCAACCGGATCGGGACAGAATAATACTGAATTCACAACAGCGGACTGCTCCACATTGAATGTATCGACTACTGCTTTTACCTTTCCAATTTGTGCAGTATAGCCAAGAATAGTTATACCGCTTAATGAAAGTAACTGTTTGCAAAGGGCGCCGGCGACCACCCTAACGGCCGTTTCGCGGGCAGAAGCCCGGCCACCTCCGCGAAAATCGTAATGGCCATATTTGGCTTCCCAGGAATAGGCAGCATGAGAAGGGCGATAAACATTTTTAAGCGCCTCATAATCGGCACTCCGGGAGTGGGTATTGCGGATAAGGAAAGCCAGTGGAGCTCCGGTAGTTTTACCTTCAAACATACCTGAAACAAATTCGGGAATATCCGCTTCGCTTCGGGGGGAAGCAAAATCTCCTTTCCCGGGACGGCGCTTTTCCATCTCAACCATCAGGGCGTCAATATCCACGGGTAACCCGGAAGGGAAACCATCCAACACTCCCCCTATCATCGGGCCGTGTGATTCTCCAAAAGTTGTAAGCCGGAGCAAATGTCCGAAAGTATTGCCTGCCATACAGCGAAAGTACAAAAAACATGAACAGGCTCAAACAAAAACCGCCGGATATCCGGCGGTTTTTGTTTTTATTAATTTCCTGCTTCGCGCAGGGCTTTCATTTTAGATTCGAGCATCTGGAGCTCATCTTTCGCCTGATCAATCTTTTTTTCAAATTCCTGTTTCAACAGATTGGCCGTTTTGGAATTGGCAAAGAAACCAATATTATTCTCCCACAGCTTAATGTCATCCTGCAATTGCTGAATCTTGCCCTGCAGGAATCCCCGCTCTTTGCTGATGACTCTGCCGGCGTCGGGCGAATCCTTAGCCATACGGTCAATTCGACTACGATAGTTACTTGCACCTGAAGCCATGGAATCCACCTTGAGTTTTTCAAAATGCTTGTTGATCAATGACCTGAATTCAGTTTGCAGCCTTTCCTTTTCCTTTATGGGAACAAAGCCAATATCCATCCATTGGCGCTGGAAGCTCTTCAATGTTTCAATGGCCTGATTGCGATCGTCGCCCACTTCAAAACCTTTCACCTGTTCGATAAGATCGAGTTTCAGTTTGAGGTTTTCACCTTCGTGACTTTGAATGTTGCTAAAATATTCATTTTTGGCTTTGAAGAATTCATCACACGCTGCCCGAAACCGTTTCCAGATACGATCACTTTGTTTACGAGGCACCGGTCCAACTTTCTTCCATTCATTCTGTAGGTTGATAAGTTCACGGGTGGTGTTTTTCCAGTTAGTGCTGCTGCGCAATGCTTCAGCCTGGACACATAAATCAAGTTTTACATTAAAGTTATGCAGTTGCTGTTCCTTAAGATTGGAATAGTAATCCTTTTTAGCATTAAAAAAGGAGTCCAGCGATGTTTTGAATCTAGACCAAATCTCATTGTTTTGTTTCTTAGGAGCAGGGCCCAAACTTTTCCACAATTGTAACAGCTCGGTAATTTTATTGGTGGTATCCTGCCAGCTTTTAATGCTATCATTTTCCACCTGAAGCAACTGTTCAGCCTTTTCACACAAAATCTGCTTGGCAGCCAGGTTTTGCTCAAAACTATCCTGCATCTGAGCGTAATACTCGTGGCGGCGCTCATTAATCTGATCAGTTGCAGCCCTGAAGCGCTCCCAGATTTCATCTTTTTTATCCTGAGGAACAGGTCCTATCTCCTTCCAATCGTCATGGTATTGCTGTAATTGCTTGAAAGATTTGGTGATGGATTTTTCAAGCAATAACTCTTCTGCCTTTTCACAAAGAAGCATTTTGGCTTCAAGGTTCTTCTTAAGATCAAGGTCCTTAAGCTCCTTATTGATTTTAACCTTGTCGAAGAATTTCTCAACCAGGAAATGATAATTCTGCCACAGATTATTAACATCACCTTTTGGCACCATACCAATGGTTTTCCACTTGTCCTGAAGATTCTTAAACTCATCATAAGTTTTCTTCAGGGTCTCTTCAGAAGCAATAAGTGTCTTTAGTTCTTCAAGAATTTTATTCTTTTCTTCGAGATTGGCAATTTTTTCCTTTTCAAGTTGTTCGTTAAAGGCAGCCCGACCTTTTCTATAAACACCAAAGGCCTCCTTATAACGGATTTCTATATCATCATCGGCTATAAGATGTTGAGCATCGGAACTGTCAACATTTTCAGCGTCAATTTCTTCGTTTTGTTCAGCCAGTTTCTGATAGGCCTCATGTTTAAACTCCTTATTGAGTTTAAGAAAGGCCATTTTTATCTGACCCACATCCCCTTTTATTTTTGTGATGTCGGCGTCTTTAACCAGTTCTTCAAGCTTTTCAACCAACTGCAGGCGACTCATGTCGGCGTAGTTGGTCTCCTCTTCGGTTTCCTCTTCTTCTGTTTCTTCAGACTCATCCTCGTCCTCATCAATTAAGGAAATAGCCTGCTGCGCCAATAAACCGGGAACAATCTGAATTCCGGTGGAGGCTTTTACATCGGAATTGCCTTCTGTTTTTTCGATGTCAGAAGGACCCTGCTCAGCTTCGTGTAATGGCGGAGGGGCAGTGGCTGAATCAGCGGTACTGTCTTCGTGCTTCTCAGGTATGCCTAGCTGATCATCCGGTTTTTCACTCGTCATAGACGAAAGCAGAGGCTCTTCGCTCATGGGTGAATCTGCAATATCCTTGTCTTTTAGTGCTTCCACCGCTTCATCATTCATCGCAATTCCTACATCCTCAGCACTGTCATCAGCTTGAGCTGAGCGGGAATTATCCGGTTCAGCTTCCGACTGATTCTGCTCTGAAGCTAAATTTTCAACATTTGATGATTGAGCGGCTTCGGGAATGGGATCTTTTGCCACATCCGATTCAGGGGGGGTAGATAAAGCTGAGTATTTGCTACCTTCTTCGTCTGTTTCTGAGGCTGTTAGAGAGGCATCTTCTGTTTCAGCGGGCAATGATGATGATTGCGGAGCTTCACTTAACGGTGAATCTGGAGCATCCTTTTCATCAGCCACTGCGTCAACGGCTTCCTTTACAAGTTCACTACCCTCTGCCGGGGCATTCAACAATTGATCCGGCTCATTTTCAGCACGGGTAGTGGTTTCGTCTGCTTGCTCATCAGCATTACTTTCAACCGGTGTTTGTTGTCCGGCAGTGTTCTCGTTCCGGGAGGTGATGGCTTCCTCAGGGTTCAGATCAGATTGAGAATTGGTTTCCATGATAGAGTTCAAATGAATGATTAATACTGCATTTTTTACGAATCCTCCTTATAAGCAATTTTAAATCAATGCAATGCGGTGTTTTCCAATTGCAGCAATTCTTATAAACTGATTTTGGGGAGTGGGAAATGTTAAACTGTTGACTTTTCAGTTATTTGGATGATCAAATGATTGTTTTGGATTGCAAATGTAACAATATTTCTAATGTCAATACCGCAAATTTAAAAGTGTATTTGTCTGCCTGAATAAAATCATCAAGATAAATTGTCCTTCCCAAAAGCTATTATCGATTAAAGTTACTAAAACGGCCTGCGATTAAATATCAGATATCCAAATTTCAGGAAGAAAGACCAGGGTTTGCTCTCTCCGTTGTAATAATTAAGGCTAAGGCTGATGGGTCCTATGGGAGAATGGAAAACTACCGTGGCTGTTCCAAGTGAGTAAGCATAAATTTTATCGGCTCTTACAGGTTTACGTGTGATGAAATTTTGCTCAATGGCCCTCATGGGGAGGAACATGTAGGCTTCTGCCCTGAAATCAATATTTTTTCTTATGGAAAGCACATTTTTAGTACCCGCTGAAATAAACTTATTTGCTCTGAACTGCGGCAAAAACAGTAGTGTACTCTCTGCAAATGGCTGGAAAGCCCTGGCCGAAAGCAAGGTAGAAGTATAATTGTTAAAATATTTCTGGGTAGAATAATGGACGCCTGCATATAATCCAAGATGAACCGGGCCTATCTTTTCATAATAATTTTCATATGATACGGTCAGTTGTAACCACGAATGGTTGTAAGAGGTGTTCTTTATTGTATTCGCGGTACTACCAGGATAATAATGCTCCCGACTCGCAACAAATCGGGCAGAAGCATGCAGGCGCACGCCTGAGCTGGCATACTCTTTCCGGTTTAAGGTATTGATTTCAAAATTAATGGCTGGAGAGAAAAAATTCAGGGTAGTTTTATCAAGGGTATCGCTACGGGCATAAAAATTAGTTTGAAAATATTCATCAGTATTAAAACCGGAGGCAATTTCCATGGTTATAATCCCGTGATTAGTTACCGGAAACCCTCCGGAGAGCACAAAAAAGTTGTCTTTTTCAATCAGGAAAAACGGGTCTTCATCTTCAAAGAAATAGGTTTTGGTTTTAAAATAATTAAACTTATTAAAAACGAAAGCTGTTTTCAGATAGAAAGATTTCGGATAAGGGAAATCGACCCGGCCTTCGAGGTAGGCCGAATTATAAAATCGTCCAAAATAGGCGTTGGTGGAAACCTGGAATGAGTTTTTGCGCCAATAATTGTATTGCAGTTGCAGAAAAAGCTCATTAACGGAGCTGGAGGTAACCGCCCCCCCCATTCCTGCGATAAGTTGGTTGCCCCGGGTAACATCAAGCATCAGATCGAATACTTTTCTTTGCTCATCATAAATCAATTTGGGATAAATATTTTCCAGCTTTTCCTCGGCAAGTAATTTATAATAGGCGGGTTTTAATTTTTCAATGGTTAACGGATCATCTTTTACTTCAGTATCAAAATTAGCAACCTCAGATCGCAACACTCCCCGTATATATTGTTTTTGTGCAGATTTTAGTCCTGAGATATAGATTTCATCTACTATCAAGTCGGGTTTTTTCTGATTAAACCAGGCCCGTTTGCTTTCAATAGTTGTTTTAGAAACAGTATCTACAACAAACCTGCGCATTTCAGCAATATGGCGTTTAGTCATCGCATATCCACTATCAATAAACTGCTGGGTAAACCTGAAATCAGTAACGCTCACCTGCTTTAAATTGGGTTTAATAATTATTCCATTTTCACAGATGACGGTGTATTCACGCTTCGTCATCAGCATATTCTGAAGCTGAGAAATAACATTATCGGCTTCAGGCTCGCCATAATTAGAGGCGGCCTGACTACCTATAATCATATCAGGAAAAAACTCCTCATACATAATATCTGAGGGAAAATTATTGTACATTCCTCCATCAAAGAGCAATGTACTATCGATACTGATTGGCTTAAAATAAAACGGAAAAGTCATTGAAGCCCTTACAGCAGAACCTAAATCTCCATTGCTCAGTACCACGGATTGTGCACGGGAAATATCAGAAGCCATACAGCGGAAAGGAACCATCAGACTGTCAAAGTTATAGTGGGCTACGGCGCCTGCTCCGGCAAATATTTCCATAAAGGCAAAATCCATAACGAGTGGCGACACGATATTGGTTGGCAAATTTGGAGAAAGCACCGAATCAATATTAAAACTAAAATCGACCCATGAGGAATTCGGAGGAGGTTTTTTAAAGAAATAGCGGTATCTTTCATCTACCTTACCTGATACCCAACTGGCAAATGATGCTGAAGTGACCAGTTGCTCCATTTCTGCCGGAGAATACCCCGCTACATAGAGCCCACCAATAATGGCTCCCATAGAAGTCCCGGTAACATAATCTATAGGTATGCCCTCTTCTTCCAAAGCTTTAATCACTCCAATATGACAAACTCCTTTGGCTCCTCCCCCACTCAAAACCAGACCAACCTGCTGGGCCTGTAAATTAAATAGCAGACCAACAAGGATTGTCAGGATTAGGAAAAACCTTTTAGTTACATTCATACCGGAAAATATATACAAAAATTCTCAATTTTGCAACTTCACCAACTCAAATAATCAGATCACCCATCAGAACCGCTTCATCTTCAATGTCCACTTTAAATTCATCTGCATCTATCATTAATACATTTATGCCAGGCTTCTTATTCTCCATCAGATACCTTTACAGTTTTGATGGCCTGATAAAAGCTTATACTGCAATCACAGGGGATAGTGCTCGCGTATCATATTGCTACCACATCCTGAACAGACCAGACTGCTGCACTGCACTCCGGCCTGATGTGAGATTTTAAGTCCACATCTCGGACACTGACAGTATCCAGTTTGATGCAAAGCCCTGCGCGGCATTACATTGATGCCATCATTTGCAGTATCCCTAATCAGCTTGTGAATATGTATGCTCCGACAAACGGGACATCCATTCACATATAAAGTAGCTTCAGCAGGAGTAAAAGCAGTACTGCATTCATCACAACGAAACCAGGGTGTATCAAATTGTGCATGACCACCTGAAATTTGCATGGTTAGTCCTTCTACCAATGTCTGAGCAAGTTTTCTTTTGGCCTGATCATAAATACGGGTGAAAGTCGGACGTGAAATACCCATTCTTTCGGCGGCTTCAATTTGAGGCAGGCCCTCATAATCGGCCAATCGCAAAGCCTCATATTCCTCTAAGAATATAATCAGCATTCCGGTGGAATCCGCAGAGGAACCATAAGGTGCAAACCCGCTTGCCAGGGGTGGTCTGAAAATATAGCGCTTCCGCCTTGGTCGTGACATGTAATGCTTACTATACAACAACTTGAAGAATTATCCCTTGTCTGACAATTATTTTATTTTTTTGTTGCTAAACCAAAATCCATTCAGCACCGATTTTCGTCTGGTTCGGGTAATGATGCCTTCATTTATCGAACGGACATCCTCAATAGTGTAGAACGCATTGGGATTAAACTGGTTGATGATACCTACTACTTCATCAATACTTTTCCGCTTGACAATGGTAAAAACGATATCCACTTCCCCCCTGCTGCCCTGGGCGTGCACTGAAGTAACGCCATAATTTCTCTCTCTGAGATAGGCAATCAGCTCACTGGTATTGTTGCGGGGCACAATACGTATAATGACCGTTCCAATGGAAAGCTTCTCTTCAATGACCATTCCTATATAATTTCCTGTAGCAAACCCGCCACCATAAGCTATGTAAGCCAATACATTATCGAGATGCTGCATAATCTGACCAACGGTAAGTAACCAGATAATTACTTCAAAAAATCCCAAAAATGGAGCGATGAATTTTTGTCCTTTCGATAAGAATATTAACCTTAAGGTACCAATAGTCTGGTCGCTTATTCGGGCAAGGAAAATAAGTATTGGTAAAATAACCCAGGTAAACATAGGGCTGGCAGATTCAAACAGTGAGGATAAGTCCATAAGTAATATTTTTTACAAATTTACGCCAAAATAGTGCCCCTTCGGAATTTACGCCTGTTACAAAAATAAAGACCCCGGCACCAGAAATACTTTTTCACTTAAATTTGTTGTATATTTGATCAGCTTAAACCACATTAATCAAAACCTATATACTATGGAAAATTTTGAAGTTACTCCCGTTCCAAAAATTTCGATTGGCGATTGGATGATTACCCTGCTGATTTCCGCTATCCCAATTGTTAATATTATCATGCTTTTCGTATGGGCGTTTGGCAGTAATACCAACCCAAACAAGTCAAACTGGGCAAAAGCTGCACTCATCTGGTTACTGATTGGCATTGTACTATGGGTGGTACTAATCGTCATTTTTGGTGCTTCCTTTATGAGCTTTATGAACAATCAGCCGGACTATATCAACGGATACTGATCATACATAAAAGAGCCGGACTGGTTATACCCAATACCGGCTCTTTTGTTTAAGAAGTAGGAATTATGCCTGAGCGGTAGGACCACCAAGGGTAAATGGAACGTTTGATTCGCTTTCCTTGATGTTCCCATGGATGGACTCAAATTTGGAGATGTTCTCCCGTAGTGCACCCATCAGTCTTTTGGCATGTTGAGGCGTGAGTATAATTCTTGATTTCACTTTGGCTTTAGGCACACCAGGCATCATTTTTACAAAGTCAATAATAAATTCTGCATTTGAATGGGTAATGATGGCCAGATTGGAATAGATACCTTCAGCCATTTCATCGCTTAATTCAATGTTGATCTGATTTTGTTGCTTGTTTTCACTCATTACTCTATGTTTTTAAAAAAGTCAGGAGGAACTTTCATTCCTCCTGAACTTAAAATTAAACTTCAACTTCATCGGCTTTTGAAGCCATCAATTTTTCGTATTCCTCCTTTGAAGAAACGATAAGGTCGCCATACTCCCGTAAGCCTGTACCTGCCGGTATAAGATGACCGACAATTACATTTTCCTTCAGGCCAAGCAAATCGTCTGATTTTGCATTGATTGCGGCTACGGTAAGTACTTTTGTGGTTTCCTGGAACGATGCAGCCGAGATAAAACTCTTGGTTTGCAACGAAGCGCGTGTAATACCCTGCAACACCTGTTTGGCAGTTGAAGGTTGAACATCGCGGGCATCAGCCAGTTTTTTGTCCCGTCGTTTCAACATTGAATTTTCATCTCTGAGTTTACGCGCGGTAACAATCTGCCCGGGTTTCAGGTTAGGTGAATCACCCGGATCTATAATAACCTTTTTACCAAAAATCCAGTCGTTTTCATCGTGGAAATCAATTTTATTCACGAGTTCGCCTTCCAGGAACTTGGTATCGCCGGGATCGGCTACTTCAACTTTACGCATCATCTGGCGCACAATCACCTCATAGTGCTTATCGTTGATTTTTACACCCTGCAAGCGGTAAACTTCCTGAATTTCATTCACGATATACTCCTGAACCTTCATGGGTCCTTTAATGGAAAGGATATCGCTGGGAGTCATCGCTCCTTCTGACAGGGGCGTTCCGGCCTTGATATAGTCATTTTCCTGAGCAAGTATCTGCTTCGAGGTGGGGACAAGATAACTCTTCTCTTCTCCAGTTTTGGAAGTGATGATTACTTCGCGGTTTCCGCGTTTAAGTTTTTTACCGAAGGAAACTACGCCATCAATTTCGGCAACAGTAGCCGGATCGGAGGGATTACGTGCCTCAAACAACTCGGTAACACGGGGCAAACCACCGGTAATATCACCTGACTTGCCTACTGCACGTGGAATTTTAACCAGAATTTCTCCAGCCTTGATCTTGCGACCCTCTTCCACTACAATGTGAGATCCAACAGGTATGTCATAAGAGCGAAGGTCTGAGCCATCGGAATCCACTACACGAATTCCGGGATTTTTGGCTTTCTGTCGACTTTCAATCACCACTTTATCATGATAACCAGTCTGCTCGTCTGATTCCACCCTAAACGTGGTACCTTCAATGATATTATCAAATACCACTTTACCCGGTACTTCAGAGAGAATTACGGCATTGTATGGATCCCAGTCGCTGATTCTGCTGCCTTTTTCCACTTCGTCGCCCTGCCTGAAATAAAGGTTGGCGCCATAGGGAATGTGTGCAGAAGAAAGTATGATACCGGTTTTCTTATCCACAATACGCATCTCGGCTGAACGGCCGATTACGATATCGTATTTTTTACCTTCAACGTTTTGGAACTCTACGTAACGGAGATCATCAATTTCGAGTATGCCGGTATATTTAGCTTCTATGCGTGATGCTACTGCGATATTAGATGCAGTACCCCCAACGTGGAAAGTACGCAGAGTAAGCTGTGTTCCTGGCTCTCCAATGGATTGAGCAGCGATAACCCCGACTGCTTCACCTTTTTGAACCATACGACCAGAGGCCAGGTTCCGACCATAACAATTGGCACAAACGCCCTTTTTAGATTCGCAGGTAAGTACCGATCTGATTTCAACGGACTCGACCGGTGATTCTTCAATAACAGCACTGATTTCCTCAGTGAGTTCCTCTCCGGCTGCAACAATCAGCTCACCGGTTTGCGGATGGTAGATATCGTGCAGAGTAACCCGGCCAAGTATTCTATCATAAAGGGTTTCAACCACTTCCTCATTTTTCTTGAGGGCTGTGGTGGTTAATCCGCGGAGGGTACCACAATCAGGCTCAGTAATTACCACATCCTGAGCCACGTCAACTAGACGACGGGTAAGATAGCCGGCATCGGCAGTTTTAAGCGCAGTGTCGGCAAGACCTTTACGTGCACCGTGGGTTGAAATAAAATACTCCAACACCGAAAGCCCTTCTTTAAAGTTCGAGAGAATCGGGTTTTCAATAATCTCGCCTCCCGAAGCTCCGGATTTCTGAGGTTTAGCCATCAGCCCCCTCATCCCAGACAACTGCCTGATCTGTTCCTTAGAACCCCGGGCACCCGAATCAAGCATCATATATACAGGATTAAATCCCTGCATATCCTGAGCCAGATTCTCCATCAGCGTAAAGGTTAGTCTCGAATTGGTATGTGTCCAGATATCAATAATCTGGTTATAACGTTCATTATTGGTTATAAAGCCCATGTTGTAATTGCCTACCACCTCTTCTACCTCATCATTGGCCTGCTTAACCAGTGTTTCTTTTACTTCAGGAACGATAACATCACTTAGCGTAAAAGATAAACCTCCCCGGAAAGCCATGTTATAACCCAAATTCTTAATATCATCAAGAAACTGAGCAGTTTTTTCCGTACCGGTTTTCTTCAGTACATCACCAATAATATCACGCAATGCTTTCTTGGTGAGCAACTGATTGATGTATCCATAGGCTGAAGGCACCACCTGATTGAACAACACCCTTCCCACCGTAGTTTCCACCAACTTAGTTACGGGTTCACCTTGTTCAATGGCACTGATTTTCACCTTAATATAGGCATGAAGATCGGCTACCTTTTCATTGTAAGCAATAATCACTTCCTCAGGCGAATAGAAAGTCATACCTTCACCCTTAACCGGGTTTTCAGGTATCGATTTCCGACCTTTGGTCATGTAATAGAGCCCAAGTACCATGTCCTGAGAAGGAACGGTAATGGGCGCACCATTTGCAGGATTAAGGATATTGTGTGACGCCAGCATAAGCAATTGCGCTTCAAGTACGGCCGCATTACCCAGGGGCACATGCACAGCCATTTGGTCGCCGTCAAAGTCAGCATTAAACGCGGTACAAACCAAAGGGTGGAGCTGAATGGCTTTACCCTCAATAAGTTTGGGCTGGAAAGCCTGAATACCCAGTCGGTGCAGTGTAGGTGCGCGGTTAAGCATCACCGGATGACCTTTGAGAATACTTTCGAGAATATCCCAAACTACTGGATCCTTGCGGTCAACGATTTTCTTAGCTGATTTCACCGTTTTTACGATTCCACGTTCCAGCATCTTGCGAATGATAAACGGCTTAAACAATTCAGAAGCCATATCTTTAGGCAGACCGCACTCATTTAATTTGAGTTCGGGTCCAACCACAATCACCGAACGGCCGGAATAGTCGACACGTTTACCGAGCAAATTCTGGCGGAAACGTCCCTGCTTTCCCTTTAAGCTGTCGCTCAATGATTTCAGCGCCCTGTTGGATTCGGTTTTCACTGAATTGGCTTTGCGTGAATTGTCGAACAAAGAATCCACGGCCTCCTGAAGCATGCGTTTTTCATTCCGCATAATTACATCGGGAGCTTTTATTTCTATCAGGCGTTTGAGTCTGTTATTCCGGATAATTACCCTACGATAGAGATCGTTCAGGTCACTGGTAGCAAAACGTCCACCATCCAGGGGAACCAGCGGTCTGAGTTCAGGCGGAATAACAGGTACTACCTTCACTATCATCCATTCAGGATGATTTTCGATCCGGGTCTGAGCATCGCGGAATGCCTCAAAAACCTGCAGGCGCTTCAGCGCATCGGCTTTACGTTGCTGTGAAGTTTCATTGTTGGCCTTGTGACGTAAATCGTAGGATTCCTGATCCAGATTAAGGTTTCTAAGCAGGTCATGAAGTGCTTCAGCACCCATTTTTGCAATAAATTTCTGAGGATCAGAATCATCCAGATACTGATTGTCTTTTGGAAGCGCGTCAATCACCTCAAAATACTGCTCTTCGGTGAGCAGTGCGAGTTTTTCAACTTTAACTTCCTCTTTTAACATCATACCATCAACCATGCCGGGTTGCACCACCACATATCGTTCGTAATAGATGATAGAGTCGAGTTTTTTGGTATTTTGGTTGAGCAGGGCGCCAATTTTATTGGGCAGTGATCTGAAGAACCAGATATGCGCCACAGGAACAACCAATTGAATGTGCCCCATACGTTCACGACGCACTTTCTTTTCGGTAACTTCTACCCCGCAACGATCGCAGACAATGCCTTTATAACGGATACGTTTGTATTTACCGCAGTGGCATTCCCAATCTTTTACCGGCCCGAAGATACGTTCGCAAAACAAGCCATCGCGCTCGGGTTTGTATGTCCGGTAGTTGATGGTTTCGGGTTTCAGTACTTCACCGCTCGAGCGCTCGAGAATCATTTCAGGAGAAGCGAGACTGATGGTAATTTTGGAAAAATTGCTTGAAATGGTGCTGTCTTTTCTGAAAGCCATATACTGAAGAATATATTTAACAAGAACAAAAAATTACGAACCGGAAATTATCGGTCATAGCCGAAGCTATGACCGGAGGATTTCCGTAATGATCAATCAAAAGTGATGTTTAAGCCCAGGCCCCTGAGTTCATGTACAAGTACATTAAAGGATTCGGGAATACCTGGTATGGGCATATTATCGCCTTTTACAATGGCTTCATAAGCCTTGGCCCTGCCCATAACATCATCTGATTTAACGGTTAATATTTCCTGAAGGATGTGTGATGCGCCGAATGCTTCGAGTGCCCACACCTCCATTTCACCAAAACGCTGGCCTCCAAACTGAGCCTTACCGCCGAGGGGCTGTTGTGTAATCAATGAATAAGGTCCAATTGAACGGGCATGCATCTTATCATCCACCATATGGTGAAGTTTGAGCATATAAATATAGCCCACGGTAGCCGGTTGATGGAATCGTTCTCCGGTTCCGCCGTCATACAGATGAACCCGGCCATTTTCAGGCAGCTCAGCCTGTTTCATATACTCATTAATCTGAACATCGGTAGCTCCGTCAAATATTGGCGTCGAAAACTTGAGGCCCAGCTTTTTTCCGGCCCAGCCCAATACCGTTTCGTAAATCTGACCCAGGTTCATACGCGAAGGCACACCCAGCGGGTTGAGTACAATGTCAACCGGAGTTCCATCGGCCAGGAAAGGCATGTCTTCTTCACGTACAATACGCGCAACTATACCTTTATTACCGTGGCGGCCGGCCATTTTATCACCCACTTTCAGTTTACGCTTTTTAGCCACATAAACTTTTGCCATTTGAATTATGCCATTGGGCAAATCGTCACCTACAGTAGCCACAAATTTTTTGCGGTTATACACCCCAAGAAATTCTTTATACTTAATGATGTAGTTATTGATGAGTTTCTTAATCAACTCATTCACTTCCTTATCAGTGGTCCATTTATTGGGATTCACATTCAGGAAATCGATACCGGTGAGCATCTTTTGAGTAAACTTCACTTTTTTGGGAAGTATCTCTTCCTTAAAGTTATTGTAAACTCCCTGAGATGTTTTCCCCGACACAAGTACTGTAAGTTTATCCACCAGTTTGCTCTTCAGTTCTGATGAATTCTTGGCAAAATCATCCTCGAGCACTTTAACCATATCTTTCTCCTTGGCTTTAACCTTGCGGTCTTTAATCATGCGCGAAAAGAGCTTTTTATCCACGACCACGCCCTTCATTGAAGGAGGTGCTTTTAATGAAGCATCCTTTACGTCGCCGGCTTTATCGCCAAAAATGGCGCGCAGCAGTTTCTCTTCGGGGGTAGGATCACTTTCGCCCTTAGGTGTAATTTTACCGATAAGGATATCTCCTTCATTCACCTCTGCCCCAATACGGATAAGTCCGTTTTCGTCGAGGTCTTTGGTTGCTTCGGTACTTACATTGGGGATATCATTGGTGAGTTCTTCTACTCCACGTTTGGTATCACGAACTTCGAGTACAAATTCTTCGATGTGGATAGAAGTAAAAATGTCTTCCTTCACCACTTTCTCAGAAATTACGATAGCATCCTCAAAGTTATATCCCTTCCAGGGCATAAAGGCCACCATCAGGTTACGGCCCAGAGCGAGGTCACCTCCACTGGTGCCATATCCTTCACACAATACCTGACCTTTTTTAACCTTATCACCCTTACGAACAACCGGGCGTAGATTTATACAGGTATTCTGGTTGGTACGGGTAAACTTAGTCAGCCTGTAATGTTTGATGTCCTCATCAAAACTAACGAGTTTCTCCTCTTCTAAACGGGTATGCCGCACCACTATTTCAGCAGCATCCACATATTCAACCATACCGTCAGCTTCAGCCGTAACCAGTACCCGGCTATCGAAAGCCACATTGCGCTCAATTCCGGTTCCAACAATGGGAGCTTCGGGATTAAGCAGAGGCACAGCCTGACGCATCATGTTTGAACCCATCAGGGCACGGTTGGCATCATCGTGTTCCAGAAAAGGAATGAGTGAGGCCGCAATAGAGGCAATCTGATTGGGAGCTATATCAATGAGATCCACATTTTCGCGCTCCACAATAGGATAGTCGGCCAGGTAACGAACCTTGATACGCTCGTTCTGAAGGTTCCCTTCTTTATCCATAGGGGTGGTAGCCTGCGCAATTACTTTGTTTTCCTCTTCCTCAGCACTCAGGTATATGGGAGCCTCATTGATCATTACTTTACCATTCTCAATGCGTTTATAAGGGGTTTCAATAAAACCGAGCCTATTGATTTTCGCAAATACGCAGAGGGAAGAGATCAGCCCGATATTCGGACCTTCAGGAGTTTCGATGGTACACAAGCGACCATAGTGGGTATAATGTACGTCACGAACCTCAAATCCGGCGCGTTCACGCGAAAGACCACCAGGGCCGAGGGCCGAAACGCGGCGTTTATGCGTAAGTTCAGCCAAAGGATTGGTCTGATCCATGAACTGTGACAATTGGTTGGTACCAAAAAATGAGTTAATCACAGAGGATAACGTCTTGGCATTGATCAAATCAGTAGGTGTAAACACCTCATTATCACGCACGTTCATGCGCTCACGAATGGTGCGGGCCATACGGGCCAGCCCTACGCCAAACTGATTGTACAACTGCTCGCCTACTGTGCGGATGCGGCGGTTACTCAGGTGATCAATATCATCCACTTCAGTGCGCAGATTAATCAGTCCAATCAGATATTTGATGATGGAAATGATGTCTTCCTTGGTGAGCACTTTGGTTTCAAGCGGGGTGTCAAGGTTCAGTTTTTTATTGATCCGGTAACGTCCCACGTCACCGAGGTCATAACGCTTATCAGAAAAGAACAACTTTTCAATGATGCCACGTGCTGTTTCTTCGTCAGGTGGCTCCGCATTACGCAATTGACGATATATAAATTCAACAGCCTCTTTCTCAGAGTTGGCAGTATCTTTTTGAAGGGTATTGAAAATGATGGAATAATCTATATTGTCAGGGTCCTGGCGGTGAATCAGAATGGTTTTCGTTCCTGATTCCACAATAAGATCAATGTGGTGACTTTCAATCTCCGTTTCCCGATCGATAATCACTTCGGTACGTTCGATGGAAACTACTTCTCCGGTATCTTCATCCACAAAGTCTTCAATCCAGTTTTTCAGCACGCGTGCTGCCAGGCGGGAACCAATTACCTTTTTAAGTCCGGCCTTGGTTACTTTCACCTCTTCAGCAAGCTGGAAAATCTCCAGGATATCCTTATCGGTTTCATAACCAATGGCACGTAAAAGAGTGGTTACGGGCAGCTTCTTTTTCCGGTCGATGTATGCATACATCACGTTGTTGATGTCGGTAGTAAACTCCATCCACGATCCTTTGAAAGGGATGATACGTGCCGAAAACAACTGCGAGCCGTTCGCATGATAGCTGGTACCGAAAAATACGCCCGGTGAACGGTGCAACTGTGAAACCACCACTCTTTCGGCTCCGTTAACCACAAAAGTACCTTTTGGGGTCATATACGGAATCATACCCAGGTACACGTCCTGGATAATGGTTTCAAAATCTTCGTGTTCGGGATCGGTACAATAGAGCTTAAGTTTAGCCTTCAGAGGCACACTATAGGTGAGTCCTCTTTCAATGCATTCCTCAATCGAATAGCGCGGAGGGTCAATAAAGTAATCGAGAAACTCGAGTACAAAATTATTCCGCGAATCGGTAATGGGAAAATTTTCTGAGAAAACCTTATATAACCCCTCTTTAGCTCTATTTTCAGGGTTGGTTTCCAGTTGAAAAAAATCCTGAAATGACTTGATCTGAATGTCAAGAAAATCAGGATAATTGGCCTGCACCGTAGAGGTTGCAAAACTAATGCGTTCGTTTATTTTTGAAGCCAAGGTCGTAAAATTTAAAGTAAGAATTGAAATGATTTTAAACAATTAATCCCGATCATCTTAATCGGGAAACAGCAGGTACGGTACTCACGCATACGCGTAAGCACCGGGCCTGCAGTGTAATTGCAAAATATTGCCATCCACTTATTTTACTTCCACCTCTGCACCTGCTTCTTCAAGGCTTTTTCTCAGTGCTTCAGCTTCATCTTTGCTTACGCCTTCTTTGATGGCTTTAGGAGCTGCATCTACCAATTCTTTAGCTTCTTTCAAGCCAAGGCTGGTAAGCTCTTTTACAAGTTTAACAACAGCAAGTTTTGCTTGTCCTGCTGCTTTTAAAATCACGTCGAATTGGGTTTGTTCTTCAACTACAGGTGCTTCACCACCACCACCAGCTACCATTACCGGAGCTGCGGCTGCGGGTTCAATACCATATTCGTCTTTGAGAATTTGGGCTAATTCGTTAACTTCTTTAACAGTCAGGTTAACCAATTGTTCTGCAAAAGCTTTTAAGTCTGCCATTTTTATTGATGTTTAAATTGTTTTTAAATGAGTTTGTTTTGTTGATTTTTGTGCTTCTTAATGAAGCTTAAGCATTACCGCTCTGAGAGGGTTTTAAGAACTCCGCTCAACTTATGGCCACCCGACTGAAGGGCAGAAACCACATTGATAGCAGGCGACTGTAAGGCCAGAATGATATCGGCAATGAGTTCATTTTTGGATTTAATGTTGACCAGGGTATCAAGATTTTCATCGCCCAGAAACGACATTTCTTCCACAAAAGCACCCTTAAGCAGGGG
The DNA here is from genome assembly GCA_034007585.1 of Lentimicrobium sp. Lineage (GTDB taxonomy): Bacteria > Bacteroidota > Bacteroidia > Bacteroidales > Lentimicrobiaceae > Lentimicrobium. The sequence continues at coordinate 4,125 of JAVEQP010000003.1, read as the reverse complement.
TTTGCTACTGGTTTTTCTGAATTCCTTGATCAGCTTGGCCGGTCCATTGTTCACTTCCGAAAGCATAATGGAAGTAGCTCCTTTGAGGACATCATAAAGTCCTGAAAAGTCTTTTCCTGACTTTTCCATGGCCTTACGCAACAATGTATTCTTTACAACGATCAACTTAACATCCTTCTTAAAGCAAAGTCTGCGCAGCTTACCCGTTACTTCTACGTTTAGGTTCGAAATATCGGTAATATAAATATTCGCGCTGCTTTCCAACTGCTCAGCCAGGGTGTCAATAAGTTGATTCTTTTCTTCTTTTCTCATGATATTTTTCAGTTTACGAGGAAAGTCCCACTGATTAACTATGCAGTGATTGATTTTTGATCAACACGGATACCCGGGCCCATAGTACTGGACATAAAGAGTGACTTCATGTAAGTACCTTTGGCAGCCGTTGGTTTCAGTTTTATAATGGTTTGCAGAAGTTCACGTGCATTGTCAACAAGTTGGTTTTCGTTGAAAGAAACCTTGCCAACAGCGGCGTGAATAATTCCGAATTTATCCACTTTGAAATCAATTTTACCTGCTTTTGCTTCCTGAACAGCTTTACCCACTTCCATGGTTACTGTTCCGGTTTTTGGATTGGGCATTAAACCACGTGGGCCGAGGATTTTACCCAGTGCACCCACTTTGGGCATCACGCTGGGCATAGTAATGATCACGTCCACATCTGTCCAGCCTTCCTTAATTTTTTGAACGTACTCGTCCAAACCATAAAAATCTGCACCCGCTTCTTTGGCTTCTTCTTCCTTTTCAGGAGTACACAATACCAAAACACGCACCGTTTTTCCGGTACCGTGGGGCAGCATCACCGTTCCCCTGACCATTTGATTGGCCTTTCGGGGGTCAACACCCAACCGTACATCAAGGTCAACCGAGCTGTCGAATTTGGTATTGGCGGTTTGCTTAACAATTTTTATGGCATCAGTAAGGGTATGGACAGCGGTTCTATCAAATTTTGATATTGCCTCTTTCCTTTTTTTTGTTAATTTAGCCATTTTACGCCTTGTTAAAATTAGTTTTCAACTAAGGTAAGCCCATACAGACTTACCCGGATCAGTTATTGGCATTTACCTAAGAAGGATCACCGGTAACGGTAATACCCATGCTACGGGCTGTGCCGGCAACCATCTGCATTGCTGATTCGATGGTAAAAGCATTCAGGTCAACCATTTTAACTTCAGCAATGGTTTTAACCTGATCCCATGATACCGACGCAATTTTTTTACGATTGGGTTCGGCCGATCCGCTTTTTAGCTTGGTTGCTTCCAACAACTGTACAGCCACAGGCGGGGTTTTGATGATGAAATCAAAGGATTTGTCTTTGTACACCGTAATTATAACGGGCAAAACTTTGCCTGCCTGATCCTGGGTACGCGCATTAAACTGCTTGCAAAACTCCATGATATTCACCCCTTTGGAACCCAATGCGGGACCCACCGGTGGGGAGGGGTTGGCTGCTCCACCTTTTATCTGCAGTTTGATAAAACCGCTTACTTCTTTTGCCATTTGTGTAAACTTAGTGAGTTAATTGACTTCACTTACCCGTTAGTTAATCCTTCTCTACCTGCATAAATCCAAGTTCAAGCGGTGTTTTACGGCCAAAAATTTTGACCATTACTTTCAACTTTTTCTTTTCCTCATTGATTTCTTCAATGATTCCGGTAAAACTGTTGAAAGGTCCGTCGATCACGGTAACGGTTTCGCCAACGATAAACGGAACACTGGCCTCTTCGCCCTGTTCTGTTAATTCGTCCACTTTGCCGAGAATGCGGTTAACTTCAGCGGGACGCAGGGGAACGGGTTCACCTTGCGAGCCGAGAAAGCCCAAAACTCCGGGTACACTTTTGATGATGTGCGGAATTTCACCAGTTAAAATCGCTTCAATCAGAATGTAGCCCGGAAGATAATTCCGTTCCTTACTGATTTTCTTACCCTTACGTACTTGATATACTTTTTCAGTAGGGATCAAAACCTGGGAAACAACATCAGCAATCCCTAAACGATTGATTTCGTTTTCAAGGTATTGTTTGACCTTTTTTTCATTTCCGCTTATGGCCCGGATTACGTACCAGTTCTTTGTTTGATCGCCCATATAGCTTAGCGCAATTGATAAGATTTGAATATCAAATAACTGATATTGAAATAGAGAAAGTGGTTAAGTATTAAAACAGCAGGTAGAACTGTTTCAATATAGTCTGGAAAGACATATCCATCAAATAAACGACAAATGCGATTATAAGGGAAGCGATGGATACAACTATTGCACTGTTCTGGAGTTCACTCCAGGTTGGCCAGGAAGTCTTGTGCATCAACTCATCGTAACTTTCGCTGATGTATTCCTGAATTTTTGTCTTTGCCATTTAACCAAGGTTTTTATTATTGCACGGGTGGAGAGACTCGAACTCCCAACCAACGGTTTTGGAGACCGCTACTCTACCAATTGAGCTACACCCGTTTGAGTAAAATTCTTTACAGAGTTTAACTCTGCCATTTCATTATTCAATATGGCAGAAATAAAGGCACCCCATTAAAACAGAGGGATACCTTTATTCCAAAATGTTTACGGTTAGTCGAGAATCTCAGTAACCTGACCGGCACCTACGGTACGTCCACCTTCACGGATGGCGAAACGAAGGTTCTTAGCCATGGCAATAGGAGCAATCAACTTAACATGAATAGTGAGGTTGTCACCAGGCATAACCATTTCCACTCCTTCGGTAAGATGTACTTCACCGGTAACGTCGGTAGTTCTGAAATAGAACTGAGGACGATATCTGTTGTGGAACGGGGTATGACGGCCACCTTCTTCTTTCTTCAGGATATAAACCTCAGCCTTGAACTCCATATGAGGAGTAATGGAACCGGGTTTAGCAATAACCATACCACGACGGATAGAGTCCTTGTCAATACCACGGAGCAGCAAACCTGCATTATCTCCAGCTTCACCGGTATCCAGAATTTTCCGGAACATTTCTACTCCGGTAACTACTGATTTCAGTTTATCAGCATCCAGTCCGATAATGTCAACGGGATCGCCGGTGTGGATCACTCCGGTTTCAATACGGCCGGTAGCTACCGTTCCACGTCCGGTAATTGAGAATACGTCCTCAACCGGCATCAGGAATGGTTTATCAATATCACGTGGAGGCAGGGGAATCCAGGTATCAACAGCCTCCATCAGCTCGATAACTTTTTCTACCCAAACGGGCTCTTTGTTCAAACCGCCAAGCGCTGAACCACGGATAATGGGGGTGTTGTCACCATCAAAACCATAGAAACTGAGCAAGTCACGAATTTCCATTTCAACCAGATCGAGAAGTTCTTCATCATCCACCAGGTCAACTTTATTCATGAAAACCACCAAACGGGGAACACCTACCTGACGTGCAAGCAGAATGTGCTCACGGGTTTGAGGCATGGGTCCATCAGTTGCAGCTACAACAAGGATAGCGCCGTCCATCTGGGCAGCACCGGTAACCATGTTTTTAACGTAGTCAGCGTGTCCGGGGCAGTCAACGTGTGCGTAGTGACGGTTCAGGGTTTGGTATTCAATGTGCGAAGTATTAATGGTAATACCTCTTTCTTTTTCTTCAGGAGCATTGTCAATTGAGTCGAATGACCTGAATTCAGACCATCCCTTTTCAGCAAGACAAAGGGTGATAGCAGCGGTTAAGGTGGTTTTACCGTGGTCAACGTGACCAATGGTACCAACATTAACGTGCGGTTTGGAACGATCAAATTTTTCTTTAGCCATATTAAATAATTGTTAATTATTGTAAATTGTTAAACTTACATTCAAAAAAAACTGAGCCAATGACGAGAGTTGAACTCGTGACCCCTTCCTTACCAAGGAAGTGCTCTACCACTGAGCTACATCGGCTTATACATTGCCTACTACAACAAGCAGAAGCTGTAGTATGTTTGAGCGGAAGACGGGGCTCGAACCCGCCACCTATAGCTTGGAAGGCTATCGCTCTACCAAATGAGCTACTTCCGCTTGATGTGTTGTGGGGAGAGGAGGATTCGAACCTCCGAAGGCTTCGCCAACAGATTTACAGTCTGCCCCATTTGACC
>JAVEQP010000079.1:0-18225 GCA_034007585.1 Lentimicrobium sp. | reverse complement strand
GCCAGACTTGAGGCTGTTTCTTTGGTTTAGATGCATATCAATAACCGTTACAGCGTTTACGAATCATTAATTCATCCTTTTTGTGCTTTAATTTTGTCCCTGACTGGCGCAATACGGAATGGTCAAAACCTATGGATAAAACCCAGGCGCACTTTTTACCTTTCTTGCTTTTTATTTTCCTCACTGGTTTATCAACAGGTGCTTCAAATCAGGAATTTACTGATGTGGCTAATGAGCATGATTCAATACAGTTGGTGTTTAAAAACAGAATAGTTGAAGCGGCCAATGACAATATAGAATGCAGAAAAGCTAAAAAGCATTGAGATTAAAATAGTTGCAATTTTCTCTTTCATATTGATGTTGGTTTTGGTTAGTTTCTTTTTCAATCCATCTACTTGTTTGGTTAGGGAAGGAGACCCTGAAATGAAGGATGCCAGCGATGAAGAGCTGCGCTACTCCTACGATATGATGCAGAAGATGTTGAAGTTGAGAAAGGGGAATTAGGTTTTGGATTCAACGCATAGTTTCTGAAAAGATACGAATTGTAAAAGCAGTAGGCAGATTAAATTCATGAATTTAATCTGCCTACTTGTATAAAATGCTTAGATTTGAGTATAAAATCTACTGAGCAACCAGACTATGATCCTCCAACTGATCGCCCCCTGTGGCATGAACTGCGAAATCTGCATAGGTTTTCAACGAGTGAAAAACCCTTGTCCCGGATGCAGGGGTGACAATGTTGCTAAGCCCGGATATTGTCAGAAGTGTATCATCGCAAATTGTGCCGAACTGAACAGAACCCATTCGGGATTTTGCTATGATTGCCCGAATTACCCTTGCAAACGACTGAAACAATTGGATAAGCGGTACAGGACAACATATGGAATGAGCATGATTGAAAACCTCGAAAACATTAAAACAATGGGTTTAGCCAACTTTTCAAATAACGAAACTAAAAGGTGGCGCTGCCGCAATTGTGGAGAACAGCTATGTGTTCACCGGCCAATTTGTTTAAAGTGTAAAACACCAAGGGAATAAGCCCTGTTATCACATTACCGAAATTTTCCCGAACCTCCCGATAGCTAAAATAGTTCCAATGTCTGTTGAAACAGAACTGGCGGGATTCCTTCAAAAGATGATGATTATATTCCCGGTTTTTTGACTATAGGAAACATATTTATTGGGCTTCTAATATTTTATCTGTCTGGTAAAACGCGGACATTATCGGTCTGATAATTACCATTTCCCAACAGACTATTTATGTGTATAATACTTCTCCTGCAATATCGGGACATAGGATTTTTAACCGAAAGAGCTGTCCCGGCGGCTTTTGTGTTCCTGGCCGGACGAGGATAGCACTTCTTGCGCAAAAGCAAAAAACGAAAAGCATCAAGTATGAAATGGATAAAAATCGTACCCCTTTTTGAAAGACTTATTTTTCAGCACTTGCTTTTACAAAAACCTCCAATTTTTCCAAGCGCGATTTCAAATCGCTTATCTCTCGTTCGAGCTCGCCATTTTGAAGTTTTAATTCTTTAATGGCGTTCACCATAGCTACGTTAATGGGGTGGATGTTAAAATCCAGGTAACCATCTTCTGCTTCACTCACGGCCTCAGGAAACACTTTCTGCACCTCTTGCGCTACAAAGCCAACTTGCTCAAGATCGGAATTGAGCTGCCTTGGGTTATCTTTTTTATAGATGTATCTCACCGGTTGAAGTGCGGTAATTTCACTTAAGCCTTTAGTGTAATCGCCTGTAAGATTTTTCAATCGCAAGTCGGAAGAGGTTGCCCATGATGTGCCACCCAAAGTTTTGTAAGCATTGCCTACAACATGCAGTGCTTGCGTCGGAGAAGTAGTTCCAATTCCTACATATGCATTGGATTGCTTGGCAAAAACCTCACTTTTTCTCCAGGTATTTCATCAGCTTTTCACGTGTTTGATTAAAGCTGAAAGCATCCGCTACCTGATAGTAATTTTCCCGGTCAAGGGTATAATCCCAGGCAAATTCAGCTAATTCCAATCGGGTTTCATCAAAATCAAAGAGCACAATAATTTCCTTAATCTGGTTGACGGTAAAACAATGTTTTGCGCGTACTATTTGTTTGGCGAGGTTGAGTTTGGTGTTGTTAAAGCTTTCTTTCCTGATGGTTCGGATGATCTGAGCAAAATCATCAGGGTTTACCTGGCAGGGAGGAGGAGGAGGTTGAGGTGGCCGGATTTGCGAAATGATATTGTTGTAGGTGCCTTTGTTTGGAATATGTGAAAAGAGCGTCGCTCCAAAGGCCAGATTTTGTAAATCATATACACCGTATATTGCTTCGCGGAAAAAATCCAGGCGATTGGGTTCTGATTTCAATAATGAGGCAAACTTTACTGCCTGGGCCGCACTCATGCAATGATTTTGAGCAATGCGTGATAGCCGCGACTGACGTCCAGATTCATTTCCGGTAGAAGCTACCTGTCGGGCAAGATCGTTAAATTCAAACTCACCCATAGGTTGCTCGCAATTGGTCGGACCGTGATAAACTTCCCAGGCTGGATAGTTCAGGGCCGGGAAATTAAGGTTCTGCGGTGGTTCTACCGGAGGCAGGTAATCATGAGGGTGACGCTTCATCTCCTGCACATAATCGTGAAGCATAAAAACGGCAGAGAAATGGGCAAAAGCATCATAAACCCTGTAATAGTTCTCTTTGTCCACCGTATTGAGCCAGGCCGTTTCAGCAAACTGCAGCCGGAAAGCATCATCATAAAAAAGTCTGCCCATGGCAGCTACCTGTTCTGTCGAAAGGCAGTGTTGTTTAGCAATGGCTGCAGCCACCTGAAGACGGCTTTCGTCGCTGGATTGTATATCCACCGAACGCATTTTCTGCCGGAACAGGTGTTCCGGAATGGCTGTATTGCAAGGCCGTGCCTGCTGTGCCTGTGTTACTGTGTTGAAAATCAGCAGGAATAGGAACAGTGATAAGGTTCTTATGTTCATGAGGTTAAAATTTATTTCATCCATTCAAAGGTGAGGTAATGGTCGCCGTTCATACCCACACGACGGTAAACTTCCTGAGCCCGGGTATTGGTTCTATCCACGTAAAGTCTCATGCCTGAAACAGTGGTATGCTCATTTACACGTTCTTTCAAATAGTCATACATCTTACTGAAAAGACCCTTTTTGCGCCATTCAGGTGAAACGTAAACCGATTGTATCCACCACATCCAGGCATTGCGCCAATCGCTCCATTCAGGAGTGATCATAAGGCAGGCTATACGCTCCCCCTCAGCGGTAACAGCAACAATATAAAATCCTTTATGTAAATCAGCGAAAACGCTTTTTACTCCATGCGCTACGGTATTGCCGTCCAATGAGAGATTTTCCGTTTCCAATGCCATTTTCAACTGAGATTCAACAATAAAGTCAATGTCAACCTCAGTGGCATGTTTTATTTTTACGGTTGGTGATGAACTCATAATTAATGAGATATAATTTTAGAATCAGTGGATTATTGTTAGATGATATTGCTGCCGGACAGGTTCTTTTAAGGGAAAATTATTAAATAAGGGCTACATAATTGTGTATTTTTGCAGCTTATCAAAAGTGGTATAACCATCATTTTGATGCGCAAATATAAACGATAATTTTTAACGGGGAGTCTTAATGAGTGAGCAGATCAAACATGAATGCGGAATAGCCCTGGTGCGATTGCTGAAACCATTAGAATATTATCCGGCCCGGTATGGCACCTCCACGTGGGCATTGAACAAGCTTCACCTGCTCATGGAGAAGCAGCACAATCGTGGTCAGGATGGGGCTGGAATTGCCTGCATCAAGTTTGATCCAAATCCGGGCAGCAAATACATCAATCGCTTTCGTTCCAATTCAAATTCCCCGATTACGGATGTGTTTAAATGGGCCTATGATGAAATAAGTGCTGCTGCCAACAACCGTCCCGACAGGCTAAAAGATATGCATTGGCTGAAAGACAATACTGGGTTTGCCGGCGAACTCTTTCTTGGTCACCTCCGTTACGGCACTTTTGGTAAAAATAATATCCAAAATCTGCATCCGGTGTTGCGTGCCAACAATTGGATGACCCGGAACCTGGTACTGGCCGGCAATTTCAATATGACCAATGTGGATGAGTTGTTTTCACGGCTGCTTGATTTGGGTCAGTATCCGGTAGAAACCTCTGACACCATTACTATTCTTGAAAAAATTGGTCATTTTCTGGATGAAGAAAACGAACGATTATATGCGCAATACAAGGCCGAAGGATACAATAAGAAGGAGATAACCAGCAAAATTGCCAGGGCACTTGATGTGAGTGAAATGTTGAAACAGTCGGCCGTTCACTGGGATGGGGGATATGCCATTGCAGGCATGCTGGGCCATGGCGACGCTTTTGTACTGCGCGATCCATCGGGTATTCGTCCCGCCTATTATTATCAGGATGAGGAGGTGGTGGTGGCTGCCTCAGAGCGTCCGGCAATTCAAACAGCACTGAACGTTCACCATAGCCAGGTAAAAGAGATTGAACCGGGCTGTGCGCTTATCATCGAAAAGGATGGCACCGTTAACCTCACCCCCATTCTGGCCCCGCTCAAGAAACAATCCTGCTCCTTTGAGCGAATCTATTTCAGCCGCGGCACCGATGTGGATATCTACCGCGAGCGCAAGCGACTGGGGCAAATGCTTACGCCCCTGATACTAAAAGCGGTGAACCATGATTTAAAGAATACTGTTTTTTCCTACATCCCCAATACGGCCGCCGTGGCTTTTTATGGTCTGGTGGAACAACTGGGCACTTTTTGCGATGGCATCAAAAAAGACATGCTGCTTAAAGAGTCGACGAATCTCACCCCGGCCAAAATAGACGAAATTTTCACCCTCAAACCGCGGATTGAAAAGCTGGCCGTTAAGGACATCAAGCTGCGTACTTTTATTACCCAGGACAATGCCCGTGACGATCTGGTGGCGCACGTGTATGATGTTACTTACGGTGTGGTTAAGCCCGGCATCGATTCGCTGGTGGTGCTTGATGATTCAGTGGTACGTGGCACCACCCTGCGAAAGAGTATTATCCGCATCCTCGACCGTCTGAGCCCAAAGAAGATAGTAGTGGCCTCTTCCGCCCCGCAAATCCGCTACCCCGACTGCTATGGCATCGACATGACCAAACTGGGCGATTTTATAGCTTTTAATGCAGCTATTGAATTGCTGAAGGAGACGAGACAAGGGCATGTGATTAATGAGGTATATCTGAAATGTAAAGCCCAGGAAAGGCTTCCCAAAGAGGAGGTGGTAAATTTTGTAAAAGACATTTACCGGCCATTTACCGCCGAGCAGATTTCGGCGAAAATCTCACAACTGGTTACCCCGGTAGGCTGTAAAGCTGTGGTTCAACTGGTATTTCAAACCATAGAGGATTTACATCAGGCCATTCCCGACCATACCGGCGATTGGTATTTTACTGGTAATTATCCTACTCCGGGCGGCAATAAAGTGGTGAATCGCTCCTTTATTAATTACATTGAAGGCCGCAACGAAAGAGCCTATTAAAAACAAAAATCAATCCATGAAAACTTTAGGACTGATTGGTGGAATGAGTTGGGAATCATCCATTGATTATTACAAATTGATCAACGAAAAAACCAGGGCCATGCTTGGCGGTCACCATTCCTGTAAAAGCCTGATGTACACCGTTGAATTTGATGAGATTGTAAAGTTGCAGCACGAAGGAAAATGGCAGGAACTGGATGTAATGATGGCAGATGCCGCAAAGCTGCTTGAAGACGCGGGTGCTGATCTTATCGTATTGTGCACCAATACCATGCACCTATGCACCCCAGCCATCCGGGCGAAAATATCCGTTCCTTTTCTGCATATTGCAGAGGCCACCGGGCAGGAAATTGCCGCAAGGCAGTTGAAGAAAGTTGGGCTGCTTGGCACGAAGTTCACCATGGAAAAGGATTTCTACAAAGCTGTTCTTCAGGAGAAATTTGGCATAGAGGTGGTTATCCCGGATGAAGAGGAGAGGACCCAGGTACACCGTATTATTTACGATGAACTGGTTCATGGAATAATTAAAGATGAATCCCGGGAGGTGTACAAAAAGATAATCCATAACTTGCAGCAAGCTGGTGCGGGAGGTGTAATTTTAGGCTGTACCGAGATTCCTCTATTGATTTCTGATGCCGATGTAAATATTCCGACCTTCAATACCACTCAACTGCATGCCGAAAAAGCAGTGGAATGGCTGTTGAAATAAACAAGACTTTAAAGAACAATAACAGACTGAATCTTCTTCTGCTTTTCGCAATTTCCATTCTGCCTGTCCGCGCGTGAGGTAGGTATTTATTGAGAAGTATCCAGGCCGTGTCTATTTTTAATCATTGTTAAACAAATATGCTGATTTTACCCCGTTTTACAAAACAAGTTTTCTTCATAAATCACGAAGCCTGTTGCATTGTTATATTTCTGCTTAAAAGATGAAAATACTACTCACCGGTGCAACCGGTTATATCGGGAAACGACTCTTGCCTGTCCTAGTTGAGGCAGGACACGAAGTGATTTGTTGTGTGCGGGATACCAAAAGGTTTCATGCACCCGCATCTCTTAAACCCATGATTCGGGTTATAGAGGCCGATCTGCTGGAAAGAAATTCTCTTTGGCAGATTCCTGCTGATATTGATGGCGCATACTATCTGGTACATTCCATGTCAGCTTCCTCAGATTATGAAGAAATGGAACGGCAGTCTGCCGTTAATTTCAGGGAGGCGTTGAACAAAACCACTGTCAAGCATGTGGTTTATCTTGGAGGTATTATAAATGAATCGGAATTGTCAACGCATCTCGCTTCACGAAAGCGCGTTGAAGAAGAACTCAGCAAAGGCAACTATCACTTCACAGCGCTTAGGGCTGGCATAATCATAGGTTCCGGAAGTGCCTCTTTTGAGATTATTCGCGATTTGGTGGAGAAATTGCCCGTAATGATAACCCCACGGTGGTTAAAAACCAAATGTCAGCCTGTGGGCATATCAGATGTCATTGCTTTCCTGTCAAAAACCCTTTTTAACAGCCAGACTTACAATCGGGATTTTGATATTGGCGGACCGGACATATTAACGTACAAGCAGATGTTGCTCACTTTTGCTGAAGTCAGGAAACTCAGAAGGAGAATTTTCGTGGTACCTGTAATGACACCGCGTTTATCCTCCTACTGGCTTTATTTTGTAACATCCACCTCCTACCGTCTTGCGGTGGCACTGGTTGATAGTATGAAGATAGAAGTGGTTTGTCGAAACAATGATTTGAGCAAAATATTGAATATAATCCCTTTAAGTTATAAAGAAGCCCTGGAAAATGCTTTTAGTAAAATTGTAAGTAATACCATTGTCTCCAGTTGGAAAGATGCCTATGCAAGCAGTGGAATCCGCACCAACATTTCTGACTTTATAGAAGTACCCACCCATGGCTGTTTAGTGGATAAGCGTACTGAAGTAGTGGCAGATCGGACCGGGAGTATTGATAAAATATGGCGTATTGGCGGAACCAATGGCTGGTATTATGGTAACCGGCTGTGGCAACTCAGGGGATTTATGGATAAGCTGGTCGGGGGAGTTGGGTTGCGGAGGGGTCGCACCAATACAGATTCCATACATGCGGGGGATGTCCTCGATTTTTGGCGGGTATTATACAGCGACAGAGAAGAAGGCCGTTTACTGCTTTTTGCGGAAATGAAATTGCCGGGAGAAGCCTGGCTGGAGTTTAGGATGATAGAAAATAAATTGACTCAAACTGCTACCTTTCGTCCCCTGGGGCTATGGGGCAGGCTTTACTGGTATTCGGTTTTACCCTTTCATGGTTTTCTTTTCCGGGGAATGCTGGGGCAGTTGGCAGGGAAATAATATCAGACAAAGAGAAGCTAAAAACCCATATTACCTCATCAAGTCTACCGTAAGACAGGAGTGCACCGGAATAACAGCTACCATATCACCAGGCTTTAGTTGCTCAGCCCATTTGCTTTGGGTCGTAAAGATTCCATGCTCCTGCGAAAGTCTGATTAGATGGTCATTTCCTTCCGGCGAAAGCCATTTCCCCTCTTTAAAGGGAACCACCAACCCAAAGTTTAAGGTACCATCAGCATTTTGAAGATATTCTTTAGAAAGATGAACAGCCCCACATTGCAATAATGCTTCCCTCCGCTTTGGATAAACTGAAATTACCGGACAAATTACCGCCGCAGCGATATGCTCAAACCGGCAACTTTCCAATTGCAGTTGCATCAGGTCGTAATACACAAAGTTGCCGGGGCGAAGCTCATCCAGCCTGTTGAAGTTGTTGGCCAGGCTGGCCGAAGGGGTATCACCGGCAGAAGCAATGATGCCAGGAAACCTGCTTATGTATCTTTCTTTTAATCCGGCCAGCAATGCTGAGGAACGTTGATGGATGTCTAGTATTTCTTCTCTGCTTTGGGCATGATAAGTTTCTCCCGCATGGGTAAGAAAGCCCTTAAACGAAAGTAAAGGATGCTGAGCAGTACGGAGGAGGTTATCTATTTCATCGGTGTCATTGACTTTAACCCCAGCACGCCCATAGCCGGTATCTGTTTTGATGAAAAATCCAACCCGCTGTTTAAGGCGGACTGATAAAGCTGCTGCCTGTTCAGGCATGTCAATGACTACATTCAGTTTCACCCTTTGCGCGAGGTAGTTTATTGCTTCCATTTCATGCACATTCAGCGGGAAGGCAACGGTGATGTCCTCCCATCCGGCAGATGCAAACATCCGGGCCATCTTCACTGACGAAACAGTAATTGCTGTGATGCCTTCATCCTTAAACCATCTGGCGGTATTCAGGGATTGATGTGTCTTAAAATGCGGTCTGAATAGTAATCCATGCATCCGCATTTTCTTAGCCATATGGCGGATGTTCTGCCGGCTGATGCTTTCGCTTATTAGCAAAGCTGGATAGGTGTCAATATGTTCCATATTTATCGCGTTAAAGATAGCTGTTGTTCCTTTACGGTAAGCCAAAATAGCAGGATTTAGCTCCCTTGTAGCAACTCACCCTGCCCTCTTTTTCAAGGAGAGGGTGAAGCATGGGAAAAGGGAGATATTATGAGCCATGCGTATTCATTAGCAAAGTACAAATCTACCAAAATAGCAGGATTGAGTTCCCTTGTAGCACCTTACCCTGCTCTCTTCTGAAGGAGAGGGTGAAGTATGGGGAAAGGGAGATACTTTGAGCCATGCGTATTCATTAGCAAAGTACAAATCTACCAAAATAGCAGGATTTAGCTCCCTTCTCTTTTGGGAGAAGGGCGGGAGGATGAGGTGTTTTGATCAAAGCTCCCAGTAAACCGCGGGTTTTTATATATCGGGGAGCAGTATAATTTTATCACTTTTTGGATGACGATGATTGTATGAGTGCTTTAAGGTCTGCCCTGCTGTCAAAGAATTTACTCCACAAATCACCTTTTTCTTTCAGGCGATCGCGAATGGTATGGAAATTAAACTGCTTTGGATCGAGCTGGTGATTCACTTCATCCCAGTACAGGGGAGTAGAAACCCCCGCCCCGTCCCGGGGACGCAGGCTGTAAACGGAAGCCATGGTTTTGCCTTTCCCGTTTTGAAGGTAGTCGAGGTAAATTTTACCTTTCCTTTTAGAAGGTGAACGTTCAAAACTGGTTATCTTCTTTTGCTTTTGGTGAACATGTTGCTCTATGCTTTTTACAAACTGTTGTATCTGGTCATAATTATATTCCGGTTTCACCGGAACATAAATGTGTAATCCACGGCCACCACTCGTTTTCACGAAAGATGACATACTCAGATCATCAAAGGTTTTGCGAAATTCAAGAGCCACATCCACCAGTTTTTTAAAATCTACATCCACCGGGTCAAGGTCAATAACCAGATAATCGGGATTGTCAAGATGGGGAATAGAGCTGTTCCAGGGATTGATTTCAATACAGCCCAGGTTCACCATCCACAGCAATGTATCGATGTTTTGGCATAGCAAATAGTTGGTTGTTTCGCCGTCACTATTTTCTATTTCGAGGGTTTCAGCCCATTCCGGCGCCATATCTTTCATATCCTTTTGAAAAAAGCCCTTGTCGTTTACCCCATCAGGCGTGCGAAACAGCGATTGCGGGCGATTTTCGAGATAAGGCAGAATAAGTGGAGCAATGGTTTGATAATAGTCAAACACATCGCGTTTGGTAATCTTCTCCTTAGGGAAGAATAATTTATCGGGATGGGTCAAAGTAGCCTTTGTGGGCATGGTTGAAACGGGTTGGGTTTGTTCTCGTGTAATGGTTGGGGCTGGCTTATCCTGTCGTAAACCGATAAAGGCCGGATGACGCATTACGCCAGATTTGGTCCATTCGGTAAAATGCACTTCGGCCACCAGCACCGGCTCTATCCAATGAATATTTTTGTCCCTGGGTGGATTTACAACCGGCGCATGCTTTACTTCCAGAGGCTCCATCATCTTCATCAGCTTTAACTGAAGCTCGTCGCTGAACCCCGTTCCCACCTTGCCGGTATACATCAAAACACCCTCATCATACTGGGCACACAACAGGGATCTAAAAAGCATACCTGCTTTTTCAGAAGGCAGATATCCGCAAATAAGCATTTCCTGTCGAAGGGAAGTTTTTATCTTTAGCCAATCTTTAGAACGTGTTCCCGGATAATAAATGCTTTGCTTCCGTTTGGCCATGATGCCTTCAAGCTGCTTCTTTTTAATTTCCGCGAACAGTGCTATGCCCTTTTTTTCCACATGGCTGAGATAATGTATATTTTGGGGAGGAGTTGTTAGCAATTCCTTCAACAAGGATTTGCGCAGAATAAGCGGTACCTCATTCAGACTATGATTGTTTAGCCAGAGCAGGTCAAATACATAATAATGCAACGCTTTCTGGTTCCCATAGTCGTGCTGCAACTTCTGAAAATCAGGACGATCGTTATTGTCCATATAGCATACTTCGCCATCAATTATAAAGTCAGCCTGCATGTTTTTTAACGCCTTGACTATCGTTGGATATTTGTCATTATACAAGTTTTCATTTCGGGAGTACAGATTTACTTCATCATTAAATCGTGTGGCAACAATGCGGTATCCATCCAGTTTGTATTCATATATCCAATTGTCTTTATCAAAAGGTTCTTTAATTGCAGTGGCAAGCATAGGCTGTATAAATCCAGGGAAGGAGCTGCTTTTGGCAAAGGATTCGGGGGCTGTTTCGGTCCGGGTGATTTCCTGGTTGCCGGTTTTAAGCAGCGTGCCACCGGCTTTAATTTCTTCCATAGTTCTGCCGGTGAGGGCGCTGCGCTCGTTATAGCTTACTTCCTGCTCCGGTTCATCTGCCTTCATAAAAAGCCATTCGTTTTTATCGCTTTTCTTAATTTTAACAAGATGAAACAATCCTCTTAGCTTTGATCCATTCAGGTTAATGGCCAAATGTCCCTTTTGGAGCATTCTTTCAAATTTTTCGGGAGCAGGGAAGCTACCGTCTTCCAGATAATAATAACCTACTTCCCAAACCATTACCGTTCCTGCACCATAATTTCCTTTTGGGATATTCCCTTCAAAATGGATGTAGCTCAACGGATGATCTTCCACTTTTATGGCAAGACGTTTTACCGAAGGGTCCATGACTGGTTCTTTGGGGATGGCCCAACTTACGAGTACATCTTCCAACTGTATTCGAAAATCATAATGATCGCGCGTAGCCAAATGGTGTTGGATTACAAAGCGGTTGCGCTCATCTCCCGAAGTTGTTTCCCCGCCCGGCGGCTCCGGCGTATCCTCAAAGTTTCTCTTCTCGTTATATTTATCCAGACTGCCCATCACATCATCATTTAAGATTAATTGCTTACTGCTTCCAGGCTTTTTTTCAATTGAGCCATCAGGTCATCTATATCGGCAGGCTTCTCCACTTCTTCAGGCACCTCAATTTCCTGATTTTTGGCTTTGGCTTCTATTATTTTTTTGAGGTTTTGCTCATAAGTGTCTTTATATCTTTTCGGATCAAATGGCTTGGTCATTTCCTTAATCAGTTGTTCGGCCATTTTGAGCTCTGCTTTCGTAGGCTCTGTTTTCGGAATTTTAAGATCATCCGGCTTTCTGAGCTCATCGTCGTAGCGCATCTGAGCAAGGTACATCACTTTGTCATCTGCCATAAGCAGAGCCAGATGTTCCCTGTTTCGTAAAACAAATCTCGAAATGCCTGCCATTTTAGAGTTGTAAATAGCCGTACGCAGAAGATTATATGTTTTCCCGGCCCCTTTTTCAGGCTCAAGCAGGTAAGGCTTCTCGAAATAGCGGGGATTTATCTCTTCAGTTTTTACAAAGTCTTCAATATCAATGCTTTCGCTTTTACCGCTACGTGCATTTTCAAAATCCTCCTCCGTAAGGGTAATATAGTAATCATCTATTTTAACTCCTTTCATAATGCTTGCCCACGGTACTTCTTTGCCGTCCTTCTCGCAGACCCGCATATATTTAATCGGACATTGATCGCCCTTGCGGATCATATCAAAATCAACATCATGAGAAACTGAGCCTGAATAAAGCTTTACGGGAATGTAAACCAGTCCGAAGCTGATTCCTCCCTTCCAGATGGCGCGTGGCATAATTCAATATAATTAAGTAAATATGATCATGAGCGCTAAATAATTATACCAAACTGTTGAAAAACAGGTATTTAAAGATAATAAATTTAGTTTCAATGAAATACAGTACTTATCCGCGTTTGGAGAGGGATGGTTTATAGCTTACACGTGGAAAATATTCCTCTACCTGTGCCAAAATAGTACAGGATTTTATTCACCGGCTGCCTTCTTCCTGGGTTGATTCAATGATGGCAAGAGCCAGTTTTTCGTGTTCGCTCAAACCTTCAGGATACTGATCGCAGGAGTAAGTTTCCGGATCAAAGTCATCGCTGAGGATATGCAACACCGTCGGATGGATATAATATTTCTCGCATACACTAATGGTGTTGGCCAATTGTTCCGCTACCGACTTCACTATGGCTCTGCTCACCTTAAGGCGTTTGTTTTGTTGTGATTTCTCCAGAGCTTCGGGAAACATTTTTACAGAAAGTACCGTACCTCCCCAGGTTCTGAAATTCTTGCTGGTAAATTCCTTTCCGGTAATTTCCCTCAAAAAGGCATTTACATCACTGGAATCAACCGGAACCGTATTCCCATGCTCATCTATGTAACGAAAAACCTCATAACCCCTGAGTTCAGAACATTGCTGAATGAGCCGGTTTAGCCGGGTGTTCTTAATTTTTACTTCCCTCATTTTGTTGCTTTTGGCCTTATACCTGAAGGTGATACTTTTGCCATTTATTTCCAGGTTTTTGCGTCTGAGGGTGGTTAATCCGTGTGTGCCATTTGTTTCGTAATAATACCAGTTGCCGATGCGCACATAGGTTTCATCAAGGATGGCGACGATAAGGGCAAGCACTTTTTCACGCGGCCAGCCTCTTTTACGCAGCAGGCCATCCACTTCCTCCCGAATAACCGGTAGGGCATACCCAAATTCAATCAGGCGGCTGAATTTGTTTTTTTGTTGATATGCTATCCAATCAGCATGATATAGATACTGTTTCCGGTTGCGCGCATCCCGACCTGTAGCCTGAATATGTCCATTGGGGTCCTGGCTTATCCAAACTTCTGTCCACATGGGAGGAATGACCAAATGCTTAATGCGGTTCAGGATTTCCTTATCCGTGACCTTATTGCCGGCATCATCAAAATAGGCAAAGCCACGACCTGATCGTTTGCGATTATAACCTGCACTATCATCGCCCGTATACGTGAGATGGCGTTCATCATTGGCAATGGCTGAATTCATGTTGTGTATGGATAGAACCCCGGCAAAAGCTCAGGGCTAGTCCTGTGAAGCAGTAAATATGCCAAAATATATATCTGTTCAGTAGTGTCCGGTAAAATTTTCACAATAGAATGAGATTCCACACTCACAATCTTTTGATTTTTACCGTGCAACAGTCATTTCTGTTCTAAATGCTTGGATAAATCTAATAATTGTTTATTTTTGGAAAGATTTTGAGATTTATTAACCAAAATAGACTCAATGACGAAATTTTTACCTGCACTACTTTTAATTGCCGGTTTAATGTTGCTAAACCAGTGTAAAAAAGATGAAGAAGCCCGCGTAAGGATTGTCATAAAGGACAGCAATGGGCAGCCGGTATCCGCAATTAAGGTGTATATGTTCGATGCACCTTCAAGCGAGAATGTAGTGCATGATCCAACACGGGCAGTGTATTCAACCCTTTCTGATAATGAAGGGGTAGCCACTTTTTTATTGGGCGATGTGTTTGGGGTGGAACCCATTTACCGGCAAACCTTGCTCTCTTTTATGGTTTTTAATGCCGAAAGTCAGGTAGTAGGGAAAATACAACTACTACTTACTGATGGTAAAAGTGCTGATGGAACCATGATTTTAAGTGCTGGTTATACAAACATCAGTTCACCATAAACTTAATCACTTTACGCTGCCCGTTACCAAAGTGCAATGCAGCAATGTAAAAGCCGGTTCCCAGCCTGATCTGAGTTAATGATTCCTTTATTTTTAGTTGCCTGATGAGTCGGCCTTCGGCGGAATAAATCCTAAGCTCCTGACTTTCAGGTTTATTGATGTTGAATACAATCCCATTGGCATCATTGCTGATTATTCTTAATTCACCGGATTGCGGCAAAAGAGACGATGAGCTTACCGTGCAGGGCATGGCTACTCCGCCTGCTCCGGTCACTCTGGCATTGATGGTATCCTGTTGCGGAGGCCAGATGTAATTGTGCAATATACTGCGGTCGGGAGCAATTAAAATAACACTCGGGTAACTCATTAGCTGATAAAGTTCAACCACCCCATCGCCGCCGCCCTGTAATCCGCTGATGGACGGGTATATTGCTCCCCATAAAGAGTCAAAAACCGCCACCTGCTCATTGTCACTTCCCCAGTTCATACCCAGGTAAATCACATTACCTGCATTGCAGCCAAAATGTTCATAAGAAGCACTCACCTCTGAAGCGTATTTCTGGCACGGGCCACACGTGGTTGTAAAAAAGTCAATGACCACCAATTTGTCCTCATCCAGATAATCATACAAATGGTGAAGATTACCCTCAAGGTCTTTTACCGTGAAGTCGGCGGCAGTATCAATGCCAACCTGGGCTTTCACTACCATAGCAGTGACTATAAAGATAAAAATCAGGAAGATATTTTTCATGGAATTATGTTTTATGACCTGTTTGCCGCTACTGCTGAGAATTGCTCAGTTGGTGATAAAATCAAATTATTAACGGGTAGTTTGACTGATTGTTCAACAGGGAAAATCTTCATGGACAACTTAAGCCTCATCATACCATTTCCTCAGGTTGGTGAGGTTGGTTTCGGTCTGAATATTTTTCCCTGCCGGGCTGTGCAGAAATTCAAGCATTGAAGCGTATTTCTCTGTCACCTTTCCCCTCACCATCTTCATGGTGGAGTTCATCAGATTGTTTTGTTCAGTAAATGCTTCCGGCAATATAGAAAAACAAGAGGGCAGCCAACGATCCGGAAATATATAGGCATGTTTGCCGTGTTTGTTGCTCTGGACGATGTCTTTTGCTATCAGCTTGAGTGCGAAAGCAAAAGCCTCATCGCTTCCCGGGTTAAGATGATACTGAGTACAGGCACGATTGATGGCTGCGATATTGGGTACAATCAGCGCCACGGTATAGGCATGCTGGTTGTTGTGCAACATACACTGGTCAATAAAGGGCGATACTTCTATCAGGGTTTCCTCAATGGCTTCGGGACTGTATTTTTCGCCATCGCTGGCGATAAGCAGACTTTTGACCCTGCCATTTACCACCAGATAATCGTCCTTATCCATGTAACCCAGATCCCCGGTATAAAGCCAGCCTTCTTTAATGGTTGCGGCTGTAGCCGTTGGATTATTCCAATAACCTTTCATCACATTGCCTCCACGAATAACAATCTGTCCGTTCATTCCGGGAGGCAGCTCCTGACCATCATCGTTCAATATTTTCAGTTCCAGGGGTTTTACCAATTTGCCGGAAGTACCAATCTTGATGTTTTTCAATGAATTGGAAGAGATTACCGGGGAAGATTCTGAGAGTCCATAGCCCTGGCAAACCGGCATACCGATAGCAAGAAAGAAACGTTGCAGGTCACTGTCAAGCAAGGCTCCCCCACCGATAAAGAAATCCAGTTCGCCGCCAAAGCCTTCACGAACTTTAGTGAAAAGCACCTTGTCAAATAAACTGTATAGAGGTTTGAGCATAATGCGCCAGCCTTTTCCCCGGTTTATGCCTGAATCATTATAGGCATATGCGGTACGCAATCCCAATTGAAACAATCCATTCACCAACTTACCTTTTTTAGCAATGCCCGATTCAATATTTTTCCGGAAAGTCTTGGAAAGGGCAGGCACACTCATCAGTAGGTTGGGTTTTATCTCGCTGATGTTTATAGGAATATTTTTCAGGGTTTCATTTCCCGTTTTTCCAGTCTGAACCGATGCCACCGATGCCCCTTTTGCCATAAAGCAATACAAACAGGCAGTATGTGCAAAGCAATGATCCCAGGGCAATATGGCCAGGGTGCGGTAGGTGGACGGAATGTCCATCAGTGTAAGTGATTGCTGTACATTCACTGCATAGTTGGAGTGGGTAAGCATTACACCCTTTGGGTCGGCTGTGGTGCCTGAGGTATAGGTAATATTGGCCAGGGTGTCGCCATGCACTGCCTTCATTGCTGTATTTAAGGCTTCAGCCTTCTCTTTTAAAAACCCTTCCCCGACAACCAGGATTTCATCAAAATAGAGGTCGCCTTCTTGCCGGGGAGATTCCCGATCAAGTAAAATAACTTGAGTCACGGACTTGAGATGAGTTCTGATCTGATTAATTTTGGCAAGCTGTGTGCTTGAAACAATAAGCATATTTGCACCACTGTGATCAATCCTAAAGCGCAATTCTGCGGGCGACAGCTTGATGGAAAGAGGAACACTGCAGGCCCCGGTATAAAGCAATCCAAGTTCGCTGATGATCCATGCATTCCGGCCTTCCGAAAGCAGGGCTACGCGATCGCCGTAGGCCAGGCCAAGGCTTAGTAATCCTGCCCCAAAAGTCACCACCTGATCGTGGGTTTCACGGTAGGAAGTCTGAAGCCAGGTGTCACCCTGCTTTTCATGTAAATAGGTATGGTCAGCAAACTGCGCAACCGACGATTCAAAAAGGTCAATAATCGTATGCATTAGAAATTGTGTCAGTGAGAGGCAAAGTTAAACTTTACCTGCAATATGAGGACATTCTCATGGATAAGTGTCAATAAAATTTGTCAATACTTGCTAAAAGGGAATGGGAATGTTGTATTTTTGTATAAGATTCCAGTCTATGTCCAGTTCAATTCAATATATTGAAATCGCCGGTTCTAATTTTTCTTATAAATATACACCACCCCACTGATGAAAACGAAATTACTGAATATACTTGCCCTGTTGCTGTTTGTTATACCCGTAATATCCTGTATTCCTGACGATGAGGTTGAACCGGATGGCACCGATCCCCGGGATAAATTTATCGGCAAATGGCTGTTCATTGAGGCTAAATCTGCGCCCTGGTATGAAAAATCGAGTTATTCAGTTACCATTAGCAGAGACCCCTCCAACTCGGCACAGGTGCTGTTGCGCAATTTTGCAAACGTAGGAAGTGCCCATAGTGCATATGGCGTAGTAACCAACAAGCGTATTTCCCTTCCAACTCAGGATGTAACCGGAGGTGGATTTGTAGCCAGCGGTACCGGTAATCTGATAACAAGTAACACCATGAGCTGGGAATTTAGCTATGTTACGGGAGGGGATCAGGAATTTATCACCGCTTCGGCCACTAAACAATAAGCGGGTTTAGGGCTTCGCTATTTTTAGAAGTTAGAAGTTAGAAACTCAAACAGTTCTCAACGCCTCAACTTCTCAACGCCTCAACTTCTCAATTTCTCGACCATCTAAATTCCCGTTAAGTGGCTTCGCCGTTTAGGGCTTCGCTATTTTTAGAAGTTAGAAATTAGAAACTCAGACAGTTCTCAACTTCTCAACCATCTTAACTTTCTAAACCTTCGGAAAGCGTATCTTTTGCTTTTCCCTGGTTCTGAATGCTGTCGCGTTCTTTAGTTAAAATCAGAATCACTTCAT
>JAVEQP010000078.1:0-18480 GCA_034007585.1 Lentimicrobium sp. | reverse complement strand
AAATTGGGGGTAAATGCTTCAGAAAGAATAAGGAACACGGACGGGTTAAACCAAATTAAATCAGTGGTTGTGGCCGGAATGGTCAAATTCCCGGTCTTCTGGCTTTTTGCAGCAATCTTTCAATGCGGTGTAGGCTTTTGGGTCCGCTTTTACCTCATCGGCATCGTAGCCCGCGGCAGCAATGGCTTTTCTGATCTTGTCCGGATCGGTCTTTCCTGTTTTATAGGTAACTTCTACCGTGTTTGTTTCCAGATCAACGTTTGATTTGGTGATGCCGCGCTCAAAAGCGAGCGCCCGCTCAATGGTTTCCTTGCAATCTTCACATTGTGAAGACACTTTGATGTTGATTACTTGTGTTTTGGGTTGTTGAGCATAGAGGCTTACCGAGAAAGCAAGCATCATGAATAAAATCAGAGTATTTTTCATTTTACAGTTTTTTTTAAGAGTGAAAAAAATTATTTAATCGCATACCTCAAACCGGCATATACCATGCGGCCCAATAACGGCCCCCACATCACACCGGCATCAAAACCGGGTTCAAAAGGTTGATCATAACCAAGTATCGGGTCATGCTGAACAAAGTTGGTGAGGTTTTCCACGCCGGCATACACATCAAATTTCTTGAACTTGCGTGTAACCTGAGTATACACCATGTAATAATGGGGGGAATAGTCGCCATAACCAACTTCAGCAAGCGCGGGCATATTGAGTGGCAAACGGGTACGGCCATTGTATTGTGCGGTGAGGTCGAACCTCCACTTTTCGAAACGCGTGGCATAAGACATCGACAGCAATCCTTTGTGGCGACTTACCAGTGGCCGTTCGCGCAGTTCACCGGCGGTGGTGGCCTGCACATCGTTGAAACGATAGGCAAGCGTAAGGTCAAACCCTTTAAACAGGCCGGCTTCGGCATTGATTTGAAAACTATTGGAATAGGATTCTCCATTCAGATTGTAAATCTCAATCCGGTCAAAAGACTGATCAATATCCAGAATAACCTGATTAATAAAATCAGTCCGGTAGTAATCTGCTGAAAGCGTCAGGTTGCGGTCATCAGCCAGTGGAATAGTCTGGGTAAGGTTCACTCCATAATTCCAGGCCTCTTCCATGGTAAAGTCATCCCTGAACACCAACTGACGGGCACTTACAAGCATGCCGGTATTTTCAGCAAGTACCGATGCGGTGCGGTAACCTTTTCCGGCGGAACCGCGAAGGACAGTATGTTCAAAAATATTTACCTTAAAATGGAAACGCGGCGTATAAAAAGTGCCGTATTTATTGTGATGATCGGCCCTGAAACCAGCGATTAGGCTGAGTTTTTCATTAGGGCTGTATGTATATTGAGCAAAAACGCCAGGAACCGATTCCACCCGGCTAAAGGAAGTATCAGAAATGACCTCATCATAATCATCATACATCCAGCTCACCCCTGCGTTGTAAACATGTGCAGGATTGGCTATCTGCGACTGGAAGATGGCATTTCCGTAAAAGCCCAGTTGCGTGGCATTATAATCTCGTGCCCCGAAAACCGATTGCTGATCGTGATACAATCCGCTAAATATCAGTCCTAAACTTGTATTATCCATACCTGAAAATACAAATCCGGTCTTGTCATAAAGCTGCACACGTCTGGTAACCATATCAATAACGTATTTACCCTGATCAATGGCTTCTTTGGTTGCCAGGTTCATCAGTTGTCCGCCATTGCGCTCATCGTACAAAAAGTTAATTCCGAACTTAGATTCGGTAACTCCATGTTTTTCATAGCTCCACCGGTTGCTCAGGTTTACCTGACGGGAAAGCGGTTGATCCAGAAAACCGTCTTCATTCATATCAATCCGCATAAACTGACCGGAAACGTGGGCCAATACGGCAGTGCTCAGCTTGTCTTCTGCAAATACATGCGATGCATGGGAATTGAGTTCCAACCGGCCCTCATTGTTTCCGTATAGATTCAGGTAAAAGCGATCCATGTCAAAAGGCTTGCGGAATTCAGCATTGATTTGCCCGGTAATGGATTCATAACCGTTAATAACAGAAGAGGAACCTTTTGACACCTGAATAGATTCCATCCAGGTACCCGGAATATAGGTGAGTCCAAAAGCCGAGCCCAGACCACGGGTAAAAGGTATGTTCTCTACCATCAACTGACTGTAAACTCCGGCCAGGCCAAGCATCTGAATTTGTTTGGCACCAGTAACCGCATCGCTGAAGCCAACATCAACCGTGGCATTGTTTTCAAAACTTTCCGACAGGTTGCAACAGGCCAGTTTGGTTAAACCCGCAGAAGTAATTACTTCCGTTTTAATGGGTTTAACGCTGCTGATAAAGCTACCGGCCATGCGCTGTTTAATTTCAACTTCAGCGAGATCAGTACCCGGTTGCAGAAAAATATCTATTTTCTTTTGACCTGGCTTTAAAATGATGGTATCATTAAGATAACCTACATAACTGGCAACCAGGGTATTATTTCCGGATATCCGCTCCAGTACAAAGTGTCCATTTTCATCACTTACGGAACCGGTGGTAGTTCCCCCCCAGTAAATGTTGGCATACGGAAGCGGAACCTTATCATTTTTTATATTTTCTGTGATGCGGCCACTGACCTTTTCCTGCGCGAAAGCATGCGGAATAATGGCAAGTATGAGCATCAGACTCATAAAAGAAAGAGGAAGTTTCATTTTTAGGTATTGATTTAATGATTTTACAGGCAATTCAGCAGGAAAGTGCGAAAGCACCATCCTGAAATCGTAAAATCATTTAATCAGATCCGTATAGATAAGATAGTGAGCCAAACCCAATCAGAAAAGACATTGGGAATAATGCGTTTGAAAAAGTAAACGGGTATGGCCTCTGTGGTGAAGTTTAATTCTAAAGTAGCAGTTATGAATGCAAATACTGCAAAAACCGGAACAGATTCCGGAACCAGGTAGGATTCATCGATTTTTACCAGAACCTGAGCATCAGAACAACAAGACTGTGCCTTAAAAGAAGTTCCAGGGAACTGCTTACCGGGAGTTTTATGCTGTGGTAAAGCTTTACCACAACAACTGTTGCTTCCGTCCAGGCTATACTCACTGTGGTTCATGGCTGTGCAGTGATGTACGAAAAAATGTATGCCGGTAGCGGGCAGCAAAAAGGCCACCATCATCAGCATAACAAACATCCGTTTAATCAAATCAGCCATTTTTAGTTAAATTTTCGGAGACAAAAATAATCATTTTTATTTATATGCAAGTATCGCACTACTTATATAAGTCTGTTTTTATCAAAAAGTTCACTAATCAATTTGAAGCAATAGCACATTAGCCTCTGTCAGCAATTATATCGGGCTTTATTCCGTTTAAAATCAGCCCGAACTAATGATTCAACACCTTCGATGTAAAAGAAAAAGGCTGCCTTACAGCAACCTTTTCCGTTTTCGGGGTGGAATATGGGGCTCGAACCCACGACCTTCTGAACCACAATCAGACGCTCTAACCAACTGAGCTAAAACCACCATGTTGAATTCGTTCTGCAAATATAAAACATTTTCTTCAGATCAGATAAGCCCGACGCAACATTTTTTCAATTTCAGGTAAAGCTTTCTTATTAAATTTGCGGATTATAAAGCTTGAATTTAAAACGTACTTACCATGGCCGATGCAATAGATTACAAGATTTTAGGCGAAGAGATGCAGCTCGTTGAAATTGAGCTCGATCCAAACGAAGGCATTCGCGCCGAGGTAGGTGCCATGATTTATATGGACGAAGGTATTGAGATGCAGACCAATACAGGGGGCGGTATTTTCAAAGGATTCAAGCGTATGCTAACCGGTGATGGATTTTTCATTACTACCTTTCTCAATACTTCTGTATCAAAACGTCGGGTTGCCTTTAGTGCGCCCTATCCCGGGAAAATCATTCCAATGAATCTGACTCAACTGGGAGGCACCATGATTTGCCAGAAGGACTCTTTTTTGTGTTCGGCCCGGGGCATAGATATAGACATTGCCTTTACCCGTAAAATCGGAGCCGGACTGTTTGGTGGCGAAGGCTTTATTTTACAAAGGCTTTCCGGTGACGGACTGGCTTTTGTGCATTCAGGAGGTACCATTGTTCAGCGTAATCTACAACATGGTGAAAAACTGTACGTCGATACGGGATGCCTGGTTGCCTTGCATCCTACGGTAACCTATGACATTAAGTTCATAGGTGGATTTAAAAATGCCCTCTTTGGAGGAGAAGGACTTTTCCTGGCCAAACTTACCGGACCGGGTCTGGTATTTCTACAAAGCATGCCCTTCTCCAGGCTTGCCGACCGCATGGTTGCCGCCACCCATACCAACAGGGAAGAATCCAGAGGAATTGGCGGACTGGGAGGCTCTTTACTTGGAGGAATATTGGGTGGGGATAGGAAATTTTAACTCTTTTTGCACTTTAAATCTGTAAACTTCTACTCATTTTGTTTTTTAAAAGAAAACCACTACCCGAAGGCTCACTTTCAGCCAAAGCATTTTACCGGCTTTTAAAAAACAAGCCTGCCCTTATTTCCATGGTTTTCATTGGATTGCTGGTTTTGGTTGCCATACTCGGATACCTCGTCACTCCAGATCAATCCCCCTTCGCCAATCAGCAACAACTGGAAATTGCTGCCAAAAAACCAGGCTTCAGGGTCACTATGCTAAAGGTCACCAACAACGAACCTGCCATTTCATGCAATGTATTCAAGAAAATAATTTTCGGTTGCCCTGCTCAGGCAAGATTCATCCCCTTGAACACCTGGCATTTTAGTGGCGATAGCATTGTGATTGAAGGTTATGATGAGGCTCGGGAGTCGGAGGCCCTAATTTACCGCTATGACCTTAAAGATGTGATATATGCGCTGCCTGCGGGAGAATCCAAACCTCAAAAAGACCTGAATGGAACAAGTATCATTAATAACACCACCTTACTACAACAAAAGGTTGATGCTGAGTTTCTTAAAACCCGTACTTTTTTGCTTGGTACCGATCGTTTCGGTAGGGATGTGCTCAGCCAGTTGATGATAGGTTCACGGGTGAGCCTGTCAGTAGGGCTGATTTCGGTCTTTATCTCATTGGTCGTAGGCATTTTTCTGGGTGCATTGGCCGGCTTTTTCAGAGGAAGAGTTGACGATTTTATCATTTGGATCATCAACGTGGTATGGTCTATTCCGACCATTTTATTGGTTATAGCCATCACTTTCGCACTGGGTAAAGGCTTTTGGCAGGTGTTTGTAGCCGTTGGCCTAACCATGTGGGTAGAAGTGGCCAGGGTAGTCAGGGGGCAGTTTATGAGTATCCGCGAAAAAGAATACGTTGAAGCTGCGCGCGCCCTGGGATTTGGAAATTTAAGAATCATTTTCAGGCACATTCTTCCCAATACATTGGGGCCGGTAATCGTAATCTCAGCGGCCAATTTCGCTTCAGCTATTCTGATAGAGGCCGGACTGAGTTTTCTGGGTATAGGTGTACAACCGCCAATGCCGTCATGGGGTACCATGGTTAAGGAAAACTATGCGTATATAATTTTAGATAATCCCTGGCTGGCGCTGTTGCCGGGACTGGCCATTATGCTGCTGGTGCTCGCTTTTATGCTGGTGGGTAATGCCCTGAGAGATGCACTGGATGTTAAAACCACCCTTCAGGTTTAATACTTTTGGAGATATTCCAGATTGCTGCAACCGAAGCGCTTATTGAAACGACCACATTTGCCTTTAAAAAACTGCAACTTCACCATAAAATAAAAATCCAGTCCGGTAAAATCCTTCATCCCCAAAAAACCGCCCAGCTTATCAGTACCTATTATTACATTGCGAAAGCGGGCACTGATCCCCAGGCGCGGATACTTATCGTTGTATAAGGTAAAGGGCATAGCAAATTCTAAGTAATGGGTTTCAAATCGCGGCGTAATTGCAATGTGCGATGGCCGTATAAGGGTAGCTTCTGCCAATATTACTGGTCGCATAAATGAGGCATTCACAAAAAAGCGATCATTTATCCGGTAATCGAACTGTACACTAAGTGCTGTGGGAAGTGACACAGTGATCTGATCCTGCTGTATAAGTTGGGTGGAATCACCCGTAAACTGGTAGCTCAAGGTCCGGAAGGCGCTATTTACATTGTCAAAGCCATAATCCCGCACATTGTTCCACTGCATGGAGGCATTTTCCATCTCCATTTTTAACACATCCTTTTTAAACTTAACCCGTCCTACATCAATCAGCGCAATTCCAATGCGATATTGATAAGGTGCATAAGGCACTTCGCATATGGCGGAATAGGCTTTGGTAGAATATCCATCGAGCTTTTTATGATAAGTAAAACCGATATCAAAGCCCAACCCACTACCCCGAAAGAATCTGTCGTTAAGTGTAACATCATTATTATCGTAATCCATAGGCAACGAAAGGCCGAGGTGCCCGTTAAGGTCATATACCCTGACGGTATCAGAATTAGGTACTACATAATCCATATTATCCCCATAACCATAAGCACCGGCATTGGCAAACAATCCCTTTATGGTAATTCCTCCGGCCAGGTGTTGCCTGTTGCGGCGATAGACTATCGTTGACCAGGTAGCTGCAATTTCAGCAGCACCGAGAGCTGCAGCACGGAAGTCAATGTTATTAATATAGTTGATGCGTTGCTGAGGATAAAAATCCAGTCCATCCAAAGCAAACTTCGTCAAATCAAAAGGCAGGTCACTACCGGAAGCCATTAACCGATAACTTGTTGAGAGTCCAAAAGCATGGCGACCCATCGATAGCATAGCCGAGGGGCCCATAATCCGGATATTAGAATAAGCGTTTTTCAGGTCTGTATTATAATTATCATAATAATTCCTGGTTTCCCCGGTTAATTCGTCCACATGCTCAGGAAATTCAGCACCCGGCTGTAAAAATCGCTTAAAACTATATTCATCCGATTTTAAATAAACATAATTATTATCTACATTTAAATGGAGACCAATAATATTTATATCAAGGTAAACTTTAGAGTCAAGAATAGAGGAAGGATTCAGAAAAGCACCGGTAATGCCTGCATAATTGCCTGGAGCATAACCAATCATTTCCTGAGCAAGGGATTGAAAAGCTAAAGTGAGCACAAGCGTAGAAAGCAAAATAAATTTTCGCACAAGCAACTTTTAGTAATAATATTTATCGGTTTAATTCCCTGAAAACCGCGAATAGACTTAGTTTAAGCAGCCAAAGATAAAATAAAATGGTTAGATACCAGTAATAATTCACCAAAGACCTTTTAACATGTGATAAACGGGTGAAAAAACAATTTAGTATAACACAAATTAACATAAAAGTAATGCGAATGGCATCAATACCACAGGCGTTGAATTCAAAATTCACAACGTGTTAATCGGTAAAACTTTACAGCACCCGAAATAAAACAAAATACCGATTTAACACAAATTCAACTAACAAACTAACATTCAAAGCTTTTCAAGCACCAGCTTGGCTTTCTAAGGATTTGCATATTTTTTGTATCATTGCACTGCGCAAACTCAATGCTAAACTACAATCATTACTCAATGAAAATACGCATAAAAAATAATACCTACCTGTGGATAATTGCCCTGTTGGTTACGCTTGGTGCAGCTTATTATCAAAGGGTAACCGGTCCGACACAGCCTCTTCGTGGAACAAAAGAAATAGGTTCCGGGAAACTGAGTTACAAACTCATTCGCACTTATGGCGGACCCGACGATGCAGAAATCGCCATCAATGATGAAAAAGGCCTGTTTGAAGGCAGCCTCAGATTCAAGCGTTACAAAAGTTATGATGAATGGACGAGCATGTCCTTAAAACGCCGGGGAGGAAAGCTGGTGGGTTACCTTCCTCATCAGCCCCCTGCAGGCAAAATTGAATACTATGTGGTTGTATATCAGGGGAGTAAACAAATAAGTTTAACTGATGAACCGGTAATCATCAGATTTAAAGGCGATGTTCCCACAGGTGTATTGATACCACATATTATTCTAATGTTTCTGGCCATGCTCTTTTCAACCCGGACAGGCATTGAAGCCATTGCGAAAGGAAACCAGACCTTTAAACTCGCCTGGCTTACTCTCCTCTTTTTACTTACAGGCGGACTTATATTTGGGCCGATAGTTCAAAATTATGCCTTTGGTGCTTACTGGACAGGGTTCCCCTTTGGGTATGATCTTACGGATAACAAAACAGCCATTGCTTTCATTTTCTGGGCATGGGCTGTATTTAAACTCTGGCGTAATCCCAATCAACGCGGCTGGGCTTTACTTGCTTCTGTTGTATTGATGTTAATATATATCATTCCGCACAGTACGCTGGGGTCGGAAATTGACCATACCGCCCTGCCTCAATAAGACCGGATTATGATTACATACATCATCATTGCACTCACAGCGATAATTTCAATTCTGGCTTTTAGCAACCAGCATATATTTCATGCCCTGGTTTTTAATCCATATATGATCGAAAGCAGAAAGCAGGGATACCGGTTTGTCTCCTATGCGCTGCTACATGCTGACTGGATGCATCTGCTGGTGAATATGTTCGTGCTGCTATCCTTCGGCAAAGCTGTGGAATATTATTATAGTGTATTGTTTGGCATTAAGGGCGTTTATTATTTCGCCCTGCTTTATCTTGGCGGAATATTGCTTTCAACTGCGCCTGCCTATGCAAAACATAAGAATAATCCCGCATACAATGCTGTGGGTGCTTCAGGAGCAGTCTCGGCAGTAGTCTTTGCAAGCATCATCATTAATCCATTGTCTCCCATTCGGTTTGTATTTCTCCCTGTTGATATACCGGCCTTTATTTTTGGAATACTCTATCTTATTTATTCAGCTTACATGGCAAAGCGGGGAACCGACAATATCGGTCACGATGCTCATTTCTGGGGCGCCATATATGGATTGGTGTTTACTATAATATTAAAGCCGGCATTGGTTACCGGCTTTTTCAATCAGTTAACTGGATGGATAAATTAACCATGCCCGATTCTATAAAACTAATTAAGAATAGGATCAGGGGGGTAATTTACCCAGAAGGTGTATTCACTTCCCAGCTTTTTAAGTGAATGTTTCCACATTTCCATTGGATTCTCACTTATCACCTCTTTAAGGTCGGTTACTGACACCACCCATGACTTTTCTTCCAGTTCCCGCTCAAGCTGATCGGGAACCCATCCTGAATAACCAACATAAAACCGAATGTCGCCGGCGGTAAGACGACCTTGTTTGATAAGCTCTTTAACCAGAGCAATGTCTCCTCCCCAGTAAAGTCCATCCAGAATTTTAATCCCATCGTCAATCAGATCGGGTCTGGTATGAATAAAGAAAAGACTGTCTGTTTTTACAGGTCCGCCTAAATATACAGGGGCATCAAATCCCTCAAAATCACTCGATACATCGCTGAGCCTTACTTCAACAGGTTTATTGAGAATAATACCAAAACTACCTTCGCTGCTGTGATCCGCAAGCAAAACAACTGATTTCCGGAAATAGAAATCCTGAAGAAACGGTACCGAAATCAAAATTCTGCCTGTGTTGGGTTTTATCTTAAAGGGTTCCATCGTTTTGCTTTTCATAAAGTTTCGCGCGTAATTTTAGTTTAACAGCGTCCCGATTTTAATAATCAGGTTATTAATGTAAGTCGATTGCCTAAATTTGCAAACGTCATTAATATGAACAAAATCCGTACCACCCTGCCATGATCATTACAGATAATGCACAATTGTTCGGGAAGCTGCGTCACGCCTACCCTGTTTTCACCTATGAACGTTTTGTCATTCTGGCTGAAGAAAATCAGCTAAAGCTGAGGTTCTTTTTTAGCATAGGCAGGGATATTCAGTTTAGCCCACAGATGTCATTACAAACGGGACAAAGTACGGAGGAGTTGACTCAGCTGCTGAATACACATTCGGAATTGCTCAGAAATCTTGTCTTCCATATTGGATTAATCGAAATGGTCAGCTATTGGAAATGCGTATGTTCTCCACACATTGTGATTAAAGCCGGCTGCCTGCTGCCAGAACAGACAGATTGGTTCAAACAGCTCTTTTTTAATGGATTGGGAGAATTTTTTTACACCAACAATATCTGCGTGGACAGCGCCACTTATGTTACGATAGAAACTACCGGGCAAGAAAAGTTTACTCCGCAACATTACCTGACTACTGAGGAAAACTTCATTGTTCCCGTGGGCGGCGGCAAAGACTCTGCGGTAAGCCTGGAGCTGCTTTTAACCCATGGCTATGAAGTTGTTCCACTGATAATGAACCCCAGGGGTGCTACCCTTAAAACGGTAGAAGCAGCAGGTCTCCCGGCTGACAATATTTTAATTATTAACCGGAGCATTGATCCTAGTTTGTTACAACTAAATGAGCGGGGGTTTTTAAACGGCCATACGCCCTTTTCGGCCATGCTGGCTTTTTACAGCCTGCTTGCAACCACATTAAAAGGGTACAAGAATATTGCCTTATCCAATGAGTCAAGTGCCAATGAGCCTACGATCCCCGGAACAAATATTAATCATCAATATTCAAAAACATTTGAATTTGAAGCTGCATTCCGGGAGTATTATACACGGTACATCACTTCCGACCTCAATTATTTTAGTTTTCTCCGGCCGCTGAATGAATTACAGATAATGAAGCTCTTTTCAGCCATGCCCCGTTACCATAAGCTATTCCGCAGTTGTAATGCCGGTAGCAAGAACGATACCTGGTGCGGCGTCTGTCCAAAATGTTTGTTTACCCATATTATGTTGTCCGCTTTTGTTGGAATAAATCAGGCGAATGATCTTATTGGAGCTAAACTGCTTGATAACGAACAACTTAAACCGGTGTTTCAGGAGCTTACCGGCATTGCAACCAACAAACCTTTCGAATGTGTGGGCACCCTGGATGATGTAAATCAGGCTTTAAGTCTTATTATTCAAAGTCATCAGAAATTACCTGCTTTGGTGAAATATTACCAACAATATAACATCGCTTCTCCGGCCAACCATCCCAATCAACTAAATCCGAATCATTTTGTCCCTAAAAATCTCCTTGACGTTTTAACGCAGGCCATACAATGAAAGCATTACTCGAACAACTGCTGAATCAGAAATCTATCGTAATTCTTGGTTATGGCCGGGAAGGACAATCTACCTATGCCTTGCTTAGAAAATACTTTTCGCAACTCAACCTGACCATTGCTGATTCAGATGAATCCATCATACATCGCCATCCGGAATTGAACTCTTCCACAGTTAACTTACAAACCGGAGCCGGTTACCTAAATAATTTGAATGATTATGATGTAATCATAAAATCACCGGGCATTTCACTAACCAAAACCGATCTTCGTCCTGATGCGAAAAAAATTACTTCTCAAACCGATCTATTTTTGCGTACCTTCAGCCCTCAGATTATCGGCGTTACCGGCACCAAAGGCAAAAGCACCACGGCTTCGCTCCTTCATCACATCTGCCAAAAACAAAGCAGTGACGTGGTATTGCTGGGAAATATTGGGGTCCCTTTTTTTGACGCACTGGAGAACCTTTCCTCCCAAACACGTATATTATGTGAATTGTCTTCCCATCAATTGGAATATCTCACTGTAGCTCCACACTTATCCATTTTAACGAATATTTTTGAAGAGCATCTCGACCATTACGAATCATACGAGGCCTATCAGTGGGCAAAATTTCAGATTGCCCTGAAACAAATGCCCGGAGATTACTTTTTATATAATCCTGAGGATGAAAGAATTGATGCTTTGCTTAAAAACAATACTATTCCGGGAATACCTGTGCCTGTAAATCTGAAAACCTTTGAAGATGATGGTGCAGGCG
This sequence comes from Lentimicrobium sp., assembly GCA_034007585.1. Lineage (GTDB taxonomy): Bacteria > Bacteroidota > Bacteroidia > Bacteroidales > Lentimicrobiaceae > Lentimicrobium. Next base: position 6,644 of record JAVEQP010000078.1, on the reverse strand, counting down.
TTCTGAACAACGAACTGATAATCAGACTAAAGCAAAAAACACAAGAAATTATTCCATCAGGGCCAACCACCCGGCTATTGGGTGAGCATAACCTGAGGAACATCTATCTGGCGGCAGTTACTGCACATCTGTCAGGTATTTCTCCGGCAAATATCCTCGAGGGCATAGCAGATTTTCAACCCCTTGAGCACCGGCTCGAATACTGTGAAACATCCGGTAAGGCTCATTTTTACAACGATTCTATTTCCACTATTCCCGAAGCCGCCCTGGCAGCCATAGCTACTTTGAAAAATGTGCATACGCTTATTGCCGGTGGTTTTGACAGGGGCATTGATTATGAAAATTTTGCGGATGTATTGATAAATCTATCCCTTAAGTATATTTTACTCACCGGCCCCGCTGGTCAACGAATCAACGATCTGATTGCGGGCAAAAAACAATACAAGGCTGTTATTCAACATTTTGATCATTTTGATGATGCCGTTAAAAAGGCCATAAAGTTTACACCTGCCGGTGAAATCTGCCTGCTGTCGCCTGCAGCTTCCAGTTATGATCAGTTTGCTAACTTTGAGGAGAGGGGCAGGCGGTTCAAGCAATTGGTAAAACAAGACTAGTTTCAGGGAAAACCGGTAGATCTCATGCTGTTATTGTGAAGTTTACCATAAAAAAAAAGCTGTTTCAATCCGAAACAGCTCTAAAACTTTACATTCAATCAGGTTATGCCTTATCTTCTGCTTTGGCGTCAACAGGTTTCTCTGCTTTGATGTCGGCAGGTTTCTCTGCTTTAGCTTCAGCAGGTTTTTCTGCTTTAGCGTCGGCAGGTTTCTCTGCTTTAGCTTCAGCAGGTTTTTCTACTTTGGTGTCGGCAGGTTTCTCTGCTTTAGCTTCAGCAGGCTTTTCTGCTTTGGCGTCGGCAGGTTTCTCTGCTTTAGTTTCGGCAGGCTTCTTCGCTTTAACTTCTGCAGGCTTGGCTTTTGGTTTGGCTGCCACTTTAGGCTTAGCCGCCGCTTTTGTCTTAGTTTCCTCCACTTTGGTATCGGATACCTCTTTGGCTTTGGTTTTTGGAGCTTCCGCTTTTATGTTTTCTTCCCGCTTTTGGTCAACGGGGGAAGTGGATTTTTTCCGGGGGCGTCTTACACCATGTGAACCCATAATAATTTTTCCACGTTTCGTTTTTTTGTCTCCTTTGCCCATAATTTTAGAATTTAATGTAGTAAGAAGTTAATCCAGTAAAATTAATATAAATTCCGGCATTTCGTAACATTTTATCGCCAATGATTGACTAAATCAATTATTTTCCTTAAAAACCCGGCATCAGTTTATCAAAACCCGTTTAAAAACAAGGGATTTTCTTAAGTTTGTGTTTATAAAAAAAAGGCTTACTTTTGCGCCACAAATTTTTAAGATAAATGGCAAAGAAAACTGACAATACCGAAGAAAAAATCATGGCTGTTGAGGAAGCCCTCAGTAAGTCGGAAGTTTTTATTGAAAAGAACCAGAAAACAATTGGCATCGTAGTGGGTGTTATTGCTCTTATTGTGCTTGCTTATTTTGGTTTCCAGCGTTTTTACATGGAACCCCGTGAAAAGGAAGCACAATCGCAGATGTTTATGGCCGAAAAATATTTTGAACAAGATTCGCTCAGCCGTGCATTGAACGGAGATGGCAGTTACCCAGGGTTCCTTGAAATTATTGATGACTACGGCATGACCAGAGCAGCGACTTTGGCTCATTATTATACAGGTATCATTTATTTAAACCAGGGCCAATATCAGGAGGCTATTGATCACCTTAAGAAATTTGATATCAACGACGCACTGGTTCAGCCTATGGCTAAAGGCGCTATCGGCGATGCCTATATGGAATTGGGTAAAACCGGAGACGCCGCAAAACAATACGAAAAGGCTGCCAAAGCGACTGAGAATGAATTTACTACACCGGTATTTCTTCAGAAAGCCGCCTGGGCATATGAGCTGGACGGCAAGAAAGACAAAGCGATCGAAGCTTATCAAAAGATCAAAACAAAATATCCCCGCAGCGCCGAAGCACGCGATGTGGAAAAATATATCGCTAAGCTCAAGAGTGAATAATTTAAACTTAAGCAAACTCATACACCCGGCATTCCCGGGTGTTTTTTTTTGTATTCAGCCATAACTTTTTTATATTTGTTTAAGTTTCTATAATCTATCTACTGATGAAATCTCTACGTATTGTGTATATGGGTACACCCGAATTTGCAGTTTTACCCCTGGAGCGCATTCTTAAAGCCGGAATTGAAGTAGCTGCGGTAGTTACTGTTGCCGACAAACCAGCCGGACGTGGCCGGGAAGTAAAAGCCCCGGCAGTTAAAAAATTTGCCCTTAAGCATGGATTAAAGGTATTGCAGCCTGAAAACCTTAAAGATGAAGCGTTTATCGAAGAACTCAACTCCCTTAAGGCAGATATTTTTGTGGTGGTTGCCTTCAGGAAACTACCCAAACAAGTGTGGCAGATACCGCCATCAGGCTGTTTCAATCTGCATGCTTCCCTTTTGCCCCAATATCGTGGTGCAGCCCCCATCAATCATGTGTTGATTAACGGGGAATCTCAAACGGGTGTTACCACTTTCTTTATTGATGAAAACATTGACACCGGAGCCGTTATTCTTCAACGAAGTGTTGACATTGGCTCAGACGAAACAGCAGGTGAATTGCACGAGAGGCTTATGGAATCAGGTGCAGCAACGATATTGGAAACCCTTAAAAGCATTGCAGAGGGTTCCGTTCATACCCGCCCACAACCAGAAACAGACACTATATTAAAAGCTGCTCCCCGGCTTTTCCGCGAACATGGAAAGGTTAACTGGGATCAACCTGCGGCGGCTATCCATAACCTTATCCGCGGTTTAAGCCCTTTTCCCGCAGCCTGGACACAACTAAGGATCAATGACTCGGAAAAGGAAGTTAAGCTGCTTAAGTCAGCGCTTACTGCTGTTTCAGCCGACCTTAAACCCGGCGAGGTACTGCTTACCGATCAGGGCAGATTACTGGTGGCTACCCGTGATGAAATGATTGAGATTAAAGTACTTCAACCTGCCGGCAAAAAGTCCATGGAAGGCGATGCTTTTGTCCGTGGAATACAACCGGGAACAATAATCAGCTTTTTATAGTCAGCGTTTTCAGTACAGATTCAGACGACCGAATTCACACACAAAATCGAAGGCAACTTATGCATTCACCCCTTATCAGCAAAGCCTTTAAGGCTTAAGTTATTAACAAAAGCCCGTTTTATTAACTTTTTTTATAGATTTTTGCCAAAATGCTTGATTTTACAATGGAATAGCTTATATTTGCGTTAGGTTATCCATCATAGTATTCATTTAAATCAGGAAACGATGAACAAACAAGAGTTGGTTGTTGCTATGGCAGCAGAATCAGGATTGACCAAAGCCGATTCAAAAAAAGCACTTGATGCCTTTATTTCGGCCACTTCAAAAAGCCTTAAAAAGGGTGATCGTGTAGCGTTGGTTGGTTTTGGCTCATTTTCAGTTTCAAAAAGAGCTGCCCGCAAGGGAAGGAACCCGCAAACCGGAAAAGAGATCAAGATTGCAGCCAAAAAAGTGGTTAAATTCAAACCCGGCACCGAACTTGCGAAGAGTGTCAAGTAATTTAAAGCGACGCTTTACCGGAAGCCTGGCTCAAAAAGCCGGGCTTTTTTAATTCTTTCCATCGCCGCCTTATAATCCCAAACAAAACGATAAGGCAATAGCGAATCCTCTTCAGCATAATCTACACCAACTCTTGGCCCTGCAGTAATCTCTAATACTTCAGGGGTAATAGCAGCATCTGCCAGCCAGATATGGTGCCCTTCTATCAGGTTTTCCCCATTGAACTGTGTAGTGATGCCATGTTGTTTGGTTATCTTTCCCGGTCCATAACAATCTCCCGGAAACTTCAGTTTTCGGTTTATACGGGCTTCTATGATTTGTTTCCCCAGAAATGGAATTACCCCTCTTATCAACACGGCATGAGGGATACCAGGGACATTTACCACCACATTTAATAAGGCATGAATGCCATAGCACAAATAAACATAAGCCAGTCCTCCCTCCTGGTACATAATTTCGGTCCTGCCGGTACGACGCCCTCCATAGGCATGAGAAGCCTTGTCTATTTCTCCTGCATAAGCTTCGGTCTCAACAATCACTCCGGCAGTGTATAATCCCTGTGATCCGCTTACCAAAATTTTTCCAGGCAACTGTCGGCTTATTTCAACTACATCAGCCCCCTGATAGAAGTCAAAAGGCAGTCGATGCTTATCCAATTTATCAATCGTTCCACTTAAATTTCCCATTTTCTACGACCTGTATCTTTTCGTTGTCCGTGAGCCAGTTTATGGCATTTATAATCCTGTCTTCATCCATATTTGGACATTCGTTAATAATTTCATCCAGCGAGCAGGCCTTTACCTTTAACATAGGTTTTATGGCGTCCACTATGGTGTCAAATTCAAACTCGCTCAGGCTGGCCTTGTTTCGTTCAATACAAACATCACAAATTCCGCAACGTTTGACTGCAGCCTGACCAAAATAATTCACCAGCGACTGACTCCGGCAATGCTGTTTGTCATTCACATAACCAATTACTGCTTCCAGTCGTGCTATTGCATCACGTTTGCGGTCGCTGTAATTTTCCGGACTAATGGAAAGGTCCTGTGCCCTTATCAGTTCACTAACAAAAGTAAGCTGTGGCTTTTCACGACGAGGCAGATAGGTGAGCAGATCAATTTTATGCAACGCATTCAGTGTTTTTATTATCCATTCAGTGGAGGTGCTCAACCGCTGCGCCAGCTCGTTCTCACTAATTACCGATGCATCAGTAAACACTCCGCCATACGACCTCAGAATGGTCTTGATAAGCGGATCGTACAGGGCATTTTCGACTTGAAAATTGTATAAGTCTTCATGCGAAACATTAAAAAAGAGGCGAGATGGATTGTTTACAGCTTCATTCAACAGTAAATATCCTTCCCTTTCCATGAATTTTATGGCGTTAAAGACCAACAATGGTTTCAGATTAAAATGTGCCGAGAAGTCAGCAAGTTCAAAGTCGAATGACAAGTCCTTACCGGTGCCGGGAACCAGATTGAAATAGTTACCCAGTGCAGCATATACATTTTTAATGGCATCCATTTCGGGATAGGCTGCCGCAAGGGTAGCACGGGATTCAAGAATATCGGCCTGCTGAAACAGCATGACTGCATAGGCTTTTTTTTCATCTCTCCCTCCCCTGCCGGCTTCCTGAAAATAGGCCTCAATGCTATCGGGAAGACTAAAATGCACCACAAAACGTACATCCGGTTTATCAATACCCATTCCAAAGGCATTGGTGGCAACCATTACGCGGCTTTTCCCATTTTTCCAGGCGGCCTGTTTGCGTTCCCTTTCCTTGTGATCGAGACCTGCATGATAATGATCGGCACTCACCAGGTTTTTAGTTAAGAATTCAGCTATTTCACGTGTTTTACGGCGGTTACGGACATAAACTATACCGGTACCCGGAACATTACGCATAATGCGCATCAAGCGGCCATATTTATCTTCTTCATTCTGCACTATATAAGCCAGGTTGCGGCGTTCGAAACTCTTCTCGAAAACATTTGCATTTTTAAAGCTGAGCTTTTGCTGAATATCTTCCACCACCTTCTTTGTGGCGGTTGCCGTTAAGGCAATTACGGGCACTTCAGGCAGGAACTCCCTTATCTCTGCAATACGCAGATATGGCGGACGAAAGTCGTATCCCCACTGAGAAATACAATGGGCTTCATCCACCGCAATTAATCGTATATTCAAATAAGGCAATACTTCGCGAAAGCGTTCCGAAACCAGGCGTTCTGGTGAAAGATACAGGAAATTCGTTTTTCCATACCCGGCATGATTCAGCGCCAACTCTGTCTGCCGGGCAGTCATACCGGAATAGATAGCTTCGGCCGGAATATCACGTCGCCGCAGATTTTCAACCTGATCCTTCATGAGTGCAATTAATGGTGTTACCACCAGTGTGAGGCCTTCCATGGCAAGACCCGGTACCTGAAAGCACAGCGATTTACCACCACCTGTGGGCAGCAAGGCAAGGGTATCATGCCCCTCCATAACCGATAGCATGATTTCTTCCTGTAATGGCCTGAAAGCATTGTATCCCCAATACCGGGCCAATATTTCGTGTAAACGCTGAGAAACCATTTAATACTTATTTAAATTAGTCAATTTGTTGATGTGTTGATGTGTTGATGTGTTGATGTGTTGATGTGCTGAGATGTTGAGGTGTTAAAAATCAACAATTTTCATATCTGCACGTTAGAAGTTGGAGGTTAGAGGTTAGAAGTTAGAAGTTAGAAGCACCCCTTACCTGCCTGCCTAATTCCCCTTGTCCCCCTTCCCCATTTCTCCTTTTCCTTTTTAAACGCGAGGTTAGAGGTTAGAGGTTAGAGATTAGAGGTTAGAGGTTAGAAGTTAGAAGCACCCCTTACCTGCCTGCCTAATTCCCCTTGTCCCCCTTCCCCATTTCTCCTTTTCCTTTTTAAACGCGAGGTTAGAGGTTAGAGATTAGAGGTTATAAGTTAGAAGTTAGAAGTACCCCTTACCTGCCTGCCTAATTCCCCTTGTC
>JAVEQP010000077.1:8544-18541 GCA_034007585.1 Lentimicrobium sp. | reverse complement strand
GAACTTCTTAATCTAACCAATAAACCAAAATACATTGAGATTACTGCATCTGAAATAGTCACGATGGAATTTGATGAGCTTTATCTCTTTGCTAATTGGTGTCCACATTGCATGGTTTTTCTTAAAAACTATGTGGAAGACAGAAGCTACAAAATGTTGTTTGTCTCCTCAAATTATGATCTGCCTTACAATTCAAAACATTTTGGAAATTTAGACACTATCTATGTATTGTCAAATGCACAATATGGTTCGGTGGAAAGTGAAAAGATTTTAGTGTTTACAGCCGAATTGCTCGATCAGGATAGTGCGTTAATAAATGGCGTTCCTCAGCAGTTTACCAGAGAAGATGGCAGAATAGTCCGGTTTCAAACCAAAAGAGAATAAGCATCGCAATTGCCTGCCAGAACACAAGACCTGAAATTGACTACCAATCAAATCTAATTTATAACCATCATTTTATGGTGTGAGTGTCAATTGCTGCGGTCTTATTTCTTAATCCACCATCACTACCGGCCAGGGTTTTGCCTCTTTCCAGGCGCCTCGTGTAAAATCGGGGACATCTATACTTTGACCGCGATTGCCTACCGACATTTCGCTTAAGGGCACAATACATGACCAGGTGGCCGCATCATACACATCCTGATCGAGCGGAAGTCCTTTGCGGAGGCAATATATCAACCGGTAATCCATAATAAAGTCCATTCCACCGTGGCCGCCAACCATTCGGGCTTTTTCTCCTATCTGCCGTGAAAGGGGATGTTCATATTTTGTGAGCAAAGCTTTTAATTCATCAGGTTTGAGGAAGCTGTGGGCGTTGGGCTCCAGGGCAATGGCTTCCTGGGGATATTTGCGCGCCATACCTCTGGTGCCACTGATCAGGTGCAGGCGGTCGTATGGCCGCGGGCTGGTGGTATCATGTTGTATCATTATGGTGCGGTCATTCACCGTGCGGAGGAGCGTAGTGTTCATGTCACCCAGCAGATATTCTGCTTGAGCTTCCCGAGAATTGGGACCAAATTTTTCAGCAGCATATAGGCTTAACCCAGCTTGTTTGGTTGACATGGAAGTGAGGTAATCAAAACGGTCGCCACGATTGATGCCGAGGATCTGTGCTACCGGTCCAAGCCCATGGGTAGGGTAGGGGTTACCGTTGTGTTTTTTGCTATATTCCAGACGCCAGTGTTTGTAGTAGCCACCATCTTTTTGATCGAGGAATTTCAGAGATCTCAGATCATGAATATAGGCTCCTTCGGCATGGAGAATTTCGCCAAACAGATCCTGACGGGCCATATTTAGCGTGGCCAGTTCGAAGAAATCATAACAACAGTTTTCCAGCATCATACAATGGCGGTGGGTTTCTTCGGCGGTATCCACCAATTGCCAGCACTCATCCAGCGAAAATGCAGCTGGCACTTCGATGGCGGTGTGTTTTCCTTGTTTCATAGCATAAATAGCCACAGGAGTGTGCATTAGCCAGGGGGTGCACTGGTAAACCAGGTCCACATCATCCCGGCGGCACGCTTCCATCCAGTCATCTTCACCTGTGTATTCCGCAGCTTCCAGATGTCCAGCTTCGCGCAGACGTTTGTTCGCCTCTTTTAAAAACTCAGGCACAACATCACAAATCACCGTGATGCGTGCACCTTCTATCTGCATCAACCGACGTACAGCTTCGCTGCCACGCATACCAATGCCTATAATTGCAATGCGCACTGTTTCAAGTGGTTCGCAGGTCAAACCCATCACCGACGTATGAGCTCCGGGGAGTCGGGAATTTAGTTTTGCAGAATTTATATATCCGGACTGGCCGAAAAGCTGGGTTAAGGGGGCAAGTCCCATAGCAGCCGCACCTAAGGCGGATATTTTAAGGAATTCGCGGCGGGTTTTATTGCTACTCATGATTTGTGAATTTAAATGGTTTAGGGCTTCGCCGTTTTAGAGGCTCTTTTTCTCAACGACTCAACGACTCGCCCATCTCGCCCATCTCAAAAAACGCTATTCCTGCTCCTTCCATCTCAACGTTTCCAGTAGGTGATCAATATCTTTCTTAACGAAATCTATAACAGGTTGCAGGGAATCATTATTAGGCAATACGCTAAAATACAAGGCGCCCCGAAGGAAATGCCGGGTGCTGTCGGTGGCGAAAAACTGATAGGGTGAAGCAGCCCCGGAACCTTGAATATCGTAAATCAGGCCATGTACATTATTGGCCGAATTATCGAGGCGGATTTCATTGATGGCGCTGGCTTTTGGTATGTGCTTCATTACCAGGCTGTGCGCATCTTCGGCATATGTGCTCAGGTTATTGTCAATTTCCTTGTAGCTGAGGTGAAGCCGGCCTTTGAATTTGTTGAAATCAATATTTATCCAATAAGGTTGATTTTTGGCATGTTCATCAGAAGAAATGGTTGCATATGTCGGGTATTCAAAGGAATATGGATAAATGCTATCAAGTTGGATATATTGATGTTCGGGCAGATCGATACGCATATAACCGCTGGGTTTAGGCACTGGACTACTACCACAGGCCATCAACATTAAAAGAATACTAAAGCAGACAATATAAGTGGTTATATTTTTCATAAGAAAATAGTCAGGCGTTGGAAATTATGCTTTAAGGCTAACTTTTACCTTCTTAATACGGCGTTTGTCGACGGTTTCAGCTTTAAAGATGAAATTTTCGAATTCAATTTCTTCGTTTATGTTAGGAATTTTACCCGCCAGTTCGAGCATAAGTCCGGCCAGGGTGTCCGATTCGCCTTTGGCATCGGCAAAAATACGATCTTCAATATTTAATATTTTGCAAAAATCATTCAGCAGTGTTTTGCCTTCAAAGATGTAGTTGGCATCGTCCAGTTTAATATACAGATTTTCATCGGCTTCAATGTCAAATTCATCATTGATCTCACCCACAATTTCTTCAATAACATCTTCAAAAGTAACCAATCCGGAAGTGCCACCATATTCATCCACCACGATGGCCATATGAATTTTTCGCAACTGAAATTCTTTTAATAAGTCACTAATGCCTTTGTTCTCAGGAACAAAAAAAGCAGGCCGGAGTAATTTTTGCCATTCAAAATCTTCTTGCTTATTTAGATGAGGGAGTAGGTCTTTGATGTAAAGAATACCGGTGACCTGGTCAAAGCTATCCCGGAAAGCAGGAATTCGTGAAAAACCAGCTTCCAGAATCAGGGGAATAAGTTCAGAAAAAGGCGTTTCTTCATCCACTGCAGTAACATCAATGCGTGCGCGCATAATTTCACGTACGGCAATATCACCAAACTTTACGATGCCTTTGAGTATTTTTTTCTCCTCATCAGGGGTCTGTATATTACCGGAAGTAAGATCAAGGGCTTCTGACAGGTCGCCTATGGTAATGTTATGACCCCGGCGGGCTATACGCTTGTCAATGACTCGGGTAGAACTCACCAGTATAGAACTTAATGGATGAAAAACCTTACGCAATACCAGCATAGACCCGGCCATAACGCAAGCCAAATGGGGAGCATGCTGAGTGGCATATATTTTGGGCATGATTTCTCCAAACATCAGTATAAGCGAGGTAACAATCACCACCTGAACAAAAAACCCGAGCATAGCGTAATCAGCGAAATTGAACAAGCCCATCATGATATAGGAAGAAAGGATTACGATAGCTACATTCACAAAATTATTGGCAATGAGGATGGTAGCTAAAAGTCGTTTAGGTTTTTCGAGTAAAACCTGAATGAGGTGGGCTTTATCCTTCCGTTGGTTGGTAAGATCGTTAATCTGTGCAGGTCCCAATGAAAAGAAGGCAATTTCAGAACCACTGATGGCAGCAGAAGCTATCAGCAACAGCAACATTACAATGAGGGCTATAATAATGCCTATGGTAATAGGTCCGGTGTAAATTCCAGTAACAACAGCTAAGAGTTGAAGCGGAGGTTCTATGTCAGGGTCTGCCAATGCTTAAAATGTTTTAATGATCTGATTTTAAAAACAGATGATGCAAAATTAACTAAATTTAAGCAGTTGTTATCAAAGGTTCAACAAAAAGCATGAATCAGGTGTATTGTAACACCTCAATCTCGCCTTTCATTACTCCAATGGCATTTATGGCCAGCGCATCTACTTCATTTTCATCGGTGTAAATTGCCAGGGGAGCAATTTTTTCTATCTTAAGGCTGAGCTGGCGGGTAAATTCGCTGTTTTGAAATAATTCTCCCGATAAGATGATCACCTCTGGTTTACCGTCAAGCACCGTACACATACCTCCAATTTCTTTTGCCAGCTGATAAGCCATAGCATACATAATGAATGCTGCTTTTTCATCGCCCTCTGAAATCCGTTTTTCTATGGCCGAAAGATTGGTTGTGCTTAGATAGGCATATAAGCCTCCCTTGGCAGTGACCAGTTCCATAATTTCCTGTTCGGTTTTCTGTCCACTAAAGCACATACGCACCAGGTCGCCTACAGGCAGTGAGCCGGAGCGTTCCAATGAAAATGGGCCATCGCCATCAAAAGCCTGATTAACATCCACTACCCGGCCATTTTTGTGGGCGCCTACTGATATTCCACCGCCACCGGCATGTACTACCAACAAGTTCATGTCATCATACTTCTTATTCATAGATTTGGCGTACTTCCGAGCCACCACTTTCTGATTGAGGGCATGAAATATTGATTTTCGTTCGAAGAGGGGATGACCTGAAATCCGCGCTACATCGTCCAACTCATCTACCACTACAGGATCTGCAATAATGGCCAGTGCATTGGTCATGGCGGCAATATCGGCGGCAATTATCCCCCCCAGATTCGTGGCATGCATTCCCATTACCCCATTTATGAGGTCCTTGCGCATCCGCTCGTTTACTTCATACACGCCCGACTTTACCGGTTTAATCAAACCACCACGGGCAATTACAATTTTCAGTTTGTTGACGTTGATGTCATTATCTTTCAGCTCTTTCAAGATGGCTTCTTTGCGCATTTCTAGTTGTCCGGGAACGCTGCCGCAGGCCGACAGTTCTTCTTCGCTGTATTTGATGGTTTTCAAAAAGCAGATTTTCATATCCCTGTAAACTGCAATCTTTGAAGAGGTGTTTTTGGGATTGATGACCAGAATGATACCAAGCATCATAATATTATATTTTTTAAGAGTGATTTAGCAGGTAAAGATACGGAAGTTTTGATATGTCTTTAACACAACAGCCTTCAGTTTGTTGGGATTTTAGTCAATAAGCAAAGCTACGATTTTTTGAAGATACAAGGCGTCTGTGTCATCAAAAGAAGAAGTCTGGCTGCTGTCAACATCCAATACAGCAGTTATTTCACCTATATTATTAAAGATCGGCACTACAATTTCACTAAGCGAGCGCGAATCGCAGGCAATGTGACCCGGGAAGGTACGCACATCCTCTACCAGTATGGTTTTGCGTTGCTCCACGGCTGCCAGACAAACACCCCGGCCGTCCAGCACCTGGCAGGCCACGGGCCCCTGATAAGGCCCTACAATCAGCCGGTCTCCATCTACCCTATAAAAACCGCACCAGAAAAAGTATTCCATCTTATGGAACAATACGGCACTAATGGTAGCCATTTTTGCTGTTTGATCAGGACTTTTTTCAATGAGTCCGGTTATTTGGGTTAAAAGGCGACTATAGCGGGCAGCCTTTTTAGAAGTTTCCATAACAGATTGTCTTTTGTCCTCTGCCGTCAATGGCATTGAGGCGCAAAGGTAAGGAAAGTTGATTTCATTCAGTAAATATCAAATTCACAAAATATGAAGCCACTCTGAATAACTAAGAAAAAGAGAATGCCACTAAGGCACTAAGAAACCAAGATTCATAAAGGAATGATAATCAGGTATTTAAACTTAGTGATTCTTTGAGTCTTTGAGCACTTCGACTGGCTCAGTGCATCGTTTGGTGGCGAAAAAGCACTATTCGGAGGGGGCTCAAATATTAAATGAAGTAAACCCGTAATCCAGAATTTTATGCGGAGATTTGGTTGGTGAGCCGATTGAAGATCGCAATCCTACCTGTCGAACCACTCGAAGTGCCGCAACCCGCCTGACCGGCGTGAGAATATTTTTCATTCAAAATTGCGTTGGTCAGTAGGGCAGGTCTGCAATCACTCCCTCTCCTTGGCTGCCTTAGGTTAGTCCCCTTTTTAAAGTCTGTAATCAAAAACATGCATTTCTATTGTGAAAACCTTAAATTTGCCTCCTGTTCCAAAATTAATGCTCTATGGAAGACCACAAACAGGAAATCAAAGGCTTGCCAGACAATGCCTACCGCGAGCTCAAACCGGGTGAAGAATACAAGCCGGTAATGCCCGCCAACAAAACTGTTCCGGAAGTTAATCTGCGCTCGGTGCTGCTGGGTTTACTGATGGCTGTAATTTTTTCGGCCGCTGCGGCCTATCTTGGGTTGAAAATCGGTCAGGTTTTTGAAGCCGCCATCCCCATTGCCATTATTGCGGTGGGTTTATCAACCGTTTCCAAACGGAAAAATGCCCTGGGCGAAAATGTAATTATTCAATCCATCGGGGCAAGCTCCGGAGTGATAGTAGCCGGTGCCATTTTTACTTTGCCTGCACTTTATATTCTCAATCTGGAAGCTCACTTTTATCAGGTTTTTCTTTCTTCACTGCTTGGGGGATTTTTAGGAATTCTGTTTCTGATTCCTTTCAGGAAGTATTTTGTTTCTGAAATGCATGGCAAATATCCCTTCCCTGAAGCTACCGCCACCACGGAAGTACTGGTTTCAGGTGAAAAGGGAGGCTCACAGGCCCGATTGCTTTTGGTAGCCGGACTCATAGGTGGGATTTATGACTTTATTATAGCCACTTTCGGTTGGTGGAGTGAAGTTTTCACTTCACGGGTAATTCCTGCCGGTGAAATGATTGCCGACAAGTTTAAAATAGTCTTTAAAATGAATGTTGGTGCGGCAGTAATGGGGCTGGGCTACATTATCGGTCTGAAATACGCGGCCATCATCGCTGCCGGTTCATTTGTCGGCTGGTATGTGCTTATTCCCGTAATCTCTCATTTCGCTGATGGCCAGACCATTGCCGTCGGGGCCAATGTTACTGCCCTGCTGGCTGACATGTCGCCCGAAGAAATTTTCCGCAACTATGTGCGCCAGATTGGTATCGGTGGAATTGCCATGGCCGGTGTTATCGGCATTATCCGTTCTTCGGGAATTATCCGCAGCGCTTTCGGACTGGCGTTTAAAGAATTGGGTGGAAAGCAGGCAATGACAGCGGAGACAAAGCGTACCCAGCGCGACATTCCAATGAAAATTATACTTTTCGGAATAATAATTACTGCGGTTGTCATCTTCGCTTTCTTTTGGGCTGGTGTGGTCAACAACCTGACTCAGGCACTGATTGCCCTGGGGATTGTAATGATAATTGCCTTTTTATTCACTACTGTGGCAGCCAATGCTATCGCCATTGTAGGTACCAATCCTGTTTCGGGGATGACACTGATGACGTTAATCATTACCTCACTTGTACTGGTTTGGGCCGGCCTGTCTGGAACGGCAGGCATGGTGGCCGCACTCATCATAGGCGGTGTAGTTTGTACCGCACTTTCAATGGCGGGTGGTTTCATCACTGACCTTAAAATTGGTTATTGGCTGGGATCTTCTCCCTATAAGCAGGAAGGCTGGAAATTCCTAGGCACCATTGTTTCGGCTGCGACAGTGGGCGGGGTAATTATGATTCTGAACAAAACATATGGCTTTACCGGTGAAGGGGCTTTGGTAGCTCCTCAGGCCAATGCTATGGCAGCGGTAATTGAACCCATGATGTCAGGTAAACCGGCTCCCTGGATGTTATATGCCGGCGGTGCTTTTATGTCGCTCATCCTCACTATGATTGGCGTACCTGCCCTGGCTTTTGCGCTGGGTATGTTTATCCCCATTGAACTGAATACCCCGCTGTTGGTTGGGGGCATCATAGCCTGGTATGTTACCACCCGCTCTAAAAATGAAGGCGTTAACCAGGCACGAAAAGAACGCGGTACCCTGATTGCTTCCGGATTTATTGCCGGTGGAGCATTGATGGGCGTGGTAAGTGCCATGCTGAAATTCGGCGGTATCAATTTTGTAAATGCCGAATGGTTCGAATCGCATACAGCGGAAGCTTTGGGCTTACTGATGTTTGCCATCCTTTGTGGATATATAATCTGGGAAACGCTGCGAGCTAAACCGGAGAAAGATTAAAAGTATCGTTTTGAAGAATTCAAAAGGGGAATGACAAAGAGCAAAATGCAAAATATTTTGTTTAATGAATAACGGGATTCATGTTTGGGATACTGATTGCCATCCCCTGTTCTTCAGTGTAATCCCATGCCTGGGCATAGTATATGGCCAGTCTTATATTTAAAATCTTAACCTTTGTAAAATGAAAAATATCATTAAAGACCGATTTCTGAAATATGTGAGTATTGACACCCAGAGTGACGAGAACTCTGAAACCTGTCCCAGTACAAAAAAGCAGTTGGTTTTGCTGCGCATGTTACATGATGAGCTTATCGCGATGGGTTTGTCTGATGTGAGTATGGACGCAAATGGCTATGTTATGGGCACACTTCCCGCCAACAACGGTAAGACCGGCCCGGCCATAGGCTTTGTTGCGCATGTGGATACCAGTCCGGATATGCCTGGAAATGACATTAAACCACGATTGGTGGAGAATTACGATGGCGGAGACGTTTTGCTCAATCAGGAACTAAACCTGGTACTATCGCCCCGCGAATTTCCCGAAATGAAACAATACACTGGTCAAACCCTGATTGTTACCGATGGCACCACCTTGCTTGGCGCCGATGACAAAGCAGGCATCACTGAAATCATGACAGCAATTGAGCATCTGGCGAAATATCCGGAAATCAAACATGGACCGATTAAGGTGGGTTTTACGCCCGATGAGGAAATTGGCCGCGGAGTGGATCACTTTGATGTTAAAAAGTTTGGCGCCGAGTGGGCCTATACCATGGATGGTGGCGAAATCGGTGAACTGGAATACGAAAACTTCAATGCAGCCAGCGCTAAAGTGAACATTCAGGGCAGAAACATCCATCCGGGCTATGCCAAGGGTAAGATGCAGAATGCATTGCTGATGGCTATGGAGTTTAACGCCCTGCTGCCAGTTTTTGATCGCCCGGAATTTACACAAGACTATGAAGGATTTTTTCACCTGATAAAAAGTGAAGGTTCAGTTGAAAAAGCTGTGATACAATATATTATTCGCGATCACGACCGCAATCTGTTCGAGAAACGCAAGGAAACCATGCAGCAATGTGCTGATTTTATGAACCAGCGCTATGGCAAGGGGTGTTTCGATCTTGAAATGAAAGATCAGTATTACAATATGCGTCAAATGGTTGAGCCCCAGTATCATATTGTGGAAGCGGCCCGTAAGGCGATGGTAGCCATAGGCATAGAACCAAAAATAAAACCCATTCGTGGAGGCACTGATGGCTCACGCTTAAGTTACATGGGCTTACCCTGCCCCAACATCTTCGCGGGCGGACACAATTTCCACGGTAAGTTTGAATTTGTGCCGCTGGAATCCATGGAAAAAGCGACGCAGGTGATTTTGAAGATCGTAGAAATGAATGCATAAAAATAGGGACAGGGGGACGAGGGACGCTAAAAAAGGGACGGGGAGACAAGGAGAAGGGGAGAAGGGGGAAAAGGGAGAAATGGAGAAGAGAAACTAAACCTACCAGGTTTTTTTCTAACCTGTTAGGTTGACTTTAGGGATAGGTGCGGTTTATTTTCGGATTTCCTGCTTTCGATTTGCTGACAAGGAGACGGGGGGACAAGGGGAGATTGCAGATTGCGGATTTAAAGACTCACACAAAGACCAGTCCGCCTAAGGCGGACGGGCACGCGCGATGACGCAAAGGAGGGACAAGGTTGGGACAAGGAGAAGGGGCGACGGGGAGTCCAAAAACTAAAGGCCAAAGTCCATAACCAAGAACCAAGAACCCGGAACC
>JAVEQP010000077.1:0-8444 GCA_034007585.1 Lentimicrobium sp. | reverse complement strand
GAACCGAGAACCGAGAACCAGGAACCCGGTCCTTCGACTTCGCTATGGCACCGGAGTAAGAAGAACCTCCAACCTCTAACCTCTAATTAAAAATGAAACATTACACCATTCCCATTTTTGTTCCGGAGCTGGCCTGCCCCAACCGATGCGTTTTCTGCAATCAGCAAAGCATTTCAGGATGTCAGCGGCAGCCGGAACCAGAAGAAGTGCGTGAAATCATTCAGCGGCACCTTAAAACCATTCCTGACGAGGGGACGCACATTGAGATTGGCTTTTTTGGAGGAAGTTTTACCGGTATTGAAACGGAATTGCAGGAAAAATACCTTGCCGTAGCCAATGAGTATCTGAAGCCAACCTGGTCGACCTTAGTCTGGACTGCCCGGTCAGATGACAATAATTATTCTATCCCTATTCATAAGAGATTCGAAGATTTAGAAAAGGAGAATCACGCTAATCCCGTGAGATCAGATGAGGTGAAATCTTCATTACAAAGTGTTACAAAAAGCACTAAACGCATCCATGGCATCCGCCTGAGCACCCGGCCTGATTATATTGATGAGGCTGTTTTGAAACGACTGAGGTGTTATGGAGTAACTACCATAGAACTGGGCGCACAATCTCTTGACGATAAAGTGCTTCTACTTTCGGGACGGGGCCATACAATGGGCGATGTGGAGCGGGCTGCAGCCATGATTCTGGATGCAGGCTTCGCCCTTGGCCTTCAAATGATGACCGGTCTGCCGGGCGATACTCCGAAAAAATCCTTACAAACCGCCAGGCGTATTGTGGAGCTGGGTGCCCATTGCACCCGCATTTATCCAACCCTCGTTATCCGCGGTACTGAACTGGAACAGCGCTGGAGAAAGGGCGATTATCAACCCCAATCCCTTCGGGAAGCGGTTGAATTGTCGTCGAAGTTGCTTGGCATATTCAGGCAGGGTGGAGTGGAGGTAATCCGGGTTGGACTGCATCCTTCAGAGGGCATACTTAGCGGGAGCGAGTTGCTGGCCGGTCCGTTTCATCCCTCGTTCAGAGAATTGGTGGAAACATATGAATGGAAACAGAAACTGCATCTACTGATAGAAAAACATCCGGAAGGAGGAAACATCACCATTCCTGTTCTGGAGGACGAATTGCGTTATGCAGTCGGCTATGATTCAGTCAACCGTAAAATGCTTGAAAAACACTTTGGGAAGGTTAAATTTTCTGTAGTTGATGAAGGAGAGGCCACTTTGCCTCTGATTCTTACCGATAAGCGCCTGCCACTCCCGGCAAAAAATGCCCTGAAAACCCTTGGTCATCCGGTTTTTATCCAGACCAGGGGATTGGTATATAAGTCCATCGGGGGGCATCCTGATATTTTTATGTGCACCGGCGATGAAGGTGTAGTTGTTGCTCCGGGTTTGCCTGCAGAAATTAAGGAAAAATTAAACGAAGTTGAAATCCGGCTTTTTACCGGGCAGTCCAATCCGGGCAACACCTATCCTGATTCAGCCATTTATAATGCCGTAGTTACTTCGGATTGTATCATTCATAACTTAAAAATTACCGACCCTGTTATTTTTGAAGCTTTCCCCGGAAGGAAACATCTGCATGTAAATCAGGGATACACGCGTTGTAATCTCATCCCTCTCGGCACAATGCATTTTATAACTTCCGATAAAGGCATTGAAAAAGTGCTGCTTGATGAGGGAAAAGAGGTGTTGTATGTTGATCCCCTCCCCGTGAGTCTTTATGGCCAAAAGCACGGTTTTTTCCCCGGATGTTGTGGGATTTTAAACGATAAATTACTCATTTCCGGTAGCCTCGACCATCATCCTGACCAAGAAGCAATAGCCTCATTTATTAAACAAGCGGGATTGGCTGTTCATGAACTCTTCTCCGGTGAACTTACTGATGTGGGTGGAATATTTATATTCAAATCAAAACAAGCTGTCACCGGATAACAGGGACTATACATTCAGCATTTTAACTACCATGGCAAGTAAATCCACCTGATCGAGACCTTTAAGGATTTCACTCATTTGTGATTCCTTTTCTTCTGCTCTCTGGTCTGATTCCATGATTTTGGCCAACTCCTTTGACTGTCTTACTGTAACAAAACCTTCTATCGCCTGAAGTGCCCTGTTGCCGGTAGCTTCAGCTTTAACGGGAACGCCAAAAGCTTCCAGTTCGGCAATTACAGCATCCAATACTTCATGCCCCATCTTGCGGCATTCGTCTGTTTGAGAAATCCTTCCGGAAGTATCACGCAGTGACCACGAACTATAATCAGGTTGTATGGCACGTATCAATTCCACTTTTCGGGAGTTTTCACCGAAAATCCGGCCCAGAATCATCATGGCATTGGTTTTCCATGCCTGAAGGTCAAAAGGTTGTTGGTCTAATCGTTGCATCAGATCATGGATCAGGGCAATTTCTTTAACAGGATTTTCCGGTTGCATAGTTGTATAATTTTCAATACTCCGGCTAAATTAAGCATAATTCATACAAATTCAGCGATTAATTTAGCGGGTCGATCGAAGGAAAAAAGCGAATCATATTTTTGTAGGTTTGTCTTTTGCTTTTTGTAACTTTGAAACCTCATTCTTTTATTTTAAGTCATTGATTCCCAAGGATACCATACAGAATATAGTGGATACTGCCCGCATTGAGGAGGTGGTTGGTGAATTTGTACAATTAAAGAAGCGTGGCGCCAACCTGCTGGGTTTATGTCCTTTCCACAACGAGAAAACGCCTTCTTTCACTGTTTCACCGGCCAAGGGCATATATAAATGCTTTGGTTGTGGCAAGGCCGGTAATGCCGTAAATTTTATCATGGATCACGAAAAGTATTCGTATCCTGAAGCGCTGCGTTTTCTGGCTGACAAGTATAATGTTGAAATCGAAGAGCAGGAACCCACCCCAGAGGAAATTGCACAGGATACAGAGCGCGAAAGCCTGTTTGCCCTGAATGTCTTTGCTCAAAAATATTTCACACGCATCCTGCACGAAACGGAAGAGGGCAAAGCTATCGGGCTCAGCTATTTTGTGGAAAGAGGTTTCCGCGAAGACATCATCCGGAAATTTCAACTGGGGTTTTCAACTTCGGCATGGGATGCTTTTACCAAAGAAGCACTTGAACATGGTTATTCGGAGAAATATCTGGTGGCTTCAGGATTAACCATTAAAAAGGAGGAGAAGCTTTACGACCGTTTCCGGGAAAGGGTTATATTTCCCATACACAACCTTACAGGTAAAGTGATTGGCTTTGGCGGCCGCATTCTTTCTTCAGATAAAAACAAACCCAAATATGTAAACTCTCCTGAATCAGAGGTTTATAATAAATCGAAAAGCCTTTACGGCATCTGGCTGGCCCGCAATGCCATGGTGGCTAAAGATAATTGCTGCCTGGTAGAGGGTTATACCGATGTTATTTCGTTGTATCAGTCGGGCATAGAAAATGTGGTTTCTTCCTCGGGTACTTCGCTTACCACGGATCAGATCAGACTCATCAGTAAGTTTACTCGTAACATTACCATACTTTACGATGGAGACCCTGCCGGCATTAAGGCCTCATTCCGCGGCATTGATATGATTCTGGAACAGGGGATGAACGTAAAAATTGTACTCTTTCCTGATGGGGATGATCCGGATTCCTTTGCCCGCAAGCACCGTTCGGCAGAGGTGGAAGCTTTTATCAGCGAAAATGCCAATGATTTTATTGCCTTTAAAACCCGGCTGCTGCTTAATGAAACCGATGGTGATCCGATTAAGAAAGCTGCGCTTATCCATGAAATCATCCAAAGTATTAGCCTGATTCCTGATCCCATTATCAGGCCGCTCTACATCCGTGAATGTGCCGAAATTATGGGTATGGAAGAGCAGACGCTGATGCATGAACTGAATAAACAGCGTCGGAAAAAGGTTCAAAGAGCAGGGGAACAGCGTGAAGATATACCTGAACCGGAAGTTGAAGCGCCGCCTCAGCAAACGCTGCCCGATATCAGCGACACGAGTGCGCAGGAAATGGATATCATCCGTTTGTTGCTGCTTTACGGAACAGATAATCTTAGTTTTACCGTGCCCATAGAAGGGGGTAATCCGTTTAAAGAGGAATTTGAAGAGGTCTTAGTGCCAGTGGCTCAATATATATGTAATGACCTGAGGACCAATCAGATTAAATTTGATACGGCGGTTTATCAGGCTATTTTTGATGAATATGCCAATGGAGTCGATAGTGGAGAACTTCCCGAGGAGCGGTTCTTTTTAATGAATGCAGAAAAGGCTATTGCCGATATAGCCATAGATTTAATCACGCCGCGTTATGAACTCAGCCCCGGCTGGGAGGAAATCCGCATCTATGTGCCCTCTGAAACTGATGATCTGGAAGCGACCATAAGCCGTTCTCTACTTTCACTGGTTCACCGCAAATTGTCGGTACTCATCCACAACAATCAGCAAGCGATGAAGTCTATTGAAAATACAAGTGAAGCATGGACTGACCTTCTTTCACGGGACATTCATCTGAAGCAGGCCCGAAATGAAATTAGCCGCAGACTGGGCCGTATCCTGAATGGTTAAACCTCCCAAAAACTTTTTAACACCAGAGGCGTTTATGTTCATAATAAAACAAACACACTATGAAAAAGAATATTGGAAACACGGATAAGCTGATCCGACTTTTACTGGCTTTATTGATTGCCGTTTTGTATTTTACCAATATTATTACAGACACCCTCGCCATAATCCTGGGGATTATTGCATTGGTGCTGGTAATTACCAGTCTGGTAAGCTTTTGCGGTCTCTATACACTTCTGGGCATAAATACCTGCAAGCGTCCTTCGAAGGGTAGTATGAGGTAAAAAGTTACTCTTTTTTTATCCTGATGACCGTGTCAACCGGTAGCGTCATTGTGCTAAAGCCGACCACCCAACACCGCCGTTTTCTTAAACTGCTTTACTTTTCCTCCCAGGTTAAAGACCTCGATGTGGATAATATAGATGCCAATCAAGGCCTTGGTTCTATCATCAGTGAGGCCATCCCAGTAATATATGTTACCTGTTCCCGCCGGCTGATTTTTTACCAAAAGCCGCACCAATCTGCCATTGCTGTCATAGATGCGTATGGTGGCTGAATACCCTGGCTGCGAAAAGTTGCAGGCAATACTCAATTGATCGTTATAACCATCGTTGTCAGGCGAGAATATTTCAGGGGAAATTACCACTTCATCTTCTGATTCGGGACGGGTCATAAATTGAGAATTTTGATAACCCGGAGTAGCAAACCCTACATTTTGTGAAGCGGAATGCCAGTTGCCCGGATCTGAGGCCGGTCTGTCGGGATTTACCCGCTCCAGCGATACGCCATCACTGGTATTGAGCAAGGCAAATTGCATTTTATCGGTGTAGCTGAATTCATCCAGTATGGTTTGCCAGGGGGTGAGCAGCACCACAGTACCGGCAGCTATGGAAAATGACGGTAAGGATGCCATATCTACAAAAGCTTTGGGCGCAGGTGAAAAATATTCACTCCTAACCATCGAACCATCTTTGCTGAGCACCAGATATTCGCCTGGAAAGAACAGCCGGCCTTCGGGAGAAGTTTCTTTAACTGAGGCAATCTCCCCGGTATTTTTATCGCGTGTCGCCAGCCAGATGGTCTTAAGGTCCAGTACCTTTTCCGAACGATTGTAAATTTCTATGAATGTTGTTCCCGTGGCCCGGGGATCGGCAAGTACCTCATTGATTATTACATCTATGGAATCGGGCAGCACAGGGAAAGCAAACCGGGCACTTAAAGGCTGATCGGTAACATTTCCGGCGCAATCGCTCAAACCGGCATTAAAATTCAGGGTGTAAATTATTCCATCCGCAAAAGCCTTACTGAAGTTGAGTTCAACTGAACGGTAAAACGGAGGCTTCAATTGCAGGGATTGAGGCTGGCCCAAACCCTGATCAGCCTGGTAGAGGGTTGTATTGGTCAGACTCAGGCTGTCCATGGGTTCGGTGAAAAATACCTGAATACTTGCCGGACCGGTGATGCTTACCTTTAATATATCTGGTTTGTCGGAATCGGGATTTGAACCCTTTACCGAATTAACTTTTCCGGGTGTACCTCCCTCAGGAGCATTGGAAGCGCGCCAATTGCCACCCTCTCCGCAAGGATTATCAGGATCAATGAGTTCAAGTGACCAACCTCCGTTTTTCTTTACCCCATCCCTATACCAGGTGTCACTGTAATTTACGGCGTGTATCACTTCGCCCGACGTATTTCTTAATACCAGAGTGGCTCCGCTGTTGGTGAGGCTAAAGCTCGAAAATGTAAGCACATCGCCATAAGAAGCAAAGCTCTCCTCAGCCTCAAAACTGGTGAGGATCAGATGTGCGCCGGGTTGCAGGGTGAAAGCTGGCAAAAGTTTCTTTGAAGTGCCGATGCTTAATACCCAATCGGCAAGCTGGAGTGGATATGCGGTGTGGTTATACAGTTCAAGATATTCATAATTGGGTAGAGCAACCACCGGATCAGGGTCCGCCATAATTTCATTGATTAACACATCAAATGCTTTAACCCGGTAATAGGAAAAAGGTAGTGAGGTAGTACTCATCACATTGCCTGCCAGGTCTTTCACTCCCTGAACATTGAGATTATACAGCTTCCCCTCCTCAAAAGGCTGTGAAAAAGTGAGTAGTACCTGTGACTTCTTTTCCGGGTTGCGCATGGCTTCCTCAGGCTGGCCCAATCCCTGATCTGCCGAATAATTTGAAGTTGATTCGGCTGAGGATTGATCGATGATTTCATTGAAAGTAAGTGCGAGTTGGGTAAGGCCGGTTACTTCCAGAGATTTCAATTCAGGTGCCTGATGGTCAATAAGTGGTGGACCGGCATATAAATCATCAAAATAAAACCGGGTAGCATTGCTCGAAGTGTACTTACAGACTATCCCCAAAGCACTGTAGGATTGCCAGTAGCTTTCTTCGGCTACCGATTGCAGTAAAAATTCCTGACCACCGGCCTGATCAGCATATACCGACCACTGCCCTTCTTCAGTTCTGATTACTTTGATGCGAATGGTAAACGCGGTGGCTAAAAATCCATCCGTTCCGCGGCTTATCTTTAATTCAACGGTTCCGCTTTGCCTGTAAAGTTCAATGGCATCGTTTGAACCACTTTCACCCAGCTTCAGGAAATAGCCATTCAGCGGTTGCTTTAAATCCGATTGGTCGGAGGCCAGGTAAATGCGGGCATTGTTGTTGTCGCTGGGGCTGAAATTCAAGCGCACCCATATTTGCCATTCAATATTGCCTTCTTCGAATTCAGCCGGTGTGGAGAGATAAGAAACTGCTTCGCCCGTGGATTGCAATTGCAACTGACGGTTCACATTGACAATAAATTGTTCTTCATCGCCCGTCCACACAGGGTTATTGGTGAAGTCACCATCACTAAAATCATCGCTTACCTGTCCAAACATCACTAAAGGAAAAAACAGGAGTAGTCCAAGAATATACCGCATATCTATTGGCTTAATTTGAAGTCCTAAAGATATTAAATTCCGGGAAAGGATTTCAGCATTACGGGTTTAGAAAATGAATATTTTATAAATTCAGATTGTTGTACAATACCTATACATGGATAAATAGCTGTAAATTAACAAGGTATGTTTTAGAAACATTTGTATTCTCTTTTTCTATTACTTTTGCATATATCGCAAAATGGTCATGAAAAGTTACGTACCTACCGAGGATTGTTCAATTGGAGCACTGGATGCACCCTGTTTCCGCAACTTGCTGCCCGAAGAAATTGAACTTGCCCGCAGCAGTAAAACCCATATTATTTTCCGCAAAGGCGAAAACCTGACCAAGCAGGGGGCTTTTGCTTCCAGTGTCCTTTTTATCATTGATGGGCTGGCTAAACAATACATTGAAGGTGAGGGTACCCGAAACTTTAACCTCCGGCTGATTAAAAGCGGTGAGTTTGTCGGGCTTTCAGTTGCGTTTAACAATCACAGATATGATTATTCAGTGGTTGCCCTGCGGGAGACAACGGCCTGTCTCATTGAAAAGGAAGCCATTGTGCATCTCATTAAAGGCAATGGTGAATTTGCATTCAATATTATAAACCGTTACTGCGAACAGAACAGCAGGTTGTATGCTTCCATAAGTGAACTAATGTATAAGCAGATGAACGGTCGCTTAGCCGGAGCTTTGCTTTACCTTTGGCAGGAACAGGTTGGCGAAGATGTTTTCCCTTACCTCAGCCGCAAGGATATCGCCGATTTTGCCGGGCTTTCTACCGAAAGTACCGTGAAACTACTAAAGTCATTCGAAAAAGACGGATTAATCAAGCTGGAGGATAAAAATATAGTATTGCTCGATTTACCGATATTGGAGCAGATTAATTTGAAAGGTTAATCTCTTCCAATTTTCAAGTAGGTAATTTCGCGACCTGACCTGCAAGGTTTTCTT
>JAVEQP010000076.1:0-18630 GCA_034007585.1 Lentimicrobium sp. | reverse complement strand
TGGAGTTTATGCTGAGCCGGAACAAGTAAAACTTATCATAAAAAGATTTATCTTAGCTGTTGAAAACTTAACCGCTCGAAGCATATCTTCGCTGGGTGGTTCATTTATGCAATCCGGTGGAGTAAATTGAGTGTTGCAGGCAAAATAGTAGTTTCAGCAGCAATTGGCGGCACAGCCGAAGCCCTTGGGGGTGGGAAGTTTGCCCACCGCAACGATAGCGAAGGAGGGTTTGCAAATGGTACCGTAACCGGGGCGTATGTGATGATGTTTAATCATTTGATGATGCAAAACTCTTTGTCAAAATCGTTGGATACACTTTAATGGAACTTGTTTTGCTCCACAAGTTCATTACCAATGTATTTTTGAAAACCTTTTCCGTGGTATCGGTGAATTTATTTATTTTAGTCACATCTTGTCACACATTCAAACGCCTGTATTTCAGCCCTATATGGTTTTTGTTTTCGAGCTTAGTCACATGTGGGTCACATCATCTATTTAGCCCAAAAAGGTATATACATTCTTGAATTATCATACTCCAGAATAAGTTCGGTATCAATTGTTTCCTTAATAAGACGTGATACGATTGAATAGTTCTTCTTATCAATGTCAAGTCGTTCACGCAAACTCTGATTCGACATGTATTCGCCCGACACATACTTCAAACTACAGTGCTGATAACATGCCCTGATTTTATCGGGTTTTGACATTTGACGCAACGATTTTGGCGAGTACAAAATAACCCGGGTGTAATTATCACCGGCTAGAAATTCGGGTGCCGGCAATTGGTAAACTTCAATTTGTGTAATTACTTTGTCGATACCGCTGCCCCGTTCTTCGCAAATGTTCATGCGCCGCATCATGCCAGCCAGTATTTCGTTCCTGCTCTCGGGACTATGGTCGATAAAACGTTTGGTATCGATTAATGGTGCGCCAGGGTTAGTAATCTCTATTCGATTTTCGAAAATCTCAATCATCACGCTCATGCCTCCAATATTAAAATCTTGATGGATTATCGCATTGGCTATCAATTCACGAATGGCTAGCTCAGGGTAAACGCGCACTTCTTTTCTGAAAACACGGTCAATTTCTTCGTTCGAGGGCAGCTTGTCGTTTACGTAATTCACAAGACGTTCAAAAGCCACGGCATAACCCAACTTTCCTTGTTGCTCTTTAATTGTGTCTAATTTCGAATTGCCTTTGTAAACAATAACCCGGGGTGCTTTACGTGCCAGATTTTCAAACCTTTCCAAATCAACAGCAAAAAGTATCGCCCCCAAATTGGTTATATGATATTTCAGCAGTTTTTTTACAATCAGTTTTTCTTCTTCCAGCTTGGCCAGTATCCCCTCTTTATTGGCTGGCAAAGGAGTGCTCAACATTTTAAACACAGAGGGATAATCAAGCAATTCCAACACCTTATCGGCCGAAATATTCCGCATGGCATATTCCTTCTCAAAAACGGTTTGTTTGGCTTTTTGCCATATTTTGCTCTCTTTTTCTGGGTGGTCTTTTAGTTTTTTTGTGTAAGAACCAACCCTTACATAGGCTTCTCCTTTGAAAAGCACAGGACGATTGTTGGTGGGTTCGATTTGAAAAAGCACCATATTTTTTGTTTGGTAAACAAACTCAAAAATACGGACACTCACCTTGGGTTCTAATTGGGTAATCAACCAGTTTTCGAGTTCCTGATTGCCAATCTTTTCGGTGCGGGGCTTAAAATGGCTGCCTACTGCTTGATGTCTTTCGTTTTCGATGCCAAATACAAGGTAAGCGAACTCTTTATTTTCGATACATGCAGAATTGGCCAATGCCGAAATGTACTCACCAATACCTTGTGGGTTGGCGTTGTTTACCTTGAACTCAACCCATTCGCTCTCGTGGGGCAGGGCACGCAGCTCATCAATCAATATGGTCAATTCTTCTTGCTCCATGGCTTAGTTACATCTGAGTTACATATCGAAACCGCTAAATTACAAAATTTTGGATAATTTAAATCTGGGCTTAGTCATATCCATGTTAAGTGGTATTTTCAACTGATCTGCTTCCACTTGGGTAATCAAATTTTCGTAGTATTATTTGGTTTTCCAATTTCAGCTTGGGCTTTCGAAATGGCTTTGTCAAAACTTATTATTTCAAACTTCGCTTTTGAAACGATCTCTTTTTGCTCAATAATTTCATTAAGCAAATTTGAACACGGATTTCTCTCAGGTGGCGTTTATGCTGAGCAGAAAGCAATACGAATTATCATAAAAAGATTTATCTTAGCTGTTGAAAACTTAACCGCTCGAAGCATATCTTCGCTGGGTGGTTCATTTATGCAATCCGGTGGAGTAAATATGAGTGTTGCAGGCAAAATAGTAGTTTCAGCAGCAATTGGCGGCACAGCCGAAGCCCTTGGGGGTGGGAAGTTTGCCCACCGCAACGATAGCGGAAGAGGGTTCTCAAACGGCGTTGTAAGCGGGGCGACAGTCTTTACACTGCGTGACTCTGTGCAATTATGTATCACGGTGTATCACAGTGTATGACACAACTTGTCCCGCCAAAGCGGGAGAGTTTCTCAGAGTTCTTTTGGTTTAAATTTACTGTGCGAATCTGTGCTTAACACTGTGCAACTCTGTGCAATTATGTATCACGGTGTATCACAGTAAGATATATGAAAATTCCAAGTCAAATAGGTTGTATTTTTTTTATTTCATTCAAAATCAGGATAAAGCAGGTATTTTTTGCGAATCTGTTTAAAGTTTTTCAGGTCTGCCTGCCAGCTTTGCCGGATTTCGTCCTCATTTCTACCAGCCACTATTTGCATGCGGAGTTCCGGTGTGCCGGCAAGTTTATCGAAAAAGTTATTGAAAAATGAAGTTTTATCGGGCAGCTCTTTGTACATCTGTATTAACCAATGCAGTTCAAGACTGCCTTTTTTGTAGATGTTTCCTGCTTCTTGTTTCAGGTCCAGGCCATAACAGGTCACGCCTTTATGTGGCGGGTTTTCCGCTACGCCTTTAATTTGCTGAGGAACAAATGAAAAGGCATGGTCAGGATAGTCGGGATGCCCAATAATAGAAAAAGGGGAGGGGGTGCCCCTGCCAACACTCACCACGGTTCCTTCAAACAGACACAGGGATGGATAAAGATAAATCGCCGCCATATCAGGCAGATTGGGCGATGGAGGTATGGGCAGGATATAGCGGTCAGTATGGGCATAGCCAATCATTGGGATATTGGTCAGCTTGCATTGCAGTCCATCGGGCAGCCAGCCTTCACCATTTACCATGAGGGCATATTCAGCCATGGTCATACCATGAACTATGGGTATGGGGTGCAATCCTACAAAAGAGGTGTATTCTTTCTTCAGAACCGGTCCGTCCACATAATATCCGCTCGGATTTGGTCGGTCCAATACCATAACTTCAACATCATAACGGGCGCAGGCTTCCATTACATAACTCAGCGTAGAAATGTAGGTATAAAACCGGGCGCCCACATCCTGAATATCAAAGATAACCACGTCCACATCGGCCAAATCCTCACGGGTGGGTATTTTATGTTGTCCGTATAGCGAAACTACCGGTAGTCCGGTCAGAATATCCTTGCCACTTTTGATGCTTGCTCCGGCTTCAGCTTCTCCCCGGAAACCATGTTCAGGCGCAAATATCTTTACCAGCTTAACCCCGGCAGCCAGCAGTGAGTCAGCCAGATGACGGTTGCCCACCACGGAGGTTTGGTTTGCCACCAGCGCCACCCGTTTATTTTTTATCAACGGCAGAAATTTCGAAAATTGATCAGCCCCGGTATAGAGTGGCGTACCGATTGGATTGGTCTGGTTCAGATTGCTTAAAGGGGGCTGTGCAGGCAATCTTTCTGCCTGAAAAACCAATAAAAAGCTAATAAAAAGGAGGAGCCTGGTTTTCATAATACGTATTCTTAACGCAAATTTAAGCTAATCTGCTAACTTTGCTGAAAATATCTCGCGTGAATTTCGAGTTTTTCATCAGCAGCAGAATAAGATCAAAGAAAGACGCCTCATTTTCCCGTCCCATTATCCTCATCTCCATTGCGGGTATCTCATTGGGTATAATGGTCATGTTGATATCGGTTGCCGTTCTTAAAGGTTTCCAGTTTCAAATACGGGATAAGGTGGCAGGTTTTGGCGGCCATATCCAGGTTTCGGGGTTCAGTTCAAACCTCTCCCTGGAGCCGGAACCGGTCAGCCTAAGTGACATTCGCATGGCAGAAATCAGCCGGCTTAACAATGTGAGTGCGGTTCAGGCTTTCGGTTTAAAAGCAGGCATCCTCAAAACTACCGATCAGATTCATGGGGTAGTATTAAAAGGGGTGGACAGCAGTTATCGATGGGACTTTTTCAAAGGAAAACTAATTTCAGGTCAATTGCCAGATATAAAAGGGGGAAATCCTTCGGATGAAATACTGATTTCAAAAAAGATTGCTCAACTTCTTCATCTTAAGGTGGGAGATGATTTGCGTATGTATTTTATTGCGGAGAACCTTACCCGTGGACGTAAATTTGTTATTTCAGGCATATACAGCACCGGGCTGGCCGAATTTGATGAAATGTACGTGCTGGGCGACATCCGCCACATCCGGAAATTGAACGGGTGGAACTCTGATCAGGCTTCCGGAGTGGAAATCCTGATTTCGGATTTTTCCAAACTGGATGAAACCACCAATGAGGTTTACGAACTCACCGGTTATGAACTGAATGCACAAACCATCAAACAGCTTTACCCCCAGATATTCGACTGGGTAGAAATTCAGGATGTAAACGTGGTTATTATCCTCCTGCTTATGGTGCTTGTTTCGGCCATAACCATAATTTCCACCTTGCTGATACTCATTCTGGAACATACCCGCAACATTGGTCTGCTTAAGGCACTGGGTGCTACCAACATAAGTATCCGCCGTATTTTTATTTTGGCTTCCCTGCATATTGCATTTTATGGATTACTCTGGGGAAATTTGCTGGGACTGGGGTTAATATGGTTTCAATCTAAAACGGGCTTTCTACCACTGCCCGAAGAATCTTATTTTATGTCATCGGTTCCCGTTTCTATCGGATGGGTTGAGATTCTTACCATCAATGCCGGAGTAATGATTATCAGCACTTTACTGATGCTGATTCCATCCATGATCGTGCGCTTCATCTCTCCGGTGAGGGCATTACGTTTTGAGTAGTGAAAGTCAGGTTCAATCCTTCTTGTGCAAGCCGCACTCCCGCGTATCTGGATTTTCCCACCACCAGCGTCCGGCCCTGATATCTTCTCCGGGTAAAATGGCCCGTGTACAGGGCAAGCAGCCAATACTGGCAAAACCTTCATCGTGAAGTTTATTGTAAGGCACATTGTTTTCTTTTATAAACGCCCAAACCTGTGCTTCCGTCCAGTCTATCAGCGGATTGATTTTAATCAGACCATTGGTGGCGTCCCACTCAACAAGCTGATCATCCTGCCGGGTAACCGATTGCTCCCTGCGTAATCCGCAAATCCATGCATCCAGCCCTTTAAATGCCCGTTGTAAGGGTTCTACTTTTCGAACATGGCAACACCTGCGCCTGTTTTCAATACTTTCGTAGAACAGGTTTATTCCTTTCTCATTCACCATTTGCTCCACCGCATCTTTATCAGGAAACATGACCTTAATATTAATTCCATATCTCGCGTTCGTTTGCTGCATCAGGTCGTAGGTTTCCTGAAACAACCTGCCGGTATCGAGTGTAAAAAACGAAGCCGATGGATCGATGCCGGCAATAATATGGGTAATTGCCTGATCTTCTGCGCCCAGACTGGTGGAAAAAGAAACTTCCCCCTCAAAATCCCTTAAAAAATATTTCAGGACTTCTTCGGCAGTCTTTCCTGCTAATTTTTGATTTAATGCTTCTGCACGTTGAATATTTTCTGTATCTGACATGGTTTAAGTGCTATTTTGTTAAAAAATCCGCTAACGTTCCAATCTGATCAGCCACTATGCCTTTCTCCGATCTGCGCAGGGTACATGCCTCATTATAAAAGTCATGCTGAAAAACTAGAATATAGTTGTTTTCACAGGCTTCTTCGAGGAAGACTTCTCTTTCATGAATACTTAGTAGCGGCTCAATGTCAACCGCCGGAACATAATGTGGCGGCAAATTGGCCAGGGCAGGAATGAAATCGGCAAGAAAAACAATCGTTTTTGCCCCGACAGTGATAAAAGGAACAAGCTGCCCCCGCGTATGGCCATTAAAGATGCGGAACTTTATGTTTTCATCCCAGTGGCATTCTTTTTCAATCAAAATACATCTGCCCGAGTTTTGTAAAGGTAAAATATTGTCCTGAAAAAATGCAGCAGATTCACGTGGATTGGAATCAAATGCCCATTTAAACTGCCGGGTGGAACACCAGTAGCGGGCATTGGGGAACAACTCTTTCGGCTGTTGCTTCTTACTATAATAAACAGCTCCCCCCACATGATCGTCATGTAAATGCGTAAAAATCACATCCGTAATTCCGGCAGGGGAGAGGCCTTCCGCTTTCAGGCCTGCTGAAATTCCGCAGATGTCAAAACGAAATTTGTATTTATAATATTTGTCGTCCCGTTTTTCCCCCATGCCGGTATCAAACAACACCTTTCGGTTTCTGTAGCAAAGCAGCAAACACCGGGTTGTAATTTTCACCAGGTTGTCTTCATCTTCAGGATATACCTTT
Source organism: Lentimicrobium sp. (assembly GCA_034007585.1). Lineage (GTDB taxonomy): Bacteria > Bacteroidota > Bacteroidia > Bacteroidales > Lentimicrobiaceae > Lentimicrobium. The sequence continues at coordinate 11,935 of JAVEQP010000076.1, read as the reverse complement.
TGCCAGATGGTTTTCGGCACGACCCCAAAGGCGACACCTCCATCCATCTTCCAGTGATCAGCATGTATTGTTGTAATCTTCATCGTTGCAAATTTATGATTTTAAACGTAAACTTTTCGATTTAGGCCTAATCGAAACAGTATTGGCTGATAATTTTGGTATTTTTGCTGCTTAATTCAGTTGCATGAAATTACACTTTATTGCCATTGGTGGCAGTGCAATGCACAACCTGGCCATTGCCCTTCATTTAAAAGGTTACGAGGTAACCGGTTCTGACGACGAAATTTTTGAGCCCGCCCGTTCCCGGCTTGAAAAATATGGATTGTTGCCGGCAAGTGAAGGTTGGGACATTCAAAAAATTCATCCGGGACTGGACGCCATTATTCTTGGTATGCATGCCAAATCCGACAATCCTGAACTGACAGCGGCCCGAAAACTTAAGATACCTGTATATTCATATCCCGAATTTCTTTATGAGCAGTCGCGCCACAAAAAAAGAGTAGTTATTGGCGGCAGCCATGGCAAAACAACCATTACTGCCATGATTTTGCATGTGCTCAAATACCACAAAATTAATGCTGATTATATGGTTGGCGCCCAGCTTGAAGGCTTTGAAGTTATGGTAAAAATAACTGAAAATGCATCGGTTATGATTATAGAAGGGGATGAATACCTGACTTCAGCCCTGGACCGCAGGCCGAAATTCCATGTTTATCAGCCCGATATTGGCCTTATTAGTGGTATAGCCTGGGATCATATGAATGTATTTCCCACTTTCGAAAATTATCTGGAACAATTCAGTCAGTTTGCTCAATTATTGCCCAAAGGGGGAAGCCTGATTTACTGCGCTGAGGATGAGCATGTGGTAAATATTGCAGCCAATTTACCTGAGGACATTCATAAGCTTCCTTATACACTGCCAGCTTATCATGTAAAAGAGGGCATAACTATCCTTCACACCCCGGGAAGTGAAGTTCCGCTGAAAGTTTTTGGTCAGCACAACCTGCTTAACCTCGAAGGTGCTAGATTAATCTGCCAGGAACTGGACATAGATGACGAGGCATTTTATGATGCCATTCAATCTTTTGCAGGTGCTTCAAAACGCCTTGAACTGCTTGCATCTGGTGCAAACACACTCATTTATAAAGACTTCGCCCACAGTCCTTCCAAACTAAAGGCTACCATACAGGCCGTTAAAGAACAATTCCCGGAGCGCAAACTCACCGCCTGCTTTGAATTACACACTTACAGCAGCCTGAATAAGGATTTCTTATCCCAGTATGCACATGCTATGGATGATGCCGACGTGGGCATTGTATTTTACAGCAGGCATGCACTGGAATTGAAACGTCTGGAATATTTCGATAGTAATGATGTAGTTAATGCCTTTGAACGTAATGATATTCAGGTTTATAACGAAACCAATGAACTTCAGGAATTTCTATTGAATACCGACTGGCATAATCATAACCTGCTATTGATGAGTTCCGGAAATTTCTTTGGGTTGGATTTAAATACATTGTCAGCTCAGATTATTTAACAACCCGGTAATAATCATTGCCGGTTTTAGGTGATTAAATTATTACATTACACGCTACTAACAAACAAGGAACCTTTTTAGGGGTTCCCTGTTTGAGTTTCAAGCCATTTGAAACATTAATTTGCTGCTTCCTTAGGAACCACTGGTTTTATAATTTGAATATCCAGTTCTTCGGCCTTTTCTTTGTGGGAGATTACCACTTTATCGCCTTCAATGAGGTTGGATTTGATGATTTCCTCCGCCAGGGCATCCTCAATGTATTTTTGTATGGCCCTTTTCAGGGGACGGGCGCCAAACTGGGCATCCCAGCCTTTTTCTACAATAAAGTCCTTGGCTTCAACGGTAACCTCCATTTCATATCCCATTTCAGCAACCCTCTTGAAAAGGTGTTTCAGCTCAATATCGATAATTTTGTGAATATCTTCACGTTCGAGCGATTCGAAAATAATCACATCGTCAATACGGTTCAGAAACTCAGGAGCAAAAGAGCGCTTGAGTGCATTTTCAATAACCCCTGTGGCAAAGGATGAACTTCCTGAAACTTTGGCACTGGTCGCAAAACCGACGCCTTGTCCAAAATCCTTCAACTGACGTGATCCGATGTTGGAGGTCATGATAACAATGGTATTTTTAAAGTCCACCTTGCGGCCAAGGCTATCGGTAAGCACCCCATCATCCAGCACCTGCAAAAGAATGTGGAAGATATCGGGATGTGCTTTTTCAATTTCATCGAGAAGAACGATGGAATAAGGTTTGCGACGCACTTTTTCGGTAAGCTGTCCGCCTTCTTCGTAGCCAACATAGCCCGGAGGCGCTCCAACCAGTCGCGATACCGCAAATTTCTCCATGTATTCACTCATGTCAATCCTGATCAACGTATCCTCGCTATCGAACAGATATTTGGCGAGAATTTTTGCCAGGTGGGTTTTCCCAACACCGGTGGGGCCCAAAAAGATGAATGTTCCAATGGGTTTATTGGGGTCTTTCAATCCGGCACGGTTGCGTCGGATAGCTTTTACCACTTTCTTAATAGCATCTGGCTGACCTATTATACTATCACTCAGATCATCTTCCATATGCAACAGCCGGTCACTTTCATTTTGGGCAATACGCTGAACGGGAACCCCGGTCATCATAGCAACCACCTCGGCTACATTGTCCTCACTTACGGTAATCCGGTGCATCTTGGAATCGTCTTCCCATCTCTTTTTGGCGGCTTCAAGCTCTATCATCAGTTTACGCTCGGTGTCGCGGAACTTGGCAGCTTCCTCAAATTTCTGACTGTGAATGGCGTTGTTCTTCAGCTCTTTGATTTCTTCTATACGCTGTTCCAGTTGAATAATCTCATTGGGAACCTGCATATTGGTTATGTGAACGCGGGCACCGGCTTCATCAAGGGCATCAATAGCCTTATCCGGCAAATAGCGATCGGTCAGATAACGGTTGGTAAGCGAAACACAAGCCTTAATGGCATCTGCCTCATACTCTACCAGATGGTGATCTTCATATTTTTCTTTGATGTTATTCAAAATGGTCACCGTTTCCTCAATGGTAGTAGGGTCCACCAGAATTTTCTGAAACCTGCGTTCCAGTGCCCCATCCTTTTCAATATATTGTCGATATTCATCAAGGGTGGTTGCTCCGATACATTGTATCTCGCCTCTGGCAAGAGCAGGTTTAAACATGTTAGATGCATCCAGCGATCCGGAAGCATTTCCGGCGCCAACTATCGTATGAATTTCATCAATAAACAGAATGATGTCCCGGTTTTTCTCCAGTTCATTCAACACTGCTTTCATGCGCTCTTCAAACTGACCGCGATACTTAGTACCAGCCACAAGAGAAGCCAGATCGAGGGTGAAAATACGTTTGTTAAAAAGAATACGTGATACTTTGCGGGATATGATCCTCAGTGCCAAGCCTTCGGCAATGGCTGATTTACCCACACCGGGCTCCCCGATGAGGATAGGATTGTTCTTTTTACGCCGGCTTAGTATCTGGGCAATGCGCTCCAGTTCTCTTTCACGGCCTACGATGGGATCAAGGCGTCCCTCCTCAGCGGCTTTGGTCAGATCACGGCCAAAATTATCAAGTACAGGGGTTTTGGATTTGGAATCTGCCACTTTACGTGCCCCGCCGCCGTAACCCCGGCCTTCATCATTGTCGTCATCAGGTGTACTGCCCGGCAACTCACTGCGTGGACCTTCCTGTTTGTGGCTTTCATCGTGACTTATGATTGACTTTAGCTCTTCTCTTACGGAGTCATAGTCAATACCATACTTACTCAAAGTGCTGGTAACAAGATTGTCTTCGTCTTTTAAAATGGCCAGTAACAGATGTTCAGTTCCTATCAATTCGCTGTTGAACATTTTGGCTTCCAGGTAAGTAAGTTTCAGGGCACGTTCAGCCTGCTTTACCAATGGCAGGTTTTCTGCCTTTTTGTCACGCTTGGCGCCTGAACTGATGGTTTTTTCAATGGTTTTTCTGATTTCATTGGTATCAATACCCAGCATATTCAAAATTTGAATGGCCATGCCTTCGCCTTCGCGTATAATACCAAGAAATAAATGCTCCACACCAATCTTTTCATTTCCCAACCGCAATGATTCCTCCCGACTGTAGGTAAGTACGTCTTTTACCCGTTGTGAAAATTTAGCTTCCATATTATGATTTCTCTCTTTCTTCTGTGATGTAAACACTTTCTTTATCAAGTTTTGTCCTCTCAATCACTATTAAACACCAAGCATTGAGAAGGGTTTGGCTTTGAGGTCAAAAATACGAATAATTTGAACACGCTGAATTGGTTTAGCAAGTCAAATACAACAATATTTTGTCCATTTGCCCTGTCTATAATCAAATACAATGCCGTTTAAAGAGAGGGATGGGAGAACGACGATAAAAATATAACCTAAACTCTGAATATTCTTGATATTTTCTGGTGAATTACCCATCGCACCAAACAAAAAAGTTGTACCTTCGTACCCCTCAAAAGAGGTACTAAAATTGCTAATTTGAATACGCTAAAGAATGGAAAATCAAGAAGGTGAAGAAAGAATAGTTAAAGTTAATATTGAAACTCAGATGAAGTCGGCTTACATTGACTATTCCATGTCAGTGATAGTAGGAAGGGCTTTGCCTGACGTTCGCGATGGTTTGAAACCGGTTCACCGCCGTGTACTTTATGGAATGTTGGACCTTGGGGTACTTTCAAACCGTTCCTATAAAAAAAGTGCCAGAATAGTAGGAGAGGTGCTGGGTAAATATCACCCACACGGCGACACCTCCGTATATGATGCTATGGTGCGAATGGCTCAGGACTGGTCATTGCGCTATCCACTGGTGGATGGACAGGGAAACTTTGGCTCCATTGACGGCGACAGCCCGGCAGCCATGCGTTATACCGAGGCGAGATTGCGTAAAATTGCTGAAGAAATGTTGTCCGATATCAATAAGGATACCGTTGATTTTCAGAATAATTTTGACGATAGTCTGCAGGAGCCGGTGGTATTGCCTGCCCGCATTCCCAATTTGCTGATCAACGGAGCTTCTGGTATTGCTGTTGGTATGGCTACCAATATGCCACCACACAATTTATCTGATGTGGTAGATGGTACCATTGCTTACATTGATAATAATGACATTACCATTCCCGAGCTTATGAAGTTTATTAAGGCCCCTGATTTTCCTACCGGTGGCTTTATATATGGATATGAAGGCGTAAAAGAAGCCTTCGAAACCGGCCGCGGCAGGATTGTAATGCGGGGAGAAAGCAAAATTGAAATCAATCATTCCCACGAGACCATTATATTCAACTCCATCCCTTATCAGGTAAATAAAGCTGATCTTATCAAAAAAGCAGCCGACCTGGTAAATGATAAAAAAATTGAAGGCATTTCTGATATCCGTGATGAATCAGACCGCAATGGGATGCGCATTGTTTTTGATCTCAAGCGTGACGCCATCACCAATGTGGTGTTGAATAAATTGTATCAGTTAACGCCTTTGCAGTCATCATTTAGCGTCAATAACATCTGTTTGGTGAATGGCCGCCCTCTGCTGCTCAACCTCAAGCAATTGATTCATTACTTTGTGGTGCACCGTCATGATGTTGTTCTGCGACGCACAAAATATGAGTTGAGGGAAGCTGAAAAACGGGCCCATATTCTCGCCGGTTTACTCATTGCCCTTGACCATCTGGATGAAGTCATTGCATTAATCAGGGCAACCAAAACTCCTGAAGAAGCCCGGATGAAACTGATCGAACGTTTCGAACTCTCTGAAATACAGGCCAGGGCAATTCTCGATATGAGGTTGCAACGTTTAACCGGACTGGAAAGAGATAAAATAAGGAATGAATATGAGGAATTGCTCAAAATGATTGAGTATTTTAACCTTGTAATCAACAACGAAGACATGCGGATGGAAATTATCAAGAAGGAATTGCTTGATATAAAGGAAAGCTATGGCGATGAACGAAAAACACAAATCGTATATTCAGCCAGTGACTTCCGCATCGAAGATACCATTGCCGATGAAAATGTGGTGATCACTATTTCGCATATGGGCTACATCAAACGCACCGTGCTTACGGAATATCGCCGTCAGAACAGGGGAGGCCGTGGAGCTAAGGGATCTGATATCCGGGATGAAGACTTCCTGGAGTATCTATATGTGGCAACCATGCACAATTATATGCTTTTCTTTACTGAAAAAGGGAAAGTATTCTGGATGAGGGTATATGAAATTCCGGAAGGAAGTAAAAACAGCAAAGGAAGAGCCATTCAGAATCTGATCAATATTGAGCCGGACGACAAAATACGCGCCTTCATCAATCTTAAGAACCTGAAAGATGAAGACTACATCAACAATAACTTTATCATCTTATGTACCCGTAAAGGGATCATTAAGAAAACCTCGCTGGAAGCCTATTCCCGACCACGGCAGAATGGAATAAATGCCATTACCATCCGTGAAGGGGATCAATTGCTTGAAGCCAGGCTTACCAATGGCAAAAGCGAAGTTTTGCTGGCGCTTAGATCCGGCAGGGCCATCCGCTTTAATGAAAGTACTGTGCGACCTATGGGCCGTATGGCTTCGGGAGTAAAGGGCATTACCCTTGCCAATAAAAAAGATGAAGTTATTGGTATGATCTGCCCTCCGGATGACGAAGCAAATATACTGGTAGTTTCTGAAAATGGTTACGGAAAACGTTCAAAATTAGAAGATTACAGAATTACCAATAGGGGAGGGAAGGGTGTAAAAACCCTGAATATAACCGAAAAAACGGGTGACCTTATTTCCATTGAAGCCGTTACCGATAACGACGACCTGATGATTATCAATCGATCTGGTCTGATTATCCGTCTGGGTATCGTCAACCTTAGGGTTATGGGCCGTGCCACGCAGGGTGTACGTTTAATCACCCTCAGGGGCGACGATTCTATTGCTGCGGTAACTAAAGTGGAAGTTGAAGCTGAAGAAGAACTGGATCTGGATGAGGAGAATGGAGAAGAAAATGAAATGATCAACAGCGAAAATCAGGAGACAGATGGCGGAGTTATATCGGCGGAGGGTTCAGTAGATAATCCACCCACAGCATCAGAAGAAGGTGATAAGGATGATGATTCGGCAACAGAAGAAACCGACAATGACGAAATTGGCCCGGAAGTTGTATAATTGAAAACCAACCAATACATTTGCACTTTATTAAAAGGTAAATCCAACAAAAAAAGCAAAAAAATGAAAAGAATCTCTTTGCTGATTACAATTATGCTGGCAGTAAATATCCTATTTGCACAAAAGCCAGCGCGTACAGACGCCTTCAACAATCTTCGAAAAGGAAAGCTGGATAAGGCATTAGAGTACATTGAACCTACCATTAAGGATCCATCTACGATGGAAGATCCCAAAACCTGGCTGTACCGGGGTAACATCTATCTACAAATCCATCGTAGCGATAATCCCGATTATAAGAATCTGGACCCTGATGCTTTAAATAAAGCTTATACCTCATACCAGAAACTACTTGAACTCGATACCCGCAAAGAATATTATACCGAAGCCATACAAAACTTGCTGGTAATAAGCGAAGAGTTGTATAATCAGGGGGTAAATCAGTTTACGTCCAAGGAATTCGACCTGGCTACTCAAAGTTTTGAAAAGGCCGTTGAGTTGAATAAATCATTCGGAGCTATTGATACGCTGGCTTATTTCAATGCAGCACTTTCTGCTGAAAATGCCGGAAACCTGCCCAAAGCCATAGAGTATTATACTGTGGTTAAGGATTTGAATTATCCTCAACCTTTGTTGTATAATTCATTATCATCACTATATATGCAAACCGGCGATACCACCGGAGCACTGAATGTTATTCTGGAAGGTAAATCAAAATATCCCGATGATTTTAACATCCTTATCGCTGAAACCAACATCTATCTGGCTTCGGGTCAGAATGAGAAGGCTATGACCAATCTGCAGGAAGCCATTGAGAAAGATCCAACCAATCCAACCATTTACTACGCCATTGGAGTAAATTATGCTCAAATAAATGACAATGAAAATGCTGAAAAATCATATAAAAAGGCTGTAGAACTTAAACCTGATTATTTTGAAGCCAATTATAACCTTGGGGCTTTGTATGTAAACCAGGCTGCCATGTTGCTCGAACAAGCCAATGCTTTGCCTTTTTCAGCTCAGGATGAATATAATGCATTAAAAAAGAAAGCTGACGCTAGTCTTACGCTTTCACTGCCTTATCTTGAAAAGGCCATTGAGTTGGATCCTTCAGATCGAAATACATTGTTGTCGCTTAAAGAAATTTATACGCGCCTTGAAATGTATGATAAAATGAAAGAGGTAGATGCCTTGCTGAACGAATAACAGTATTGAATAAAAAAAACCGGCAATGAATAAGTTGCCGGTTTTTTTTTGCCCAAATCAGGCAGGAGGGCCCTGTAAGTCAGGGCGCGACTTTAAGTCGCATCCTGACTCCCCATAGATAATGTAATTCGGCTATAACAAAGGAGGGTTTGAAAATTACAATTTGACATAATATTAATTATGTTACAAATGGCAGATAAATAAAATTGCCTTTGATTCCAATAATACCCTAAGAATTGAATATCTTTACTCCTGTATCAATAAGATCAATTATAATTCAGCCAGTGATGAACTGAATTTCAACTGAGTTGTTACATCACCTAATTCTGAGGCTATGAAAATGAACGTTCCGGAAATTGTAAAAAATGATCCCTGGTTAAATCCGGTAACTGAGGACATTAAACTGCGCTATGATCGTTTTATAAACCGCTTGTCATGCATTGAAGAAATTGCCGGCACTATAACAAAATTTGCGGATGCCTATAATTTTTTTGGCTTTAATTACAGTGCTCAGAAACGTGGATGGTTTTACCGTGAATGGGCTCCAAACGCGCTGCAGTTATGGTTAGCGGGCGATTTCAACCAATGGGATCCTTATGCACATCCGCTTACGCGCATTGAGCATGGGGTTTGGGAATTGTTTCTCGATGATAAAACTTATAAAAACACCTTTATTCATGGCAGCAAAGTAAAAACCTTTGTACAGACCCATGAAACCATCCGGGCGCGCATTCCCGCCTATATACGCAGAGTGATTCAGGATGAAGTTACTAAAGACTTTGCCGGTCAGCTCTGGTTCAATCAATTTGACTGGGAAAAAGATAATTTCGCACCCGATATTGCCCAAAAGCTGTTTATTTATGAGAGTCATGTTGGTATGGCTCAGGAAAAACCCGCTGTTGGTAGCTATACTGAGTTTACCAGGAACATCCTTCCGAAAGTTAAAGAGCTGGGATACAATGCTATACAGCTTATGGCCATTCAGGAACACCCCTACTATGGCTCATTTGGCTACCATGTGGCAAACTTTTTTGCACCTTCTTCACGCTTTGGCACGCCTGAAGAGTTAAAAAATCTGATAAAAACTGCCCATTCCATGGGAATTGCGGTTATTATGGACATTGTGCACTCGCACACGGTTAAAAACATCAATGAAGGCCTGAATGATTTCGACGGGTCGGGAAATCTTTACTTTCATCCCGGTGAACGGGGCATTCATCCGCAGTGGGACTCCCTGTTGTTTGATTATGGCCGTACCGAAGTATTGCAATTCCTGCTTTCCAACATTAAATACTGGTTAAAAGAATTCCATTTTGATGGTTTCCGATTCGATGGTGTGGGTTCAATGATGTATTTTCATCATGGAAACATCACTTTTACCTCTCCCGAGCAATATTTCAGGGATGGTGTGGAATGGGATGCCATAACCTATCTTCAACTGGCCAATCATCTGACAAAGAAAATTAAACCCACCGCCATAACCATTGCTGAAGATGTAACCGGAATGCCTGGTTTAAGCGCCCCTATAAAGTCAGGCGGTCTTGGGTTTGATTATCGCCTCGGTATGGGCATCCCTGATTTCTGGATTAAACTACTTAAGGAATACCGGGACGAAGACTGGAATCTGGAGGAAATGTGGGCTGTGATGACCAATCGCTTACCGGGAGTCAAAACCATTGCTTATGCCGAGTCTCACGATCAGGCTATGGTGGGTGACAAGACCCTCGCCTTCTGGTTGATGGATAAGGAAATGTACTGGCACATGGGTGTTGATGATACAAATATTGTGGTTGAGCGTGGAATTGCCTTACATAAAATGATTCGCTTATTTACCATTGCACTGGGTGGACAGGCCTATCTGAACTTTATGGGCAATGAGTTCGGCCATCCTGAATGGATTGATTTCCCAAGAGAAGGAAACGACTGGAGTTTCCATTATTCGCGCAGACAATGGTCATTGGTAAATGACGAAACTTTGAAATATAAGTTTCTGAATAATTTTGATAAAAAAATGATTGAAACCATCAAAACCTACCAGGTACTTGATGATGAATTCGCCAATCAACTATTTGTAGATGAACACAATAAAACCATTGCCTTCAGCCGTGGAAAATTAATTTTTGTCTTTAATTTTCATCCATTCAACAGCATCTTCGACTATCGTTTCCCCGTGCCGGTTTCCGGTGATTATCAACTGGTTATAAATACCGATGGTCCTAACTTTGGTGGTCAGGGACGCATAGATGAGCAGATGGTTTATTCCACCTTTTTAAACAATGAGACGGAACGTCCTGAGCTGCGGATATACAATACCAACCGCACGGCTCAGGTTTTCACACTTACTTCCAAAGGAGGGAAAAATTAAATCTTTTTAAATTCAGATAAATTTGATCAGAGATTAATTGAATTATCAAATTTCTGATGTATTATTGTAAACTTTTTAAAAATTTTAATCTTTATGGACAAAAAGCGTGTGATTGTAAGTTATAGCAACCTTTCTCAGGACGTTTTGGATGCAATCAAGTTAAAATATCCGCTGGGATATTCAAACAATGTAATTAAAGTAAAAACCCGGGGCGAGGAGTTCTTTTACGCCATAACGGTGGATACTGCTGACGCCAGCTATCTGGTTAAGGTGCCTGTCAAGATTGACACTAAAGGTTTGCAGGATGAAGACGTTGCTGACGATGCGGATGAGGAAAAGGAAACTCCGGATGATGGCTACAGCAATAATGAAGCGGGTAGCGACAGCGAAGATTAGCAAATTGAAATCCAACAGTGAATATTCAAGGTACAGTTATGTATAATGAAACCCTTACGTTATCCAATGAAAAGTCCGAATCCCTGACGCTTGATGAACTGGCCATACGCGCTCTTACGGAAACGCGGAAATGGACTACTTTTTTAGCTGTGCTTGGCACAATTTCAACAGCCATTATGCTGATTGCCGGCTTAATCATGGGTCTTTTACTCCCGAGGCTTAACCTGGAAGAAGTTTCATCTGCTCCATTTTCGGGCTGGATTGGATGGGCTTATCTTATTCTCGCACTCATCACTATTATTCCTCTTGTTTATATATTTAGGTTTAACGGATTAATTAAAAGAGCCCTGCAATCCAAAGATAGTCAAATGCTTGGGTTTGCTTTCAGCAATCTGAATCTTTTTTTTCGCACCATAGGGATTATTACCATTGTTTTCATCGTGTTATACATTGGTATTATTGGAGGAGTTATATTTTTCAGCTTATTAAGCTTCTAAGCTGAGCAAAAAAAAGCTCACTTACTGAGTTGCCTCATTATCTTTTCTCCACAATTTCGAAAGCCCGGAGTAGCTTCGGGTAGTTGGATTTTAATTAAATCATAGAGTTCACCGTTTAATTCGGGTAATTGCTTGCATACCTATCCAAGAATTACCATACTGTACATTTTTACGGCAACGGATTCGGTTCTGTTCTCCAACCACTTAAAGCAGGCATCCACCAGATAGCCCAGATTCTCAACCGGTAACACCGAACGC
>JAVEQP010000075.1:0-18982 GCA_034007585.1 Lentimicrobium sp. | reverse complement strand
TAGAACTTAGAAATTTTCCTTCACCCTTGCTCGTTCCTCTGCACCCAAAGGTGCGCCCTGACTTATTAGGCGGGTCAGTCAGGGTGCGACTGATAGAGCGCCCTTACCTTTACGACTGCACCCAAAGGTGCGCCCTGACTTATTAGGCGGGTCAGTCAGGGTGCGACTGACAGAGCGCCCTTACCTTTACGACTGCACTCAAAACTGAGATCTGATTTGCAGAAAGACTTACTGAAAAATATTATATTTGCAAAAATTAATCAGAAGTTCGGATTATGAAAGAATATGAAAAACAACTCGCCAGGATGCGCCGGTGGTGCGCCATGCAGGAAAGATGCGAAGTAGAAACGCGTATTCATGCCAATAATCTGGGTTATCCAAAAGAAAACATTGAAAAAATTATCAGGCGGTTAACCGAAGAGCAGTTTTTAAATGAAGAACGCTTTGCTAAATTGTATGCGGGCGGGAAATTCCGCAATAAACAATGGGGCCGGCAACGCATTATCGGTGAACTGCGGGCACGTCAGATACCTGAAGAAACCATCCGCAAAGGCCTCTCTGAAATTGACGAAGAGGAATACCGCAAGAGTATTGTTAAAATCGTAAATCATAAAATAGAGGTCACTGATCCTTCTAACGTTTTACTCTTTAAACATCGGCTGGCAAAAACAGCCATTGGTAAGGGCTATGAACCCGTCCTGGTGCATGAGGTGATTGATGAGTTAATGAAAAACAAACAAGCTGAATAATAAATATGGTACAAAAAGAACAGTTGAACAACCTCAAAAAAAGGCTCGATGCCTTAAGGAGGTTCCTTTGACATTGACGATAAAAAAAATAAAATAGCCGAAGAAGAAGCCATTTCCCATCAACCCGGTTTCTGGGAAGATACTAAAAAAGCAGAAATCCTGCTTAAGGGCGTTCAGGAAAAGAAAAGGTGGACCAAAAGTTTTGATGAGGCCATGGCGGCTTTTGACGATTTAAAAGTAATGGCTGAGTTTTATGAAGCCGACGAAGCCACCGAAGAGGATTTCGATAAACAATACGCAGTAGCTGTTTCCAGAATAGAAAACCTTGAACTTCGCAATATGCTTAGCAACGAGGAGGACCGCTTGAATGCCATTCTGCAGATCAATGCAGGGGCAGGAGGGACCGAAAGTAACGATTGGGCGGAGATGCTGATGCGGATGTATATGCGCTTTGGCGAACGTAACGACTATAAGGTTAAGGAGTTGGATATGCACGAGGGCGATGTGGCCGGCGTGAAATCGGTAACCCTTGAATTTGAAGGGGACAATGCTTTTGGCTACCTGAAAAGCGAAAATGGCGTGCACCGTCTGGTAAGGCTTTCACCTTACGACTCTGCCAACAAACGACATACCTCATTTGCTTCGGTTTATGTTTATCCGGTTGTGGACGATAACATTGACATTCAGATAAGCCCATCAGATATTACCTGGGACACCTTCCGATCCAGCGGTCCGGGTGGTCAGAATGTAAATAAGGTGGAAACTGCGGTCAGGCTGCGCCATGAACCTTCGGGTATTATTGTGGAATGTCAGGAAACCCGTTCGCAGGGACAGAACCGCGAAAAGGCCATTCAAATGTTGAAATCGCAGTTGTACGAAATCGAATTGCGGAAGAAAAATGAGGCCATCGCTGCCATTGAAGGCAAAAAGAAGAGAATTGAATGGGGATCTCAAATCAGATCTTATGTTCTGCATCCGTATAAACTGGTAAAAGATCTGCGTACCGATTATGAAACCAGCGATACCAGTGAAGTGCTGGATGGCGACCTCAATGAATTTATTAAAGCTTTCCTGATGGAATTTGGGCGGGATGGAGTTTAAGATTGGTCCGGTGCATTCAAAGTAACCGGGGCATCAGTTCAAACGGGGAAGGGGAGGGTAAAAGCACTGTGCTGCGTTATTTACCCCCTCTATCGCCTTTCCCGGAATTGTATTAACTTTACCTGTTGAAACCATTAACCTTAGGCTATGACTATCATTTATCACAATCCCAAATGCCGCAAGTCGCGGGCCGGTCTTGAATACGTTAAATCCATCGTCCCCAGCGTGGAGGTTAAGGAATATATCCGTGAAGGCATTTCTGCTGATAAAATTCGTGAAATTGTCCAGCTACTTGGGATCTCCCCTTTCGATTTGGTGCGTACTCAGGAAGAATTTTATAAGGAAAACCTGAAAGGAAAAGAAATTTCGAATGAAGAATGGTACACCCTGTTGTCGGAAAACCCTAAGCTTATCCGCCGCCCCATTGTGGTGCAGAATGGAAAGGCCGTTCTGGCCGACCCGCCTGAAAAAGCAGATAAGGTAATCAAATAGCATTTGTTTGATGGTAACTTTGGCTAACTTTGCACCCTTGTTTCACCTGTGGATGCAAGGCAAAAGTTAAGACATTTCTTTTCAAAATAAATCAATAAAATCACTTTGTACTGCATTGACTCTGAAGGTCAGTGTGGCTAAATAACTTGTAATAATATGAACACCAGAACAGAACATGACACCATGGGGAACATTGAAGTTCCTGCCGATAAATATTGGGGTGCACAAACGCAACGCTCTTTGCAGAATTTTAAAATTGGTGACGGGACTATGCCTATAGAGATTATCCGGGCTTTTGCCGTTTTAAAGAAAGCTGCCGCTTTTACCAATCGCGATATTGGCGGATTATCAGCCAAAAAGGCCGAACTCATTGGTAAAGTTTGTGATGAAATCCTTGCCGGCAAGCTCGACGATCAATTTCCTTTGGTTGTATGGCAAACAGGTTCAGGTACCCAGTCGAACATGAATGTAAATGAAGTAGTTTCCAACCGTTCACATGTATTGGCCGGTGGCAGACTGGGCGAGGGTAAAAGTCCCGTGCACCCGAACGATGATGTGAATAAGTCGCAGTCCTCCAACGATACTTTCCCTACGGCCATGAGCATTGCCGCCTATAAAATGGTGATGGAAGTGACCATACCCGGCGTTGAGAAGTTGCGCGATACCTTGAAGCTGAAGGCAGAAACGTTTAATGACATCGTTAAAATAGGCCGCACCCATCTGATGGATGCTACCCCGCTTACCCTGGGTCAGGAGTTTTCAGGTTTCGTGTCACAGCTTGATCATGGCATCAGGGCAGTTAAAAACACCTTGCCTCACCTGGCTGAACTGGCTTTGGGTGGCACTGCTGTTGGCACCGGAATAAACACGCCTGAAGGCTATGCTGAAAAGGTTGCCGATACCATTGCTCAACTGACCGGCTTCCCGTTCGTGACCGCTCCCAACAAATTTGAATCCCTTGCTGCCCATGATGCAGTGGTGGAGACTTCCGGCGCATTGAAAACGCTGGCAGTAAGCCTGATGAAAATCGGTAACGACATCCGGTTGCTTGCCTCAGGTCCACGCTGCGGTATTGGCGAAATTATCCTTCCGGCAAACGAACCCGGTTCATCCATCATGCCTGGAAAGGTTAACCCAACCCAGAATGAAGCATTGACCATGGTTTGTGCCCAGGTGATTGGCAACGATGCTGCCATTACCGCCGGCGGCATGCAGGGGCATTTCCAGTTGAATGTGTTTAAGCCCGTGATGATTTACAATCTATTGATGGCTGCCCGGCTGACCGGCGATGCCTGCGTATCATTCAACGATAACTGTGCCGTGGGTATTGAAGCCAATGAGTCCGTCATTAAGCGTAATCTCGAAAATTCGCTGATGCTGGTAACTGCACTCAATACCCATATCGGCTATGAAAATGCGGCTAAAATTGCCAAGAAAGCCCACGCCGAAGGCACCACCCTGCGTGAAGCAGCGGTTGAACTGGGCTTGCTTACCAGTGAGCAATTCGATGAATGGGTAGATCCTGCAAAGATGATCTAATCCTGAAGGAAGCAACATGCTTTAACAAAAGGTGCTGTCTTCATTTAATTTTTTAGTAACGAGAGGCTGGAGCTTTAGGGAAACAGTCTCTCGTTGTTTTATCGGCTATGCGGAATTTGCAATTTCGCGGTATAAATTGAAAACAATACTGAACCCCACCCGGTTATAACAATCCTTCTTCGGTTCAAATTGTTAATAAGGTGCCTAACATTCACATAGGCAGACTACTGCAAAGGTTTTAAATTGTTACTTAAAATCCGGCTTATAGCCCGGATTTTGGCTTTAGTTTGAGTATATTTACCAAACATTAAGCGTATGAAAATTCTAAATCTTATAGCCCTGGCTGCTATGTTTCTTTTTGGATGCAAAACCATGGATAAAACGCCCACTGCCGTTGGAAGTGTTGAACTGAATAAATATGCCGGCATATGGTACGATGTCGCCAGTTTCCCGATGCGGTTTCAAAAAGGATGTCATTGTACGTCAGCCGAATACACTCCTATGCCTGATGGGTATGTAAAAGTGCTCAATAAATGCCGCAAAGGAAGTTATCAGGGCGATTGGTCTTCCATTACCGGTAAAGCTTTCGTGGTGGAAGGCAGCAACAACACCAAACTTAAGGTACAGTTTTTCTGGCCTTTTAAAGGCGATTACTGGATAGTAAAACTGGATGATGATTATCAATGGGCGGTGGTTTCGGCACCCAAAAAGGATTATTTGTGGATATTAAGCCGCAACCGTATCATGGATGATACACTTTATAACCGCTTGATTACAGCATTAGATGAGGAAGGTTACGATACCGGAAAGCTGGTAAGGACCCCTCAGCAATGCGACGAATAATTACTTAAACCACACTACCATGGCTAAAAAGAAGCAGGGGGATGCCCAAGATAACGGAACGTCAAAAAGCAAATCAGTTAAAACAAGAGTCGTAAAAGAGATTAAATCCAAACCACAATCAAAGTCAGGCTTAGCCATCTCACGTAAAGCATCCGATGTATTGCCCATTGCTTTGGCAGATATAAAAGTAGCAAAATCTTCGCAGAATGGCAAGTCCACTGTATTCGTTGAGCCACCTGAACTCGCTCCCGAAGACCTTTTTGACTTTACCATCCCGGCAGTCAAAAACAAACCCATAGTTGAAAAGTCGGAAAAAAAGGCGGCTGCTGCACGCATTAAAAAATCCAAAGTCAAAAAGATTTTCGTACTGGATACTTCGGTGATTTTATACAATCACAATTCCATTAACAGCTTTGATGACAATGATGTAGCTATACCCATAACCGTACTCGAAGAGCTGGATAATTTTAAGAAAGGCAACGATAATAAGAATTTTGAGGCGCGTGAGTTTATTCGTATCCTGGATTCTTTGTCTGAAAATGCCACCCTCACTGATTGGATACCGCTGGTGAAAAGTAAGGGCGGTAATTTTAAGGTAGTGATGAATGAGCAAAGTGAGCGGGATGCCCGGTTGATTTTTGACGATAATAAACCCGATCACCGCATATTGAATGCGGCCTTGTCACTGGTTAAAGAATTTCCGGACCGCAAGGTCATTCTGGTAAGCAAAGATATTAACCTGAGGCTGAAGGCCAAATCCCTTGATCTGACGGCGGAAGATTTTCTTACCGGTAAAATTAAGGATGTGGAAGGTTTGTACACCGGCATCACCACCATCAATGAACTCAGCAGCAAGATTATTGATAAGCTATACCAAAGTGGCTATTGCACCCCCCGCGACATAGGCGTAAAAGTGGCGATACCCAACCATTATTATATACTTCGCAATACCACCACTTCGGCGCTTGCTTTTTACAATGCGCTTAGTGGCCGGATAGAACGCATAGAGAAGCGCTCCTCTTACCGCATTACACCGAGGAATGCTGAGCAGGTATTTGCCATGCATGCCATTTTAAATCCGGAAGTCAAGCTGGTTACCCTTCAGGGTGTAGCCGGAACCGGTAAAACCCTGCTTGCCCTCGCTACGGCACTGGAGCAGAAACGCAATTTTAAGCAGGTTTTCCTTGCTCGTCCCATCGTTCCTTTGAGCAATAAAGATATCGGTTACCTTCCGGGGGATATCAAATCCAAGATCAATCCATACATGGAGCCATTGTATGACAATCTTAAATTTATACAAAGCCAGTTTGGAGAGAAGGACAAGGAATTTAAAGGTATTACTGATGCCCTGGAAAGTGAGAAACTGGTCATTCAGCCCCTGGCCTATATCCGCGGCCGTAGCATTTCCAATGTGTGCTTTATTATTGACGAAGCCCAGAACCTGACTCCCCACGAGGTAAAAACCATCATCACCCGTGCAGGACAGGGCACCAAGATTGTGCTTACCGGTGATATCTACCAGATTGATACGCCTTACTTAGATGCACAAAGTAATGGCATGTCATACCTGATTGACAAGGTAAAACACCATGCCATCTATGCTCATGTGAGGTTGGAAAAGGGCGAACGCTCAGAGCTGGCCAACCTCGCCAACGATTTGCTTTAGCCAAAGGCTGTGCCGCATGGCTTGCGCGCGTTTCCCCGCATGGCTTGCGCGCGTTTCCCCGCATGGCTTGCGCGCGTTTCCCAACGCGTGCACCTGCGGCTTGCGCGCGTTTCCCAACGCGTGCACCTGCGGCTTGCGCGCGTTTCCCAACACGTGCACCTGCGGCTTGCGCGCGTTTCCCAACGCGTGCACATCGAACACTTACAACTTACTTCGTTTCGTAAACCACGGTAATCACCGTTTGCCCTACTGCCTTCAATGTTTCCTTGCTGATGTGGCTGATGTTGTCATCTACGGTATGCCACTGGTCAAAAAATCCTTTTGGACGGTCAGGGTCGTAATCAATGATGTCAATGGTGGGTATGCGCAGATTTTCATTTACATATACATGGTCATCGGTAATGGGACCTGATTTCCGGTTAAGGAAATAAGCGTCAAAGCCCAGTCGATCGGCCACATTCCACACTTTGCGCATAATGTCAGGTGCGTAGTACATCGAGCTGCCTTCCATGGTAAAGGCCGGATTGGCTGCGCCGACCATATCCAGCAAAATGCCAAACCGGGCGGTATAACCGGGTACATGAGGGTTTTTAGACCAATACTGTGAGCCCAGCGCCCACGAATCCTCTGTGGTACCCTGCAGTTCCTGGGGTTCGCCGTAATCTTCAGCATCAAAAAGCACAATATCTACCCCCATTTCAGGGCTGTGCTGTTGCATCTGCCGGGCAATTTCAAGCAACACGGCTACTCCGCTGCCCCCGTCGTTGGCGGCAGGTACCGGTTTTTGCCGGTTGGCCGGATCAGGATCATGATCAGCAAAAGGCCGGGAATCCCAGTGGGCACAAAGTAAAATGCGACCACGCTTGTCGGGATTGAACGATGCTATGATGTTTTGGGCATCCAGGGTGGTGCCGTCAAAAGCCTTTAAGCGTGCAGACTGAACCACAACATTTGGCGTAAAACGTTTCAGGGTGGCAGTCAGCCAGGCGGCAGTGGCTTTATGTGCTTCGGTATTGGGTACCCTGGGGCCGAATGACAACTGCTTTTCAATATAGGTATAACAGCTGTCGGCATTAAAATTGGGTACCATCACTTCTACTGCGCCGGTCTTTTGGACGTCGCTGTCACTTGCCGGCTTTTTCGGGCCATCGTTACAGGCTCCCATCATAAGCAAACCTGTTATGACGATGGCTGATTGGAATATTTTTTTCATTTTGATGTTAAAAAATGGATGAGGGTTGGCCAAAAGTACCACTAAAAACTGACTTTTTAGCCTTGCGACGATCTCTGACCGAAATTTCCCCGGGTTGCAGTTTTACATGTATCAGATGTGGTTTGCCCGGAAAGCCCAGAGCCATTACTGAAATGGCGGCATATTCTTCAGGAATTTTGAAAAGCTGTGCTGCCTTTTGCGGATCAAAGCCACTCATCTGATGCACATAAATGCCTTCATGCATGGCCTGGAAAGTAAAGTGGGCCACGGCCTGCCCAAGATCGTACATTGCAGTGCCATTGGGAATCCCTGCCTCAGTAATGTGCTGAGCTATATTTAAAACCAGCACGGGAGACGTAGGCGCCCATAGCTGATTGAATGAAACAAGGGTGTCGAGAATATGGGCATAAGTCTCATCCCCCTTAAGACCGACAATAAAATACCAGGGCTGGAGGTTAGAAGCTGAAGGTGACCAGCGGGCGGCCTCAAACAGGCTGCGTAGCCTTGCAGGTTCAATAAACTGGTTGTCGAAAGCACGGGGCGACCAGCGGTGCCTGAGGATGTCGTGTAAAGGATAGTCGCTGATAGCTAATTTTGATTCAGGTGTCTTCATGGTATAATTTCAAAAAGTTAGTGTAAAAGCAGAGCCCTGCCCGGGTATCGATTTTGCGGTAATATTTCCCTTGTGCAGGTGCATAATTTGTCGTGAAAGGCTGAGGCCAATGCCTGAACCTTCTTTCTTTGAGGTAAAGAACGGCATAAAAATCTTATCCAGAATGTCCGGCTTTATACCTTCACCGTTGTCACTGAAATTGATGGTTATCCGGTGGTTGGCATTCACCGATGCCGTGACCACGATTTCCGGATGCGTCACATTACGGGTAGCATGCATCGCATTCAGCAGCAGGTTGATCATCACCTGATCAATAAGATCAGGATCAGCCGTTATCATCAGATCTTCCGGGAAAATTCGTGCAATGCAATCAATGCCATCACGTTCCATCTTGGGTTTCATCAACTGATGTGTACGGTCAAAAAGCTCCCTTACCTTAAAATACCGGAAGTTGGGTCGTGGTATGCGCGTGAGGTTGCGATAAGTTTCCACAAAAGAAAGCAGCCCTTCACTGCGCAACCGAATAACATCCAGGGCAGCACCAATGTTTTCCACATCTTCGGCTTCTATCTGCCGGAGTCTTAATGTCTCTTCCTCATTGTCGATCAACAGATCTTGCACGGTGGAAGCCAGTGATGAAATGGGCGTGATAGAGTTCATAATCTCGTGGGTAAGCACCCGGATAAGCTTTTGCCAGGATTCAATCTCTTTTTCTTCCAGTTCAGTACTGATGTCCTGAAGCGAAACAAGTATATATTCTTCGCCCCGCATTCTGAATTCCGTGGCAAATACCGATAATTGAAGCAATTCGTTGTCAATCACCAGTTTGAAAAGCTGCCGATCACCCGCTTTCATGCTGAGCAGCAGTTCCGGCAAATCGTCCTTAATGGTGATGAGGTCACTCACCTGCTTCAGACTGTTGATTCTGAGCAGGCGTTTTACCGCGTTGTTATAGATGTCCACTTTGCCGTCTTTCCTAAAGGCAATCATGCCGATACTTACATGCTGTACAACGGTTAAAAGGTAATTGTAGTGCTCCTCTTTTTCGGCCCGGTTTTGTTTAAACTGAGCAATTACTTCGTTGAAGGAGCGGTTGAGACCTTCGAAACTGCGTCCCAGACCCATGTCAATAAAGGAAGTGCTGAAATCAGAATGCCGGATACTCTCCAAAAACTGGGTAAGCTGACGGTTGGTACGTTCCACATAATGGATAAGTGCGGCGACCTCAACCACAGCCAGCACTCCGATAATCAGGGCAATGATTCCCCGGTTTCCCTGATAAAGCATATGTACGAGCAGCAACAGGGTGAGGGCAATAAGTATTGTCCTGATTAAAACCAGTAGCCTGAATCGCTTAAAGCCCATGTTTTTCTATCCTCCGGTAGAGCGAAGCGCGGGTAAGCCCCAGTTCGCGGGCTGCCTTGCTGATGTTTCCGCCATGCTTATCAATTACTTTGCGTACAAGGAGCTTCTCCCTCTCTTCCAGATTAGTAACATCCTCTTCTTCGTTGTTATCGTTGGTGTCGCCACTTTGTGAGAGGAAAAAGTCCTGGGGGCCAAGGGTATTGCTTTCACTCATTATTACCGCCCTTTCCACGGCGTGTTGCAGCTCACGGATGTTGCCCGGCCAGTGGTGTTTCTCAAGCCGGCGGATGGTGGTAGGGTGAATGCGCTTAAGCGGCATCTTGTATTTTTTGCAGTAGATGACCAAAAAGTGTTCTACCAGTGCCTGAATATCTTCAAGTCGTTCCCGTAACGGGGGCAACAATATTTCTACGGTATTGATGCGGTACAATAAGTCCTGCCTGAATTTATTCTCGTTCACCATTTGGTAAAGTGGCATATTGGTAGCGCATATCAGTCGCACATCTATGGGTATTTCGCGGTTGGTACCCAGTCTTATCACTTTTCGGTTCTGCAGCACACTAAGCAGTTTCGACTGAAGGTTGAAGGACAGGTTGCCGATTTCATCCAGGAAAATGGTGCCTTTATTGGCGGCTTCAAAGCGACCTGCCCTGTCCTCTTTGGCATCGGTAAAGGCGCCTTTTTTAAAGCCAAACAATTCGCTCTCAAATAGGGTTTCGCTTATGGCACCCAGGTCAACACTGATAAAAATCTGATCGTGTCGCCCGGAAGCACGGTGAATGGCCCGGGCAATCAACTCCTTACCCGTGCCGTTTTCGCCTAAAATAATCACATTGGCATCGGTTTTTGCCACTTTTTCTACCGTGGTCATTACCCGCTGCATGGCGGGCGAATCACCAATAAGGGTACCGTAGCCCTGATCCTGATTGGCTATCAATACTTTCTGTTTGCTTTTCAGGTCTTCGATTTCCTCCTTGCTGTGCCTTACCTTTAAGTTGGCGGTAATGGTGGCCAGCAATTTTCTATTGTCCCAGGGTTTGAGAATAAAATTGGTGGCTCCTTCCTTTATGCCCTGTACCGCCAGCTCGATGTCGCCGTAGCCTGTAATGAAAATCACCACGGCCAGGGGATCTATTTCAATGATTTTGTTGAGCCAGTAAAAGCCTTCTTTCCCGCTGGTGGCATCACGGGAGAAATTCATATCGAGCAAAATTAAATCGTAATTTTCACCCCGCAAAAGTGCAGGAATATTTTCAGGCCTTTTTTCTGTATGAATAGTGTTGAAGTGCTGTTTTAAAAATAATCGCGCGGCAAGTAACACATCCTGATCATCATCAACAATGAGAATCTTTGCATCAATTTTATTCATGTTAATCGATTTTTTTTGATGATGCTAAATTAATAAATGTTCGGAAACGAACAAAACAAAGATCGGCATCGTACAACGGAAGGGGATTAAATTTTTGTGAATATTATGCAATGCATTGATTGATATATCTTTGCGCATAGTGGCACACTATTGGCATTAGGACAATACATCATTTAAGGTATGGACAGAATTATAGAAAAGAAAAAGTGGACACTGCTTCGTATCTTCTGGCTCTCAGGAGCCGGGGTGATGTTGGCTTTAATCCTGTGGATGGTTTTTATACGGGACAATCGCTCCCGCCTTTTGGTTGACCGGGACCAATTGACCATAGTAAGGGTCGAACAGGGTAAATTCAAAGAATTTATTCCGGTTGATGGAGTGGTATTGCCGCGAAATACCGTTTATATCGATGCCGTTCAGGGCGGAATTGTGGAAGCGGTATTTGTGGAAGATGGGGCCCTGCTCAAAAAGGGAGATCCCATTCTTAAGCTGGCCAATGCAAATATGGAACTGAGCTACATGGATCAGGAAACCCGGATGTACGATGCCATCAACAACCTGGCCAATACCCGCATCAGCATGGAACAACTTCACTATACCCGCCAAAAGGAAATTGCAGCCCTGAATTACGAAATCGACAAGGTAAAAACCGACTTTAATCGCAAAGTGCAGTTTTATGCCGACAAACTTATTTCAGCAAAGGAATATGAGGATGCCAAACGCGATTATGAATATAACCTGAAGCAGCTCGAAATTACCCTTAACCTCCGGAAACTGGATTCAATATCAGGGGTCACCCAACGTGCTCAAATCAGTTCATCCATGGACCGAATGTATAATAATCTGAGTTTGCTCAGGCGCAATATGGACAACATGACCATTAAAGCACCGGTAGATGGTAAATTGTCATCTTTTATCGTGGAAATCGGTCAAACCAAAAATGCAGGAGAGCATCTGGGGCAGATTGATATGCAGGACGGCCTCAAACTCAGGGCGAATATTGACGAAAGATATATTTCGCGCGTGTTTAAAGGTCAAAACGGTGAATATGAAAGTGGAGGCCTTCTTTATCCGCTGACCATCAATAAAATATACACCGATGTCACCAAAGGCTCTTTCCAGGTAGATTTGTTTTTTGAAGGCGATGAACCAGCCGGTCTAAAGAGGGGACAAACCCTTGCGGTGAGGGTGGTTTTTTCGGGTGAAGCCGATGCACTGATTGTCCGCAGGGGAGGATTTTTCCACGAAACGGGTGGAAACTGGATCTATGTGGTGGATCCTTCAGGGGAATTTGCCGTAAAGCGCGATATCCGGCTGGGCCGGCAGAATACCAATAATTATGAAGTGCTCGAAGGACTTGAACCAGGCGAAAAGGTCATTGTTTCTTCCTACGAATACTTTAACCAAAAGGATAAACTTGTTTTTAGATAACCCACTCCTTAAAAACCTCAATATATGATCAAAGCCATTAAACTGTCGAAAGTATTCAGAACCGATGAGGTGGAAACCACTGCATTAAATCAGGTTTCCTTTGAAATTAACAAAGGTGAATTTGTCGCCATAATGGGTCCCTCAGGCTGCGGCAAATCTACTTTGCTCAACATATTGGGCCTGCTCGATAATCCCAGCAGTGGGGAGTATTATTTCCGGAACAATGAAGTGTCTGGCTTTACCGAAAAACAACGGGCAAACACCCGCAAGCAAAATATTGGGTTTGTATTCCAGAATTTTAACCTGATTGATGAACTCAATGTTTATGAAAATGTGGAATTGCCCCTTATCTATCTGGGTCTGAGTAATAGCGAACGCAAAAATCGAGTAGAGTCGGTGCTTGAGCAGATGCAGATTATGCACCGCCGTAAACATTTTCCACTGCAACTTTCCGGTGGGCAGCAGCAACGTGTTGCCGTGGCCCGTGCAGTAGTATCCAACCCACACCTTATCCTGGCCGACGAACCTACGGGCAATCTCGATTCAGCACATGGAGAAGAGGTAATGAACCTGCTGGCTACCCTTAATCAGGGGGGTACCACCATCATTATGGTCACCCATTCCCAGCATGATGCCGAATATGCTCAGCGCGTCATCCGGCTGTTTGACGGACAAATCATCAATGAGAATATCCGCTCCGCTCCGCATGAAACCATTGCCCGCTGATTTTTTCATTCATGCCTTAACCATTGATTTGCTATGTGGCTGAATTTTTTTAAAACCGCTTCCAGAAGTCTGTTAAGGCAAAGGGCATATACCCTGATCAATCTGGCAGGTCTTTCGGTTGGCTTTGCCGCTTTTATCCTCATCTTCCTTTTTGTAAGGCGGGAGGTGTCCTTCGACCGGCACATTGAGAAGCATCAGCGCATTTTCAGGATAGTTGAGATTCAGAATGAACCCGGCGTAGGCGAGCAGCATGTGGCCATTACTATGGGTCCCCTTGCAGCGGCATTGAAGCGTGATTTCCCACAGATAACAGCTACCATGCGGCTGATGAATGCCTGGAGCTATTCAACCGTAACCATCAACGACCAGGTATTTCGGGAGAACAGTATGTATTTTGCCGATCCATCCATCATCAGTATGTATGGGATAGTACTTTTGTCGGGTAATCCGCAAACAGTGCTTGCTGATCCCCACTCCTTGCTGCTTTCGGAAAGTGTGGCGGTGAAATATTTCGGCAGTCCAGGTGCTGCCAATGGCAGAAGCCTGCAATTGGGCGGACAGACCTTCCGGGTAGCGGGCGTAATGAAAGACCAGCCGCAGACCAGCCACCTGTTTTTCAATATACTGCTTCCTTTCAGCGTGGTGGAGCGAAATCCTGATTTTGAATGGTTGAAGGGCTGGGGGTCGAACAGCCTGATTACTTACGTTGAACTGGACAACCCCGCCTCAGCGCAAGAGGTAAATGACAGATTGGACGATTTTTTGCAACGGCATGTAATGGCCGACGGTAAAAGCTGGCAGTATCTTGAAATGTACCTTCAGCCCCTGGATGAGATATATCTTCACTCAGCTCACATAAAGTTTCAGGACGTTACCCACTCAGGAAATGCCGGAATAATTACCATTTTTATTGTAGTGGCATTCCTGATTTTACTGATAGCCTGCGTCAATTTTGTAAATATCTCCATAGCACGATCCGTTAAGCGATTTCGGGAAGTGGGTATGCGCAAGGTGCTGGGCGCCGGCCGCCGAAGTCTTATCCTGCAGTATATCAGCGAATCGGCCATCGTTACTTTTATCTCTGTCATTATCTCGCTGGGACTTATCCAATTGGTACTGCCTGAAATGAATGCCTTGCTGGGCACCGATTTTGAACTGAAATCGGTATTTACGCCCGGCTTTACCCTGTTACTCTGTATGTTGTTCATCATTATTAGTCTCATATCCGGTGCTTATCCGGCATTTTACCTATCGGGGATGCAGCCGGTTGATGTATTCAGGGGGCTGCCTGGTGCCAAACGTGGCCGGTCGGCCCTGCTGAGTAAATTGCTGGTCACTTTCCAATTCACCATTTCTATCGCGCTTATTTTCTGCGTGATTGTAATCAGCCAACAGATCAACTTTATTCGCCATAAGGATCTGGGCATCAGCTATCGGGATGCGGTTTTTGTGCGGCTCGAACGCGACAACACGCTCAAAATGAATACCCTGAAGACTATGCTGTTGTCCAATCCTGAGATTTCAAGTGTGGCTGCCTCAACCAATATAAATGGTGTATCAGGCAGTCAGGGGCCGGCCTTTGTGGATGACAGCGCACGTACTAAAATATATGTAAGGTATGGATATGTTGACCCTGAGTTTTTCAATACCATGAAGATACCTGTTATCGCTGGCAACAATTTCGATCCTTCCTTATCCAACCATCAGGGCGTAATCATCAATCAGGCTGCTGTCCGGGCTTTGGGGTGGGATCAACCCATTGGCAAACGGTTTCGTTTCGAAATGGAGGATTCCGTGCGTATAGCTCCGGTAATAGGCGTAGTAAAGGATTACCACTATTATTCCCTGCGCAGTCCAATCGAACCTGCGCTGTGGGCATGGCTGCCCGGGGAGTTGTCGGGACTGGTAATTAAATATCGTCATCCCGAAAGCCCGGACAAAAAGGAAAACCTGATGAAATTCATTGAAAATTCAGTAAAAACAATTTTCCCATCCACCCCTTATACCTCCTCCGCGGGAACAACATTTGCCTGGGACAGCTATCAGTCTGATGAAGTTACCTATAAACTGTTCATTTACTTTGCAGCCATATCATTGTTGCTTTCCTGTCTCGGTTTGTTCGGTATTACCTCACTTTTAATTGAGCAAAAAACGAAAATAATTGGCATACGCCGGGTAATGGGAGCTTCCGTAAAACAAATGGCTGCCTGGCTGATAAAGGATTATTTATTACTGGTGTTATTGGCCGGAACATTGGCCCTGCCCCTGGGTTATTACATTATGACCCTGCAACTGGAAAGCTTTGCCTACCGCATTCAATTCTCCCTGTTTTATTTTATCCTGCCTGTTTTAGCCGGTTTATTTATAGCTTTTGGCAGTATTATTGTTAAAATCTGGCAGGCAGCCCGGGTCAATCCTGTTGAAGCGCTCAAATACGAGTAATCAGCTGACCTTTCTTAAAAGTAGATTTGCTGCATTGAGTGGACATTTGAGAGTCCGCCTCATGCAGATGGGTTAAATAGATGGTATCCGGCTCTGTCAAATCATATTTTCATCCTTAACCTAAATTGGTGAAAATATTGTATTTTTGTCCTTTCCTTTTTCCTCAACTTAAGCTGGCAGTAAGATGAAAAATAAGTATTTAGACCTCATTGAGCAAACATTTGACTTCCCCCAGGAAGAATTTAAGGTGGAAGACAGTGAGCTGTATTTCCATAATATTCCATTAATGGACATCATTAAACAATATGGAACGCCGCTAAAAATTACTTATTTACCCAAGATTACCCAGCAGATACAAAAAGCCAAAAGGCTTTTTAACGTGGCTATTGCCCGCGCTGACTATCAGGGAGATTATAACTATTGTTATTGTACCAAGAGTTCGCATTTTTCTTTTGTACTTGAAGAGGTGCTTAAGAATGACGTACACCTGGAAACTTCCTCGGCTTTTGATATCTTTTTGCTGGAGACCCTGCATGAACAAGGGCTTATTGATCGGCAAACCTATATTATATGTAATGGCTTCAAGCGTCCGCAATACATCGAAAATATTGCTATGCTCATCAATGATGAGTTTGAAAATACCATTCCTATCCTCGACAATAAGTTTGAACTTGACCAGTTGGACAGAAACATTACCCGTAAGTGTAAAATCGGGATAAGGATTGCTTCTGAAGAGGAACCAAAATTTGAATTTTATACCTCCCGGCTTGGCATCAGGTATAATGATATTATTCCTTATTACGAGGAAAAGATAAAAAACAACCCGAAGTTTCAGCTAAAGATGCTTCATTTCTTTATCAATACCGGTATCAGAGATTCGGCTTATTATTGGAATGAATTGTCTAAATGTGTGAATTTGTATTGTCAGCTTAAGCACATCTGCCCTGAACTGGACTCATTGAACATTGGTGGTGGCTTCCCGATTAAGAACAGCCTCTCTTTCGATTATGATTACGAATACATGGCTGAAGAGATTGTTGCCCAGATAAAAATGATCTGCGATCGCAACAATACACCGGAACCCAACCTGTTTACAGAGTTTGGTTCCTATACTGTGGGTGAAAGCGGAGCAGTTCTATACTCCATCATTGACCAGAAGCAACAGAACGATCGGGAGTTGTGGAATATGATTGACTCCTCCTTCATGACCACCCTGCCCGATACCTGGGCGGTGAGTCAGCGGTTTATACTGCTGGGAATCAATAAATGGGATTCGGAATATGAGCGGGTGTTTTTGGGTGGGCTTACCTGCGATAGCGAAGATTATTATAACGCCGAAGCTCATGCCAACGCGATCTTCCTTCCAAAGATAGACAATGATGATCCCTTGTATATCGGGCTGTTCCATACCGGTGCCTATCAGGAGAGCATAGGTGGTTATGGTGGCATTCAGCATTGCCTGATTCCGGCACCTAAACACATTATTATCGATTTGGATGAGGAAGGCGAATATACGACCAAACTTTTTGCAAAAGAGCAATCCCATAAATCAATGTTGAGAATTCTTGGTTATTGATCCAGTTTTTTCTTAATTTAGCGGTCAGGGAAAGCACAAAATTAGTATTAACCAGTTTTATCCGGCCTGTTTATGCTTTATAAACAGTGGCGGATATGCAGTATCTAACCTTTTACACTATGAAACAAAAGCAGTTTGGTGGATTGTCAGCAGAGTTTACCAACTTTGACAAGGCCAAGGTTGTAATTTTGCCCGTACCGTTTGATGCTACCAGTACCTGGATTAAAGGGGCAGACAAAGGGCCAGAAGCCCTGATAGCAGCATCGGCCAATATGGAGTTGTTTGATATTAACAGTGATTCAGAAGTGTATAAAATTGGCATTCATACCGCCGATGCTGTACACGAACGTAAATCGCCGGAAAAGATGGTGAAGGAGGTGCAAAGTACAGTCACTCAATGGTTGAAGAAGAAGAAGTTTCCGGTGATTCTCGGTGGTGAGCATTCGGTGAGTATCGGGGCCATCAATGCCATGGCTGAATATTATAAGGATAAAGATTTGACCATACTCCAGTTTGATGCCCATGCCGATATGCGCCAATCCTACGAAGGAACCAAATACAATCATGCCTGCGTTATGGCCAGAGCGGCTGAAGTGGCTCCCATCGTTCAGGTGGGTATTCGCAGTATGAGTATTGAAGAGAGTCATGATATACAGGATGGCCGGGTATTTTACGCCGACGTGGTCACCGATACAACCAATAAAACCTGGATGTACGACTTCCTGAACAAACTCACCAAAAATGTTTACATCACCATCGACCTGGACGCCTTCGACCCATCCATAATGCCGGCTACCGGTACTCCTGAACCGGGCGGTTTAAAGTGGTATCCCACACTCGAACTGCTTCGGAAAGTGAATGAGAATACCAATATAGTTGGTTTTGATGTAGTGGAGCTGTGCCCCATGAAATACAATAAAGCCCCGGATTTTCTGGCAGCCAGGCTGGTTTATCACTTGCTTACCTATAAATTTTCACCAGAAAGGTAGTTTTGGTTATCGGGGGATCGGGGGATCGGGTGATCAGTGATCGGTGAACTGTGATGAGTTATGGGTTGATTTGTTGAGTTGTTGATTTGATGATTTGATGATTTGATGATTTGATGATTGTCCTAACAGGTTTTCTTCCAACCTGTAAGGTCTGGATGATTTGTGGATTTGTTGATTTGAAGATTTGATGATTTGATGATTGTCCTAACAGGTTTTCTTCCAACCTGATAGGTCTGGGTGATTTATGGATTTGATGATTTGATGATTTGATGATTTGATGATTGTCCTAACAGGTTTTCTTCCAACCTGATAGGTCTGGGTGATTTGTGGATTTGTTGATTTGAAGATTTGTTGATTTGAAGATTGACCTATTAGGTTTTCTTCCAACCTGATAGGTCTGGGTGATTTGAAGATTTGTTGATTTGAAGATTGACCTATTAGGTTTTCTTCCAACCTGATAGGTCTGGGTGATTTGTTGATTTGTGGATTGACCTATTAGGTTTTCTTCCAACCTGTTAGGTCTGGGTGATTTGATGATTTGATGATTTGATGATTTGAAGATTGACCTATTAGGTTTTCTTCCAACCTGATAGGTCTGGGTGATTTGTGGATTTGTTGATTTGAAGATTTGTTGATTTGATGATTTGAGGATTGACCTAACAGGTTTTCCGGTGCCTGAGCCGGTTGATGAGCAATCGTCGGACCATGTCGAAGGCAACCTGATAGGTCTGATAGGAGTCAGGATTGCCCAGGCCAAGCGAAATTTGTAATTCCGCAGTTTCAACCATCTGAATTCTGCATAATAGGGATTGAAACCATTTGTAACCTCATTCGTCGTAATTTTCTATCACATGTCGTCCCCGACGGA
>JAVEQP010000172.1:0-3968 GCA_034007585.1 Lentimicrobium sp. | reverse complement strand
CCCAATCCTGCTTCTGATAAGCTATTCCTGGAAATGGAACGTAGAATAACAGGAAAGGTCAAAATATACAATATTTCCGGTCAAATGTTACTGGAAGTCAATACAGCGAACATAGAAAATGGAATTGATATCAGCAGATTAAGACCAGGCATGTATTTCGTGGAAATCAATGGCCTTCGTGATAGCTATCTGAATCAGAAAGCTATGGGAAAATTTATCAAGCTTTAAACGCTCCGGTATGTATGGAAAGAGATGAAAGAAAGCTGGTTTGACTAATGAACATGCCGCAGTTGTTGCTCCTGAATCCACTTCTGTAATTTTATGAGCTCAATCTGCAACAATTGCATTTCAGCCCTGTGTGACAGGTTGCGCTGACTCTCAGCAAAATGTGTCATTTTAGGGTAAGTTGGTCAGGTTAACTTTTCCTATAACATCAAAATTGAGTTCCAGTTCGTTCCAATCGATGTTATACACAAAAATTTTATAATAGGCTTTGATCCCGGGGGCCTCCACATAATAGGCACTGCCTTTTTCCCAATTTTTATAGGTTCCTTCGGTAAGGCTATCTCTGGCGGCCTGTGGCAAAGCTTCAAATACGATAGGAGTGAAAGTGCATACCCATTGGGCATTTTTATTAAAAATCGACTCAATATAGACATCACCGGATTTAAAGGAGACACTCATACCGTCATAACTTGCCGACCATTGTTCGTCCGTAGCATCGGGATACCGGGCAAGCAGGGATATCCTGAAAACATCATCGGGTTTCCTGACTGAAGCTTGCTGTGCTGTGACTGCCATTTGAAGGCAGCATAAAAATATTATACTTAAAAATATACCTTTCATAAAATAAGTAAGCTGTGGTTTAAATGATAAATGTGTTAACAAACTAAGAAACAATAAGTAACCAGCAATAAATAACAAAAATTAAGCCGTTTGGTTTTAAATGCCGGGCTGTAAAAAATCATTTAGAAGCTAAATTTTTAAAATGCGTTAAAATCAACTCAGTTTTAGCTTTTCCCAACACTTGCTGCAACTCTTCCGGAGAAGCTTCACTTATTTTTTTCACCGATTTAAACTTGCGCAGTAAAGCCTGAGCAGAGGCCGGGCCAATGCCTTCAATTTCCACAAGGGAAGTCTTGATGGTACCCTTTGCCCGCTTTTTACGGTGATGGGTAATGCCAAAGCGGTGGGCCTCATCGCGCATGTGCTGGATTACTTTAAGCGTTTCCGATTTCTTGTCAAGATGCAAGGGCAGTGCATCACCCGGGAAATAGAGCTCCTCAAGCCGTTTGGCAATACCTATCAACCGAATTTTGTGCTGCAATCCCAGCTTTTCAATGCTGTTATATGCAGAGTGTAATTGCCCCTTGCCTCCATCAATAATAATAACCTGGGGCAAATCTGCTCTCTCCTTCAGCAGGCGACTGTAACGGCGATATACCACTTCTTCCATGGAGGCAAAATCATTGGGCCCTTCCACCGTTTTAATGTTATAATGCCGGTACTCCTTCTTTTCGGGACGTGCGTTCTTAAAAACTACCATGGCTGCAACCGGGTAGGCCCCCTGAATGTTAGAGTTGTCGAAACACTCCATATGTACCGGCAATTCTGTAAGATTCAGATCTTTTTTAATGGTATCGAGCAGGCGTTTAGAATGCCGTTCCGGGTCAACCAGTTCCTTTTGTCGCTGCTTGTCCATTTGGTAATATTTCGCATTCCTCTCTGAAAGCTCCAGCAGTTGCTTTTTGTCGCCCCTTTGCGGGACGGTATAAGTTATACCCGGCAGCGTAAATTCAGGCATCAATGGTACTATAATCTCTTTTGCATCGCTACCAAATCGTGGATGCATATCAGAAATGGCCATGGTAAGCAACTCCTCAGTGGTTTCTTCCAGTTTCTTCCTAAGTTCTACGGTATGTGACTGAATAATGGCGCCACTGGCTATTTTCAGAAAGTTAATGTAGGCAGCATGCTCGTCTTCAACCACCGAAAACACATCCACATTGTTGATGGCCGGGTTTACCACCATGGATTTGCTTTGGTAGCGATCGAGCAATTCGATTTTTTCTTTGACCAGCTGCGCTTTTTCAAATTGAAAATCAGCAGAATATTGTTTCATAAGTTCTACCAACTGACTTTTAACCATTCCAATATTGCCCTTAATGATGCTGCGGATATTACGGATGGTTTCCATGTAATCTTCTTCACTTTGCCTGCCTTCACAGGGCCCCAGACAGTTACCAATGTGATATTCAAGACAAACTTTAAACTTTCCGCCGTCAATATTGACTTTGCTAAGATTTAAGTTACAATTGCGCAGCGGATATAATTGACGGATAAGATCAAGCAGCATATGCATCATCTTCACCGAAGCATAGGGTCCGAAATATTCACTGCCATCCTTAATAATATTCCGGGTAGTGAAAACCCGCGGGAAACGCTCATTCTTTATGCAAATCCATGGAAAGGACTTATCGTCCTTAAGCATTACGTTATATCGGGGTAAGTATTCCTTTATCAGGTTGTTTTCCAGCAGCAGGGCATCTGATTCGCTGTCCACCACTATCCATCGGATATCGGCAATTTTTGAGACCAGCACCCTGATTTTGCCAGAGTGCGAAAGGTCTTTGTTAAAATAGGACAATACCCGCTTTTTCAGGTTTTTCGCCTTGCCGATATAGATAACCACGCCTTCTTTGTTAAAGTACTGATATACTCCCGGTTTAGAGGGCAAGGTTTTAAGTATTTGCTGAAGCGCTGTTTTGGGCATGATATCAGATTCCCTTATAGGTTATTCTACCTCCCGCATATGATTGAACCCCTGTGCTTCAATGGGGTAAAGACTACCTCCGGCACTTATCAGGTAATTGCCTTCCTCTTTAACGGTCATATAGCCAATAACCTGAATGCCACTGATGGACTTTATCTTTTCAAAATCATTTACACTTGCAGTGAAGAGCATTTCATAATCTTCGCCTCCATTCATGGCTGCAGTGGTCGGGTCAAGTTCAAACTGAGCGGCTACCTCGGCCGTTTGAACATCTATGGGTAGTTTATTTTCATAGATTCGGCATCCCAAACCCGAATCGTTGGCAATGTGGAGGATTTCACTGGCCAGGCCATCTGAAATATCTATCATAGCGGTGGGGCTGACGCCGGCTTCGGCCAGCTTAACAATCACATCCACTCTGGGCTCAGGTTTAAGCTGACGCTCCAATACATAGTCAAAGCCTTCAA
Source organism: Lentimicrobium sp. (assembly GCA_034007585.1). Lineage (GTDB taxonomy): Bacteria > Bacteroidota > Bacteroidia > Bacteroidales > Lentimicrobiaceae > Lentimicrobium. Next base: position 728 of record JAVEQP010000172.1, on the reverse strand, counting down.
GGTCAGGTTGCATCTGAGGATTGACTTTAAACACCTGTTTTTCACGCTCAAGCATTAAAAGCCCCATATAGGCAGCACCCAAATCACCAGAAACACAAATGAGGTCGGTATCCCGGGCTGTATTTCTATAAGTAACCTGATCTTTATCTACTTCCCCGATCGCTGTAACGGAGAGAAACAAACCCGAAACGGACGAGGTAGTATCTCCACCTACCAGATCAACTTTAAAGCGTTCGCAGGCAAGTCGAATACCTGCGTATAATTCATCAAGGGCTTCTACCGAAAACCGGTTTGACACTGAAATGCCCACCAATATTTGCGTTGCTTTTCCATTCATAGCAGCAATATCCGACACATTTACGGCCACTGCCTTGTATCCAAGGTGCTTCAGCGGGGTATAGGTGAGGTCAAAATGAACACCTTCCAGCAATAAGTCTTTCGATACCAGCAAAAGCTTATCGCCCGCATTAATCACGGCAGCATCATCGCCAACACCTTTTAGTGTGCTTTTATTCAACGCTTTAACTCCTAAGGTCAGGTGATCTATTAATCCAAATTCACCCAAAGCTGAAAGTTCGGTGCGCTGTGGGGTGGTGTCTTCTATAGCCATATCCGTAAATGCTGTTTAAAGCTACAAAGGTAATTATTATGGACGGTTTGGGGTTATGTTTTTGGGACGATGCTTTCTTTACAAGACTCAGCTTTTATTTGAATGTTAGGGAGACAGG
>JAVEQP010000074.1:5011-19109 GCA_034007585.1 Lentimicrobium sp. | reverse complement strand
TCTTCACGGTAGTTATGCTGTCCGCAAACTTCCCATTTGGCGGGCAATTCGGTAACACCGGCATAAATCGGAATTCTCGGGCTTTCACCCGGGTTATCAAAAGAGAACCACGAAACTGCACCAATGGCATCGGGCAACCAACTACGCAATTGCGTAATATGCGAATAGGAACACCATGAAACCGAAACCGTACGCTGAAACTCAACTGTTCCGGGAGCCAAGTAATTCAGGGTGTTGCGTGTATCGGTACTCAGCCATGGGTTTGCTACCGGACTGATGATGGTATCCTGACCAATTTCTTTGCGGTTATCGTCGTAGCGTTTCTTTACCATTTTAATGTGTTGAGTCATATCATAAGGACTGCCTTCATAGGTTTCGCGATACAATTCGGCAAGCTTTTCCACACTGATTTTATTTTCCGGCTTCACCGAAAAGGGCAACTCGTCCATGTCCATGTTGAGGCCAAGGGATGGCGCCAGGGTATTCAACACAAAAAACTCCCTGATTTTAAAAGGTTTCTTTACATCACCGTATGCTTTCCAGAATTTAAACGGCTCTTTTCCGTCCCAGAGTCCCAAATCGCGCGCCACGTCTTTGTAATTGTCGCTGGCCATAAAATAATCAGGATTTTTCAGGTCAATGACCCCAATACGCATTATATTTGCCTGAATCCCAACATGATCATCGGGGATGCGCTGTGCAGCCCAAACGCCGCCAATCTTTTTCGGCCCTTCACCAATAATTTCCATCTGCCATACTTCTTTTGGATCGGCAATGGTGATAGATTCGCCATAATCGCCATATCCGTATTCTTTAATCAGTTTTCCGATCAGTCGGATGGCGTCACGGGCATTGTCGCAACGCTGTAAAGCCACACGTTGCAGTTCCTCAATAAGAAACATACCGTTTTTATTTACCAGCGTATCGGCACCTACAAAAGTGGCTTCGCCCATGCCCAACTGTTTTTCGTTGAGCGACGGATAGCCGGTATTGAGATAAGCGTAAGTGTGCTTTGCCTGAGGAATGCGACCGGCGACCTTTAGTTTACGCATATCGTCGGGTGTTTCGGTATGCAGGGTGCCTTTGTAAACGATGTGCATGGCGGTATCGGCATGATCAGCAGCCGGCTCCATTCTAACCCAGGTGCGGTAGTTGCCATCGCAGGTGTGAGCGGTCATTACCGAACCGTCGGTGGAAGCATTTTTACCCACCATAATGCTGGTGCAGCTTTCGCCAAACCAGGGATCGCCCGGCTGTACCTGGGCAATAGAAACAAATTGAAAAGCCACAAAGCAGAAAGCGACTGTAAATCGAAGTATCATAAGAAACAATTAAAATGATTTTCGGGTAAAATTAGAAAGATTTTTCAGATTACAAGGACTTGGGGTAATTTCTTGATATGCCGATGAAAAATCAGCCCTGCGGTCAATAAAAATCAGCAGAAACAAAGAGGGCGGGTGACGATTTAATTATCGTACCCGCCCCTTTTGGGTGCTTTCTAACCAGGCGCTTTTAATACCGGTAATGGTCGGGTTTGTATGGCCCTTCAACAGGTACTCCAATGTATGCAGCCTGCTCAGGAGTTAGTTTGGTAAGCTTTACTCCAATTTGCCCGAGGTGCAGTCGGGCAACTTCTTCATCAAGCTGTTTGGATAAACGGTAAACATCTATCTCATAATCATGTTGCCACAAATCAAGCTGCGCCAATACCTGATTTGAGAATGAGTTACTCATTACAAAGGAGGGATGTCCCGTGGCACAACCCAAATTCACCAGGCGGCCTTCGGCAAGCAGGAAGATTGCGTTACCTTTTTCAAAAGTAAATTTATCAACCTGAGGTTTAATGTTGGTATGCTCCACGCCGCTTGCATTAAACAGGGGCTCAACCTGAATTTCATTGTCAAAGTGACCAATATTACAAACAATGCTTTGATCTTTCATCATACGCATATGATCCAGAGTAATCACGTCGCGATTACCGGTGGCGGTAACATAAATATTGCCTTCTTTGAGGGCTTCTTCAATGGTAGAAACTTCAAAACCTTCCATGGCAGCCTGCAATGCACAAATCGGATCTATCTCGGTAACGATTACCCGTGCACCATAGGAGCGCAATGAACGGGCACATCCCTTTCCAACATCGCCAAATCCAAGAATAACTGCCACTTTTCCGGCAATCATCACATCGGTGGCACGCTTGATGCCATCGGCCAGTGATTCATGACAGCCATACAGGTTATCAAATTTTGATTTGGTAACCGAATCGTTCACATTAATAGCGGGAAATAGCAACTCTCCGGCCTGCATCATCTGATACAGCCGGTGCACCCCGGTAGTGGTTTCTTCAGAAGCACCTCTAAGATCCTTTACAGCGCGATGCCATTGCTGTTTATCTTCAATATAGGCTTCGCTGAGTATCTTAAGCAATGCCTTCTCTTCCGTATTGTTAAGCTTTACATTTAGCAGGTCCGGATTTTTTTCCAGGGCAAATCCTTTGTGAACCATCAGGGTAGCATCTCCCCCATCGTCAACGATAAGGTGGGGACCATTCCCATCAGGGAAAGACAATGCCTGACGTGTACACCACCAGTATTCTTCAAGCGTTTCGCCTTTCCAGGCAAACACAGGAATACCTGCAGCAGCTATGGCCGCAGCGGCATGATCCTGGGTGGAAAATATATTGCAGCTTGCCCATCTTACCTCTGCGCCCAATGCCGTAAGTGTTTCAATAAGTACGGCCGTTTGAATGGTCATGTGTAAAGAGCCTGTTATCCGTGCACCTTTTAAAGGTTTTTCGTTGGCATGTTTCCGTCTGATGGCCATTAGACCAGGCATCTCTTTTTCAGCAATTTCAATCTCTTTCCGACCAAAGCCGGCAAGCGTAATGTCTTTAATTTTATAAGGAAGTAATTCAGTCACAGTGCTTTTCATTTGTTATAAGTTATTTGATTTTGAGCCAGCAAAGATATGGAAAATACCCGTAAATTCTGGCGTTAAAGATTAATCTAAACAAACAATTCTGCTTATGGTTTACAAAAAGCGCTAATATTCAGAGAACAGGCGATACAAGCTATTACAGATTTCTGTATCATTGCAAGCTGAATGTAAATCTTTCGACATGCAGATATACGATACAATTAGTCAACGGATGGTAGCAGGCAAAAAGCAACTCGCCATACTGGTTGATCCCGATAAAGCCGATCTGAAATCATTGGGTAAAATGGCTGAAATGGCTGCTTTAAGCGGAGTAGATTACTTCTTTGTGGGAGGCAGCCTGCTGATTAACAACCAATTGGATGACTGCATTAAATTACTTAAGCAGGTTACAGGGCTACCTACCATTTTATTTCCGGGCAATACATTACAAATGAGCTGGAAAGCGGATGCAATCCTTTTTCTATCGCTTATCTCGGGGCGCAATGCTGAAATGCTGATAGGCCGGCATGTGGTTTCGGCACCTTACCTCAAATTAAGCAACTTACAGGTAATTCCTACCGGGTATATGCTCATTGAGAGCGGTCGGCCAACTGCAGTATCCTATATGAGCAATTCCGATCCTATTCCTGCCGATAAAGATGACATTGCAATGTGTACCGCCATGGCCGGTGAAATGCTGGGGCTCAGGCTCATTTATATGGATGCCGGCAGTGGTGCCATCAATCCCATTTCGGTAAGTATGATTTCTCATGTAAAGCAAAGCATTGGTATCCCCCTCATTGTTGGCGGCGGGATTCGCACCCCTGAAAAAGCGGCGGAAAGTGCAAGCGCAGGAGCCGACGTAATCGTGGTAGGCAATGCCGTGGAAAAGGATCCGGGTGTAATCAAATCAATTACTCAGGCCCTTAGTGAATGCTGAATGTTCAACTTTAAAAGCAACTTATAATATGCGTAAATTCACCACTATCCTCATTGCTGTGCTGATGGCAGGACCTATTCTGGCTCAGCATAAAACGTTTGAGCTGGAAGAGATCGCCGGCAATCGCAATCTTTATCCTTCAGGTTTATGGAACCTGCAATGGAGAGGCGACACTGATATGATTACGTGGCAGACAGCCACTGCCCTGGTGGGCCAGTATGTTTCAGGAAGGAAACCCGATACTTTACTGAAAGCGGCCACCCTGAATTCAATACTAAAGCCTGAAAAAGAGCTGAAACGACTTCCTTTTATCCTTTGGGACGATGCACAGTCATTGCGCTTTAACATCGGGACCGATTATTATGTATATAACATGACCTCCGGGCAGGCAACCAAAACCTTTACCCTTCCCGAAAAGGCTGAGAATATAGAATATTCCCCAGAGACCCGGTTTATTGCCTATACCATCGACAATAACCTGTATGTGAATGATGGTAAAATTCAAAAAGCGGTAAGCAGTGACGAAAATAAAGGCATCGTAAGCGGTCAATCGGTTCATCGCAATGAATTTGGCATTAATAAAGGTATATTTTGGTCACCCAAAGGCAATTTACTGGCGTTTTACCGTATGGATGAAACCATGGTAGCCGAATATCCTCTGGTAGATATCACCGGACGCATAGCCGAGGTAAACAATTTCAGATATCCTATGGCAGGCATGACCAGCCACCATGTTACCCTGGGCGTATTTAATCCGGCGAATGGAGAAGTCGTATTTATGCAGACTACCGGGCCGGCCGATCACTATCTTACCAACATAGCCTGGAGCCCTGATGAAAAGTCAGTTTTTATCGCTGAGTTAAACCGCGATCAGAATCACCTGTTGCTCAACAAATACGATGCAGCAACCGGTAAATTTGTAAAAACCCTTTTTGAAGAAAAGAACCCCCGATATGTTGAGCCTCAGCACCCCCTGGAATTCCTGCCCGGTGATGCTACACATTTCGTCTGGCAGAGTCAGCGCGATGGCTTCAACCATCTATACCTTTATATGGAAGATGGCACGCTGGAAAAGCAACTTACTTCCGGCAACTGGGTAGTCACTTCACTGGAAGGATTCAGTAAAGACAACAAGGGAATATTTTATACTTCTACGGCGACAAATCCGCTTGAGAAGCAGCTTTATTACCTGGATATTAAATCGGGTAAAAGCCAGAAGCTGAGCAAAACATCCGGCTCACACCAAGCCACCATCAGCGGTAATGGGAAATTCATTGCTACTACATTCAGTAATCCCCAAATCGCCACACAAACAGATATTCTGGACACGAAAGGATATTCAATGCTCACCTTAAATAAGGACATAAATCCTTTGAAGGACTATGCCCTGGGTGAAACCTCCATCCTTACGCTTAAATCGGATCTCGGCGATGATCTCTATTGCCGGCTGATAAAACCTGTGGATTTTGATGCAAAGAAAAAATATCCTGTAATAATTTATGTTTATGGTGGACCCCATTCCCAGCTTGTTTCAGGAGACTGGCTGAACGGGGCCGGACTTTTTATGCATTATCTTGCGCAAAAAGGATATGCTGTATTTACCCTTGACAATCATGGTACATCCAACCGTGGCTTTGAATTTGAGAGTGTGATTCATCGGAATCTCGGGGTTCAGGAGATGGCTGATCAATTAACTGGTGTCAATTATCTTAAATCGCTCAATTGGGTGGATACTTCGCGGCTGGCAGTGGATGGATGGAGTTATGGCGGATTTATGACGCTTACCCTGAAACTGAAAAATCCGGGGCTCTTTAAAGTAGCTACTGCAGGTGGTCCGGTTACTGACTGGAAATTTTATGAAGTGATGTATGGTGAGCGTTACATGGATACGCCGGAGCAAAACCCCGAAGGTTACAAAAACGCTTCCCTGCTCAATGCAACGGACGGGCTGGAAGGGAAGTTACTTATCATTCACGGGGCACAGGACAACACGGTGGTTTGGCAAAACAGCCTCGAATTCCTGAACAAATGCATAGAAAACAAAAAGCAATTGGATTATTTTATTTACCCTACCCACGAGCATAACGTAAGGGGCCTTGACCGTGTACATCTTTATCGCAAGCTGGCCACCTATTATGATGATTTTCTATAAAAGCTGTAAAGGCTTTTAATCAGTGGTATCAAACACATCGAGTAGATCGGCTCCTGCCTGATAGGGGCTGATTGCCCCCTCTTGTATCTTGTGTTTGTAGCTTACCAGCTCACGCTTGATTACCGGATGGTTATAAAACCGCTCATGCAGCCGGCCATCAACATAATCAAGCATAATCTGCCAGGCTTGCTGTTGCCTTTTGTGGCCGAAATAGTTGTTTTCTTTAACAAAAGCAAAGTATCTTTCAGTCATTTCCCAAATATCGGCAATCCCATCATGCGTAAGTGCAGAGCAAGTATTCACTTCAGGTACCCAACCTGATTCAGTGGGTGGAAAGAGGTGAAGTGCATTTTTAATTTGCATCTGTGCAATCTGTGCTTTTGTTTTATTATCGCCATCCGCCTTATTTACGGCAATAGCATCGGCCATTTCCATAATGCCCCGTTTGATGCCCTGCAATTCATCACCGGCTCCAGAGATCATCAATAAAAGGAAAAAGTCAACCATAGAATGAACGGCTGTTTCGGATTGCCCAACACCCACTGTTTCCACGAAGATGGTATCAAACCCCGCTGCTTCGCATAAAATAATGATTTCACGGGTTTTACGTGCTACTCCGCCCAGGCTTCCAGCCGAAGGAGAAGGCCGGATATAGGCATCTGCCTGAGCCGAAAGTTCTTCCATACGGGTTTTATCACCCAGAATACTGCCTTTGGAACGGCTGCTGCTCGGATCAATCGCCAGCACGGCCAGTCGCCGGCCTTTACCCAGTAGATGCATCCCAAAGGCTTCAATAAAGGTACTTTTACCGGCTCCGGGTACGCCCGTAATGCCGATGCGCACAGAATTTCCGGCAAAAGGAAGGCAAGCCTGTATCAACTGCCGTGCAATGGCCTGATGTTCTGGTAAAGCACTCTCAACCAGTGTTATGGCTTTGCTAAGTATGGTAATATCCAAAGCACGGATTCCCGCCAGATATTCGTCCACACTGAGCAATGCGGTTCGCATCCCTTTAAAACGTTTAACAGCGTGTGGATTAAGTGAAGAAGGTTGTTCAACGCCCCCCTGCACCTTCAGGGCCGACTTTTCAGGGCGCTCTCCGGAATTATGTTTTGATGATTTCATGTAAGCACATTTCAGGCAAAAATAGGACTTTATTTTGGGATTTGAGCCAAACAGCAGCGGACGCATTTCTCAGTTCAATAATTTTTCAAAAAAATGAATTGTGCAAAAGGGGGAATAATTGGGGAGAATTTTTTTTGATTAGCTTTGCACCCAAAATTCACTTCAAAATCAATCAGGAATATATGATTTTAGGTTTACTAAAGGAACACGGTACAGAAACCCGTGTGGCATTGCTCCCTGAAACCGTAAAAGCTTTTATCGACCTAAAGGTAGAAGTATTGGTGGAAAAGGGCGCTGGGGCATCCGCATTTGCGGAAGACAAAGAATATCAGGCCGTTGGGGCCAAAATAGTTTCACGACCGGAAGTATTTGACCAGGCAGAAGTATTGCTGCAAATTCAGCCACCTGCTGAAGCGGATATTGCAAAAATCAGGAATTCACAAGTCTGGATCAGCGCGTTTAATCCGCTTTGGGAAACCGGGCTGGTAAAGACTTTCCTTGCCCAGGGCCTTACCACCTTCAGTCTTGACCTGATTCCACGTACCTCGCGGGCACAAGCTATGGATATTCTTTCGTCTATGGCTACCGTTTCCGGTTATATGGCCGTACTGGAAGCAGCAGTGAAGCTGCCTACTTTCTTCCCCATGTTTATGACTGCTGCCGGCACCATTCGTCCGGCCAATGTATTGATATTGGGAGCCGGAGTGGCCGGTTTGCAAGCCATTGCCACTTCCAGAAAACTAGGTGCACAGGTACAGGTTTTTGATGTACGTTCAGCCGTTAAAGAAGAAGTAATGAGTCTGGGTGGAAAATTCGTTGAAGTAGAAGGTGCCACCGAAGACAAAGCTGCAGGCGGATATGCCGTGGAACAGACCGAAGAATTCAAAAAGAAGCAACAGCAAGCCATCAATGATCACGCAGCAAAAGCCAACGTGGTGATTTGCACAGCTCAAATCCCGGGGAAAAAGGCTCCTCTCCTGCTGCCAACACACGCAGTGGAAGCCATGAAGCGAGGCTCGGTCATCATCGACCTGGCTGCCTCAAGCGGTGGCAACTGTGAACTGACCAAAGACAACCAAACGATTGTGCATCAGGGTGTTACCATTATCGGTCAATCTAATTACCCTGCACAAAAGCCTCTGGATGCCAGCCGGATGTTTGGTAAGAACGTACTCAACTTCATGAAACTCATCATCGGTAAGGAAGGCGAACTGAACCTGAATTTCGAGGACGATATCGTGAAAGGGACCTGCATCACTCATAAAGGTGAAGTCTATAATGAAAGAGTGAAATCAATCATCGAAAAAATCTAAAGATATGGAACAAGCATTGACATTATTCTTTGAATACAAAGAAGAGATATTTATCATCGCCCTTTCCATTTTTCTGGGAATAGAAGTAATATCTCATGTACCGGCTGTACTACATACCCCGCTTATGTCGGGTGCAAACGCAATTAGCGGTGTAATTATCATAGGCGGAATCATCCTGGTAGGCCATGCCGACCTGACCAGCTTTTCTGTAAACCTTGTGTTGGGAATTTTAGCCCTGATTTTTGGCACATTAAACGTGGTTGGTGGATTTGCCGTTACCGACAGGATGCTCGAAATGTTTAAAAAGAAAAAAAAGTAAGCCGTTATGGATAAAATTTTAGGAACAATAAACGGAATGGATTTTACCATGGGTGATTCGCTGCTTGAACTGAGCTACCTGATTGCCGCACTTTTGTTTGTGTATGGTTTGAAATTGCTCTCTCACCCTGCCACTGCCCGCCGTGGAAACCTATGGGCTGCCGGGGGAATGGGGCTGGCCATGATCACTACCTTACTCCTTCACAAAGACAGCAACGGAGGTGGAATTCCGATGATGAATATGTGGGTAATTATACTCTTCATTGGCATAGGTTCAGTCATTGGATGGATGGTAGCCCGCAAGGTTAAGATGACGGCCATGCCTCAATTAGTTTCATTATTCAATGCATCCGGCGGAGCAGCTTCCATGTTGGTCGCATTGTTGGAATATCCCAATGCCATTGCCGGGGATACCGGTTCCATTCTGGTTACCGTGCTCGGATTGGTTATCGGTGCGATTGCCTTTAGCGGAAGTGTGATTGCCTGGGGCAAACTGGACGGAAGAGTGGGTGACATTATGAAGCCCTTTATGACGTACCTCAACCTATTTTTAATGGTGTTGACCATCGCATTAAGTGTTTATATCATTATTTCTCCCAATCCTCCAACTGAGCTGATGTGGGCAATTTACGCACTCACGGTTCTATCATTGGTTTATGGAGTTATGTTTGTGATGCCTATTGGTGGTGCCGACATGCCAGTGGTTATCTCTCTGCTGAACGCCCTCACTGGTATCGCGGCAGCGATGGCCGGATTTATCTATGGCAATCAGGCCATGATCCTTGGTGGTATTCTGGTTGGTGCAGCCGGAATGATTTTAACCATGCTCATGTGTAAGGCTATGAACCGTTCTCTGCTCAATGTAATCATTGGTTCCTTTGGTGGAAGTGCTGCCGGCGCTGCCGGAGATGGCGACAAAACGGTGAAAGAAATTTCATTGAGCGATGCTGCCGTGCTGTTAAGCTACTCACAAAAGGTGTACATCGTTCCCGGTTATGGATTGGCTGTAGCCCAGGCTCAGCACCTTTGTCATGAGCTGGATACGCTGCTTGCAGCTAAAGGCGTGGAAGTAAAATATGCCATTCATCCGGTGGCCGGCCGCATGCCGGGTCACATGAACGTTTTGTTGGCCGAAGCTGATGTTCCCTACGATAAACTTGTAGAAATGGATGACGCCAATAATGAAATGCCGAATACGGACGTGGTGATGGTAATTGGTGCCAACGATGTGGTGAACCCTGCCGCTGAAGATGATCCCGGCAGTCCGATTTATGGCATGCCCATCATTAAAGTACTGGATGCAAAAAACGTCATTGTAATGAAACGCAGTATGGCAGCCGGCTACGCAGCCATTCCAAACAACCTGTTCTATCATCCTAAAAACAGTATGTTGTTTGGAGATGCCAAGGCCAGCCTTCAAAAGCTGGTGGCAGAGATTAAAAACCTTTAAAGCTGATTTATTTTTAAAAGAGCCTTCTAAGAATAAGAAGGCTCTTTTTTTTTACCTTTTTTGTTTCCCGACAAAAAAAGTATGGTATATTTGCACCCTCAAAACCTCTCCGTAGCTCAGTTGGTAGAGCAAATGACTCTTAATCATTGGGTCGAAGGTTCGAGTCCTTCCGGGGAGACTTCATAAAAGGGCTGTAACAAATGATGTTGCGGCCCTTTTTTATTTGCTTAAAGTGTAGAATTGTCATCCAAATTCACATCAATTCAACCGAAAGGGTGAAATCTTTAAATATTTTTAAGTTTACCACATAAAGAAGCAATGAAAATTGCTACTTTTGCAGCCCTGAACAACAAAAATCATTCGGGATGTAGCGCAGCCCGGTAGCGCGCTTCGTTCGGGACGAAGAGGCCGCAGGTTCGAATCCTGTCATCCCGACTCTTAACAAAATGCCTGTAGCTGAGTACAGGCTTTTTGTGCCACTTTAGCTCAGTTGGTAGAGCAGCTCATTCGTAATGAGCATGTCGGGGGTTCGAGTCCCCTGAGTGGCTCTTAAGCCGGATTTGTCCGGCTTTTTTTGTGTCTTTAATTTTCTGAATACCATTTTTACCAACCACAATGAGCAGTCTCGTCATTTTCTGACGAGACAGGTCGGGGGTTCGAGCTCCCTGAGTGGCTCAAATATTATATTATAGCAAGCTGTAAATCGTTGATTTACAGCTTTTTTAATTTTATGTTACGTACAATAATACAATACTCTGTTAATAATTTTTAAACACTTAATTATCAGCGTATTGCGTGACTTTTTATCAACTTGCAAGTCGCTCATAATCAATCCTTTGCGTCTTCGCGCGTGCCCGCCTCGGGCTGGTCTTTACGTGAGGCAAGAAATTAACGGACTATTGATAATACAAACAAATGCAAATAATTATATCGTAGCAGCCCGCAGGATGCTATGCACTATACACATTATTGTGTCTTCGTGCTTTATTTTTTCCTTCGTGCGTTGGCGTTAAAGCTCCATGCAACCGCAGGAGCGATAATTGTAGCGTACCTGAACTTTGCGTAACACTTTTTATATTGTTTTCAATCCCAATTCTCTCAAAAATTCGTTGTGTTCTCTGGTCTTTTGTTCAATTTGTTCGTTGATGGCAGTCAGTTTTTCATTTACTGCTGATAAGTCTATTTGTACTTCATCTTCTGCAGTGCTGATGTATCTCGAAATGTTCAGGTTGTACCCATTTTTTTGAATTTCGTCTATGGAGACTTTTCGGGAATAGCGTTCGGTCTCTTTTCGGTACTTGTAGGTTTCTACAATGCTTTCAATGTTCTTTTTTGTTAGCGCGTTTTGTCGCTTGCCCTTTTCGAAATGTTCACTGGCATTAATGAACAGCACATCATCTTCCTTTTTACATTTTTTCAAAACCAGAATACAAACGGGAATTCCTGTCGAGTAAAATAAGTGAGAAGGCAAGCCAATTACAGTGTCAATGTTGTTGTCTTTTAAAAGCTTTCTTCTGATACGTTCCTCTGCACCACCACGGAATAAAACGCCATGCGGCAAAATAATGGCCATGGTTCCTTCTTTGGCCAGGAAATGAAAGCCATGTAACAGGAATGCAAAGTCGGCGGCTGATTTTGGGGCTAAACCGTAACTTTTAAACCGAAAATCTTCTGCCAGAGTATCGTTTGGTTCCCAACGCAGACTGAAAGGCGGATTGGCGACTATGGCATCAAATTCTGTTTTTTTCGATGGATTCATCTCGTTTAAAATGTCCCACTGATTTATTAATGTATCTCCATGGAATATCTCAAACTCGGTGTCTTTCATGCCGTGCAACAGCATGTTCATTCTAGCTAAGTTGTATGTAGTGATGTTGTTCTCTTGTCCGTAAATTTTGCCGACCGTTCCGCCATTGTCTTTGATACGTTTTCTTACGTTCAATAATAAGGATCCTGAACCGCAGGCAAAGTCCAACACTTTGTCCAGCTTCTTTTTTGGTCCGGTTGGGTTGGCCGGGTCCTGAGCATCTAAGGTGACAATTTTTGAAAGAATGGTTGAAATTTGCTGTGGCGTATAAAACTCACCCGCTTTTTTACCTGAACCTGCAGCAAACTGACCAATCAGATATTCATAAGCATCTCCCAATGTATCGGTATCGGTAGAGAAATTAGCAATACCTTCCGCAATCTTTTGGATAATGTTGCAGAGCTTTTTGTTTCGTTCAGCGGGTGTTTTTCCGAGCTTATCGGAGTTTAAGTTGATTTCTGAAAATAAGCCTTGAAAAGAGTTGTCAAAAGATTCATTTTCAATGTAGCGAAAACCTTCTTCTAAGGTGACCAATAACTCATCATTCTGGGTACGTGCCAGTTCTGAAATATTGCTCCACAGGTGTTGGGGTTTGACAACATAATGCACTTTTCTGCGCATTTGCTTTTCAAACTCGGGTATATCTTCTTGGTTGCCGGCATACCATACGCCCAAAGGTGTGCGGCCATCATCTTCTGCTAATTTAGGATAATCAGCACCCAATTCCTTATTGGCCGACACTTCGTAGTTGTGTGATAGATAGCGTAAAAACAGAAACGAGAGCATATAATCACGAAAGTCATCCGCATTCATGGCTCCCCGAAGCTGATCTGCTATTGCCCAAAGGGTTTTACCTAGTTGTTGTTGATCTTTATGTGTCATTTTTTTTAAATTACGAATTGGCAATTACGAATTACGGTTTTTGGTGGTGACTTGAATTTTGCCAAGAATCCTACAAATTTCTTCTGCATCAGCCAGTAAACTGTCGGCTTGTTCTTCATTAAGATAATTTGTTGCTTGTAAAAGTTTTAGCCAATAAACAGATTCTCTTGCTTCTTTGTAAGCAATACTCAATTTTGACAAAAAATCTTTTTCCGATTGTCCGCCAATTGATTCTTCCACATTTGCACCAATGGATGTGCCGCTTCTCAAAAGTTGTTTGGATAGTATGAACTCTTTCTTCTCTATGGTCAAATGCTTATAGAGATTTACAACACGTATAGCAAACGCAAATGATTTCTGTTGTATAATATTGTCCTTTTTCATTCCTTTAAACAATTTTAAATTACGAATTACGAATTACAAATTATGAATTACGAATTACGAATTATGAATTACGAATTACGAATTACGAATTACGATTTTTCTTCGTAATTGAAGATTCGTAATTCTTAATTGAATTAGGAAACAGCCCCTGCATCAAACCCTTTTTATGCTGCTGCAATTGTTCAATTTTCTCGGTTTGTGCAGTGATGATTTCATCTAAAGCCGAAAGACAGGAAGCGATTTTTTGTTGTTCATTAGAATTATTCGGAAGTGGAATTGGAATAATGTCCAGTTTCCCTCTATTGAGTTTTGGTTGAGCCATTCCAGTTAAGAAATCCTCAATATTCTTTGAGTTTAAATATTTCTCTACCAAAACTTGAGTAAACCAATTTTTAAATTTCAGAACATGAGCGTGGTTATTGATCCATGTTTTACCAGAGATTGAAAAAGCTATTGGATAAACTCTTGCAATTAAATTTGCTCCATCTTCCGAAATAAGGAGTAGGTGCTCATCAAAAATATAATCTTTAACATAGTCAATAATCCCCGATGCGCCATAGTACGGAATTTTACCTTTTTCTCTAATATTGCTTGTTATTGGAACTCTGTGAGAATCTAAATTTTCAGCAATCTCCCCCAACTTCTTCTCCACCCACTCCCCATCCCCTTCAAACTCCGGAAAACGAACCTTTGGTAAATTACGAGTCTCGAAATTACGAATTACGCATGGGTCGTCCTCGCCCGTAATTCGTAATTGCTCATTCGTAATTGAATCGCCCGTAATTCGTAATTGCTCATTCGTAATTGAATC
>JAVEQP010000074.1:0-4911 GCA_034007585.1 Lentimicrobium sp. | reverse complement strand
GGTATCAACCCTTTGGATTCGTTTGGGGCTTGTTTCATCTCTTTACTCATTTTTCTGAATTTGACTTTCTTTGGCAATAGCAATAGCCTTATTTAACTTTTCGCTCAATATTTTTTTATCAGGCAATTGGGTGTAATATTGAGCTACTTTAATATCGCTTTCTTCAAGCATCAAGTATTCAATATGTTCGGTATTCCCCTCGCTGCAAAGTATTAACCCAATCGGACCTTCCTCTCCCTCCTTGCGTTCATTTTTATTGAGGTAACGCAAATACAAAAGCATTTGCCCTTCGTGCTCTGGTTTAAATTTACCCAGTTTTAAATCAATAGCCACCAATCGTTTTAATCCGCGATGAAAAAACAATAAGTCAATTTTGTAATCTACAGAATCTATGGTAATCCGCTTCTGACGGTCTAAAAAAGCAAAGTCATTACCCATTTCTTTGATAAACGATTGCAGATTCACCAAAATGGCATCTTCAAGGTCTTTTTCCGAATATACGTCTGTGAGTCCTAATATATCTAAAAAATAGCTACTTTTAAATACTACGTCCGGCGAAAGCGAGTTGTTTTCTTGTATTTGTTGAAGTTCTTGTTTAATAAGTTCTTCGGGTTTTCTGCTTAAAGCGGTTCTCTCATACAACATCGCATCTATTTTCTGGTCTAAAGTTCTTGTGTCCCAACGCTCTATGCGAGCCATTTCAAGGTAAAACTTTCGCTTGAATTTGTCTTCAATAAACATTAAAGACCGCAAATGTGTCCATGTCAATTGTATCCGCACTGCGTATACCATCTCTTCTTCGGTAAAAGTATACGCACTTCGTATACAATGTAAAAGTTTACGGTCACTCCAACCCTTGCCGTATCGTTCAGTTAATTTAAGGGCAAGCTTTTTAACGATTTCTTTGCCATACGCAGCACGTTGGTTATAGAGGACATCTTCCTTGATACGTCTTCCAATATTCCAATTCATCAAGCACGCCTCAGCATTTGCAGTTGTTGCAATACGATAGCGTGTTACCTCAATTATCTGGCAAACATCATTGTAAAGTTCTTGCGACTCTAAATTAATTGTTACATCCTTACTCATAAGCTGCTATTCCTGAAATTTAAGCCCTTGGGCTAGTTTTTTAATTGAGGTGCCAAATTGGAACTTCAAATCTTTCCATTCATTATCCTTCAACTGAAAAGCAAAATCGAGAGGGAAGCGATTGGAATTTCTTTTAACTGCTCTATTGATATATTTTGTTTCGGAATGGAACATTTGAGCCAGGTCACTATCGAACATGACTTGCACCCCCCGAATTGTAAAAATTCGATTTTCAATTTCTTCTGTAGAAATTATCATATCCTTACTCATAAGCCGTTAATCCTGAAATTTCCCTGCCGTTTGCCAGCTTTTTTAATTGGGGTGCCAAATCCTTCATCAAGGCTATTTCTGCCTGGCTTCTTTGCTTCCAACCCAGTTCCAAAGGTTCCATCAGGTCGGTCAATTTTTCGCCGTCAAAAATCATTCGGTTCATAATCTTCTCTACAAAGGTTTTTAAGGCTGGCGTTTGTAAACCATGGTCGTTAGCCATCTTCGCCAGTTCCTTGTCGTATTTTTCTACCCTAAAGGTTTCATAGCCCTCGCGCAGCGTATCTACATCTTTTCCGCTTTCCCAATCCAAACTGCTGATGTAGTCCGTTAAATCTTCCTCTTCTTCCATCAGGTTAGAGTTGGATTTTAGTAAACTAATCACCTGCGACTTGGTCATTTTCTGTTTAGAAGGCTTTTGCTGGGTGCTTTCGGCAATCAGGCTCATAATGTAATCGTAATCAATCACCGCAGAGGCAAAGAGTACGAATTCAAAATCCAGTTGCTGGATCTCTTCGGGTGCATTTTCCCCTTCTTTTTGCTGTATTTTCCGCAGTTGCCTGGCGGTTTCTAAGTAGGAGCTTCTAAACTCTTGTAAGTTGTTTTTCGGTAGGATGGCTTCAATCGTTTCTTTCTGTTTTTCATCTAAATCGGTGTACTGATCGAGCTGGGTTTTTAGGCGCTGCACTTCCTTAAAGTTCTTTACAAAAGCAATTTTCGCCGCATCGCCCCGCAGGTTGTACACTTCCTGGGGTTCGTTTACCAGATTGTGCTCTCTCATAAAATCGCCTAAGGCTTCCACGGCTTTTTGGTATTGATCCATCACCACAGGCGCCGGATCTACCAACCAGATTTCTTTGGCTTTACCACCGTCTTCACCCGAAAAAAGTGTAATCGCCTGGTTTACGGCATCTTGTTGCGAGCGGAAATCGAGAATGTTTCCGTAAGGTTTGGTGTCATTCAGCACCCGGTTCGTACGGGATAAGGCCTGAATTAATCCGTGGTATTTCAGGTTTTTATCCACATACAACGTATTCAAATACTTAGAATCAAAACCGGTGAGCAACATATCTACCACAATGGTAATATCAATCTTGTTTTTACGCGGATAGTCTTTGTTGCTAAATTTCTGGTCTTTGATGCGTCTTTGTATGTCCTGATAGTAGAGGTCAAAGTTGTTGATGTTGTGATTGGTCCCATACTGTTGGTTGTAATCGGCAATGATTTCCATCAGGGCTTTTTTCTTCTCTTCCGGATTTTGCTTGTTGTCTTCCTTTTCCTGAGCCAGGTCTTCCTGAAGTTGTTTGATGTCAGCCGCATTCTTTTGGCTTTGCTGATCGCCATTTTGCGCAATCAACTGAGCCGGTGGTGAAAATACGCAAGCAATGTTTAAAGGCACAAAATTCGGATCCTCCGCTTGCCGAAGGACCTGTATGGTTTTAAACAGCCGAAAATATTCAATGGCATTGTTGATAGAGGCAGTGGCCAGCACCGCATTAAATTTCCGTTGATTGGTGGCTGCATTGTGTTTGTTGACAATGGCTTCCGCCACGGCGTGTTGCGCAATGGCTTCTCCGGGTTTCGCATTTACCGTGCCTTCTCCTTTAAAATAGTCGATATGAAACTTAAGCACGTTTCTATCGTCAATGGCATGCGTTATCGTGTAGGCATGCAACTGCTTTTCAAAAATAGCTTCCGTGGTCTTGTATGTTTCGTATTGTTCTTCTCTGACTTTATACGCAGCGTTTTCCTCGAAGATGGGCGTACCCGTAAATCCAAACAATTGCGCATTCGGAAAGAATTCTTTAATGGCTTTGTGGTTTTCGCCGAACTGAGACCGATGGCACTCGTCGAAAATGAATACCATCTGTTTGTTCCTTAAAGGTTCTAACCGTTCTTTGTAATTCCGTTTATTGGTATCATCCAGGGCCAATCCCAACTTTTGAATGGTGGTAACAATTACTTTGTCCGCATAATCGTTAGACAAAATTCGCCTGACCAAAGTTTCTGTATTGGTATTTTCCTCTACACTGCCTTCCTGAAATTTATTAAACTCCTCGCGCGTTTGTCGGTCCAGGTCTTTTCTATCCACTACAAACAGGCACTTTTCAATATCCGCATTGTCCTTTAATAGGGTTGAAGCTTTAAAAGAAGTCAGGGTTTTTCCGCTTCCTGTGGTGTGCCAGATATAGCCGTTCCCACGGTTCTGATGAATACAATCCACAATCGCCTTTACCGCATATACCTGGTAAGGCCGCATAACAAGCATTTTTTGTTCGCTTTCAACCAATACCATGTACTTGCTAATCATTTCACCCAGGGTGCATTTTGCAAGAAATTTTTCGGAAAAATCATTGAGGTTATTGATTTTCTTATTGTTTACATCGGCCAATTCATAAACAGGCAAAAACTGCTCATCGGCATTAAACTGAAAATGTTGATTCTTATTGTTGGAGAAATAGATGGTTCTGGACCCATTACTCACAATGAACATTTGCATGTAACACATTAAGGTGTTGGCATAGCCGTTGCCGGGATCATTTTTGTAATCCACAATTTGCTGCATGGCCTTTCGGTGGGATACGTCCAGCTTTTTCAATTCGATTTGTACAACGGGCAACCCATTTATAAGCAGAATAACGTCGTAGCGTTGATGACTGTTTTCGGTATTGATGCGGAGTTGACTAATGACCTCAAAGTCATTTTTGCACCAGTCTTTGATGTTCACCAGGGTATAATGCAGGGGCGTACCATCTTCTCGCTGAAAGTATTGTCTTTCCCTTAGTTTTTTAGATGCAATAAAAACATCCGGTTCAATAATTTGCTCTCGTAAGCGAAGAAATTCACTTTCCGACAATCGCACCTGGTTTAATGCTTCAAATTTGTTTTTGAAGTTCTGCTCAAGAGATTTCCTATCTACAATATCCGGCCGATAGGTGTATTTCAGCTCTTTAAGCTGGTCGATAAGGTTTTCTTCTATTTGATGTTCTTTGGTCATTATTCTTCTTTCAATAAATCACTGGCGTTAACGTCCAATATTTTTGCAATGCGGTAAAAATCCTCAATGCTTGGTTGTCTCACATTGCGGGCGTACACACTACCAGTGTTGTAACTTTTGTCTAACCTTTTAGTAAGCCAGGTTTGTGAGATGCCTTTCTCTTAAAGAAATTCTCTTATTGGGTTCATTCAAGCCTAATTTATTTTTAACACGTCAAATATAGTAAAATTATAGGGTCAGATAGTGTAAATATTCAAGGCTTAATCGTGGATGGGCAGGGGCAAGCTCTTTTGGTTTTTCAGCGTTGGGTTTTTACACTGCCGCACAACGGATGGCGGTATGAAATCGTTAGGGATTGCGGGCTACTTTCCTGTCCAACTAAACCGAAGTTTGAGCGGGGCAGAATGCTTGAATTACCACTGAAACCCTTATTGCATATAGCCTTTGTTGAACTAAATCCGCCTTCGCGGATAACTTTATCAAAAAAACCCATTTCTTTCCGTTATACAAGAATTATTCATCTTAAATATTCTTGATATGAGAAAGAAATCGGGTTT
>JAVEQP010000171.1:0-4021 GCA_034007585.1 Lentimicrobium sp. | reverse complement strand
TAATTAAGTTTTAAAATTTTCTATCAGAATTTTTGCACTCATCTTTTTATTTTATTCTGATAACAGGATTTTTATGGATTTTGCTTGATCCTGGCCTCAATTATTCATATATTTGTGACTAATCTATGACAACGATAAAACGTATGTGTCTGGAATTGTAAGTGAGAAAATGAGTATATGAATTCCATTAAACCTACCGGTTCCTATACATTTTTGGCAGAAATGTTTAAACATAGTATGGAAGGAATTTGTCTTGCGGACAATGATATAGGGATCAGGCAGTATGATTTTTCATCTGTATTTCCTATTTATCCTGATTCTACAGAAATAAGTTCCGGTATTCCTGAGCCGCTTGAAGAAATACCTGACCATCTGATTGCTGAAAATCTGAATTTCACTTATCCGGTTATCTATCCCGCTGGAAAGGAAAAGTTTAGCTCTGCTGTAATATTACTTCACGGGTTGAATGAGCGCAGTTGGAATAAATACCTGCCCTGGGCTTACAGACTGGCCAGGCAATTGCAACGCCCGGTAATCTTGTTCCCCATTTCTTTTCACATGAACCGGGCACCTTCCGGATGGAGTAATCCCCGGCTGATGTCCGGGCTGCTTTCCCGAACCCGTCTGCTCAACCATAGAAACCATTCCTCCACTTTTGTCAACCTTGCACTCAGCTTAAGGCTCACCCGGAAACCGGTACGTTTTTTTACCTCAGGCTGTCAAAGCCTGAATGATATCCTGAACCTGACT
This sequence comes from Lentimicrobium sp., assembly GCA_034007585.1. Taxonomy (GTDB): domain Bacteria; phylum Bacteroidota; class Bacteroidia; order Bacteroidales; family Lentimicrobiaceae; genus Lentimicrobium. Next base: position 3,271 of record JAVEQP010000171.1, on the reverse strand, counting down.
GACTATCTGAAATCGGGCAGTCATCCCATAATGGAGAAGGATTCCAAAATTGATTTCTTCGCCTATTCCATTGGCGCTTTTCTTGTTCAGATAATGATGCTCACCTATGGGGATTCAATATTGCGGGACTCCAGGGTGTTTCTATTTTGCGGAGGCGCCCCCTTTAACCGGATGGATGGTGTTTCAAAACTCATCATGGACGAAGAAGCCTTCATAAAGCTGAGATTTTATTATCTGAAGACATTAGAAAGGGAAATCAAAAATCATAGTCTAATGGCGGAGTATATATGCTGCCAGCCCTGGGGACAGGCATTCAGGGCCATGATCAGTAGTTCAAATTTTTCCCAATGGAGAGAGGGGGCATTTAAACAAATGGGAAATCGAGTTCATGCCATAGGTCTGGCAAAGGATAAGGTGATTCCAGCCCCGGGTTTAGCTGAACTCCTGGCTCCGGATCAAATGGAGATCATCGATTTCCCCTTTGACTATACTCATGAAAATCCGTTCCCATTACAAGCTGACCCTGGGCTGGTGAATCAGGGATTTGATGCCGTGTTTGAGAAAGCGATAGCTTTCTTTAAATAACCTTCCTTGGTTTTTATTTGGTATGGTATAAGATACAAAGTATACAGAATTGATGATTGAAAATTTGTCAGATTGCTTCTTCGCAAGATTTGTCGGGATAGAAATAGCAACCTTTTTGTAATTTTTCTCATAAGATGGCGTCTCATTATCAGCATTCTGTTTGAACAAATTGAAGTTTCAACCATTTATTCTATCTGTTAAACCCTAACCCAAACCCATGAAAACAATTCACCACTTAATTTTAATTGTACTGATGTTGACTGCTGGAATTCAAATTCATGCCCAGAATGAGGGGCTGCCTCCGCTGATAGATCGTGAAGTTTTCTTCGGAAATCCTGAGATTACCGGAGCGAAATTATCGCCTGATGGCGCGTATATGTCTTTTATTAAACCGCTGAACGGTGTGCTTAATATCTGGGTAAAAAAAATGGATGAACCTTTTGATGCTGCCCGCCCGCTTACGGCGGATGAGCATCGCCCAATTCGCTCTTATTTCTGGTCGCGTGACGGGAAATACATCTTATATGTTCAGGATAAAGGCGGTGACGAAAACTTCAATATTTATGCGGTAGCACCTGCAGATAAACCTGCAGATGGTGCAAAAGTACCACTAAACCGTGACCTGACCAATCTGCAAGGGGTGCGGGTGATGATTTTCTCAGTTCCACAAACTGAGCCGGATATATTGTACATCGGCCTGAACGACCGCGACCCCGCCTGGCATGATCTTTATAAAATGAAAATTTCCACCGGCGAACGGACCCTGATGCGTCAAAATTCTGCCGAAGATAGGATCACCGGCTGGGTTTTTGACTGGAACGATAAACTGCGCATGGGTAATCGTGCCAACACCGACGGCAGCAGTGAATTGTTGCGGGTGGATAAAGATGCGCTTGTACCCATTTATAAAACCACCATCTTTGAAACGGCCTATCCCGTAGGTTTCGATAAGGACAATGAAAAGGTTTATCTGGTCACAAACAAAGGCGATGATGTTGATCTGACCCGGCTTGTGCTGTTCGATCCGGTGAGCCTCAAAGAAACGCCCGTGGAATCAGACCCCATGAAAAGGGTAGATATTGATAATGTAAGATTTTCAGAAGTTACCCATGAAATAATTTTTATTTCCTATGAGGATGAAAAAGAACGCATCTATTTCAAGGACAAAAGCTTCGAGGAAGATTATAACCTGATAAAGAGAGAACTTAAAGGGCAGGAGGTTTATTTTGGTTCATCCACAGCCGATGAGCGCTATTGGATAATTTCCGCTTCAAGCGATGTTAATCCGGGTTCTGCTTACCTGTTCGATCGCACTACCAATAAACTTACCTTCCAGTACACACCCCGCCCGGATATTCCTGTAAAGGATATGGCAACGATGAAGCCCATCACCTACAAATCTTCAGACGGCACAGAAATTCATGCTTATCTAACCTTGCCAAAAGGGGTAGAAGCTAAAAACCTGCCATTGGTTGTATTTCCTCATGGTGGTCCCTGGGCCCGCAGTAGTTGGGGATTTAACGGCTATGCACAGTTTCTGGCCAATAGGGGATACGCTGTGCTTGATCCAAACTTCAGATCATCCACCGGTTACGGTAAGAATTTTGTAGATGCCGGAAACAACGAATGGGGCCAGAAAATGCAGGATGACCTTACCTGGGGAGTGAAATATCTGGTTGATCAGGGCATTGTTGATCCCAAACGCGTCGGCATCATGGGCGGCTCCTATGGCGGATATGCCACCCTGGCCGGGTTGGCCTTTACGCCTGAAGTATATGCCTGCGGGGTGTCTATCGTTGGGCCATCCAACCTGTTTACACTCCTCCAGTCTATTCCTCCTTATTGGGAAGCCGGTCGGGTGGTATTCCACACCCGCATGGGTAATCCGAATACCCCTGAAGGAAAAGAGCAACTTGCCAGACAATCGCCGCTCAATTCAGCAGATAAAATTATCGCTCCTTTGATGGTTATTCAAGGTGCCAACGATCCACGGGTAAACAAACATGAGTCAGATCAGATCGTGGTTGCATTGCGCGATCGGGGCTTCCCGGTGGAATACATTGTGGCTCCCGATGAAGGCCATGGTTTTGCCAATCCGGTGAATAACCTGGCAATGAACGCTGCTGCTGAGAAATTTCTGGCCAAACATCTGGGTGGTCGCTATCAGGAAAGTATGACACCTGAAGTGTCTGAACGCCTGAAAAAAATCACCGTAGATCCTAAAACAGTTAACCTGGATATGCCGGAGAAGAAATAACGTGTATTTACCAATCCATTTAACAGCAACGCCCGGATGAAAGTCCGGGCGTTGCTGTGTTAATATATGGCTGCATTTTTCGTCATACGGGCAAGCACAGGGACACGCGTTAGGACGTGACCGACTTAGGCGGAAATGCATGGAATCACAAAGGCACGCGTTGGGAAACGCGCGCAAGCACTGGCACGCGTTAGGACGTGTCCGACTTAGGAGGAAACGCATGGAATCACAAAGGCACGCGTTGGGAAACGCGCGTAAGCACAGGCACGCGTTAGGACGTGTCCGACTTAGGCGGAAACGCAAGGAATCACAAAGGCACGCGTTGGGAAACGCGCGCAAGCACTGGCACGCGTTAGGACGTGTCCGACTTAGGCGGAAACGCGCGCAAGCACAGGAATTTTTTTTGATCTTTCATTAAACAATATTAAA
>JAVEQP010000073.1:0-19297 GCA_034007585.1 Lentimicrobium sp. | reverse complement strand
CCCAGCAACTGGTTTATTTTATCGTTCCCTGCTTCGGAATCGGGTTCAATTGCGGGTGCATGGTCTTTCTTACATGCGTTAAATATTCCTACCGCAAGGGCAAGAATAAGAAGGATGGTTTTGGTTTTCATAGCTGCGCTTTTAAAATGAGTATCAGAGGTTTAAAAATGTTTATCAATAAGCCAACGGATAGGTGAACTGATACTTATTCAAACAAAAATGCAAATTCAAAAAGCCAACAGTAAGCGTAGTAGTCAATGCCGTATTATGGCAGGTGTAGTTTAGTAGTGCAATAGTAACAATAAAACCCTGATCAAACACGCGCATCTGATAAAAATTTGATCAGCGTAATTATCTATTAATCATAAAAAATCGAAAAGGAAATACGGTTTTTTGAAAATAATTTTTAAATCAACCTTATTTTTGAGGCATTATATTGATAATGAGAACAATATACAATCGATAATTTTTCTTAACAATTGGAATAGCCACAAAGCCACTAAGTGATGCGCTGAGCCTGTCGAAGTGACTCCAAGTAACACTAAGTTTTTTAATTATTTACATGAAATTAGAATTATCATGAAACCCTATGAAACTATTTCGGATGAAGAGGGAATTATAGGAAAAGCAGTTGTCAATGCTGCCTATAAAGTGCACAAAGAACTTGATCCCAGATTGCTGGAGAAGATTTATGAGACTTTTATAACCAAAAATTTAGGTTTCTGGCAATGCTATTGGTTTTAAAAACCATAAAGAACAGGAAAATCAAAAAAGGTCATCCACCTCAGGCGGACAACCTTCTCAGTTATCGTTAAATATGATATTATTTGGTTCGGCCCGGGTAAACTTTCAGGGCTTCTTCCAGGCATTTTACGGCATTTTTAAGGTCTTCTGATTTTAAGACATAGGCAATGCGGGCCTCATTTTTACCCAATCCAGGCGTAGCATAAAAGCCGCTGGCAGGCGCAAGCATAACTGTTTGTTCCTCATAGTTAAAGTCCTCAAGCAGCCACTGGCAAAATGTATCGGCATCATCCACAGGCAAACTAATGATGGTGTAAAATGCGCCTTTGGGCATAGGTGCAAGCACACCGGGTATCTTGTTCAGTGCTTCAATTACCAGGTTGCGGCGGAGGATATACTCATCATAAACTTCTTTAAAATATTCAGCGGGCGTTTCAAGGGAAGCTTCTCCGATAACCTGTCCCAGTGATGGCGGACTTAAGCGGGCCTGTGCGAATTTCAATGCAGTGGCAATCAGTTTCTTGTTTTTTGAGATAAGTGCACCAATGCGTACACCGCATTCGCTGTAACGCTTTGAAACAGAATCAATAAGAACTGCATGCTCATCCATGCCTTCAAGGTCCATCACTGAAAAGTGATTTTGCCCGTCGTAACAAAATTCCCGGTAAACTTCGTCGGAAAGTAAATAGAGGTCGTGATCAAGGGCGAGTTGTCCCAACTGTTTTATCTCCTCTTCCGAATAAAGGTATCCGGTAGGATTGTTGGGGTTGCATATAAGGATAGCTTTGGTACGCGGGGTGATGGCTTTTTTGAAGTCCGAAACCGGAGGTAACGCAAAACCATTGTGTATGTCAGAGGTAATGGGAACAACTTTTACCCCTGCAGTTACTGCAAAAGCATTGTAGTTGGTATAAAAAGGCTCAGGAATAATCACTTCGTCACCCGGATTCAGGCAAACCTGAAAGGCAAATGCAATGGCTTCAGAACCTCCCGTGGTAATGATAATGTCATTGTGGTCAACGTTTATACCGATATTTTGATAATAACGTGCAAGCTTAATGCGATAGGGCTCGTTACCGGCAGAGTGGCTGTATTCAATTACCTTCTGATCGAAATTCCGCAAAGCCTGCAAGGCAATTTCCGGAGTTTTGATATCGGGCTGTCCGATATTCAGGTGATATACCTTTAAGCCTCTCTTTTTAGCAGCTTCAGCATAAGGGACCAACTTACGTATGGGAGAAGCGGGCATTTGGCAACCGCGGTCAGAAATTTTTGGCATGGCAAAAAGTTGTTAAGCAAGATGTTAATAATGCTGCAAAGGTATAAGCTAATTTCAGATTAACAAAAAAAAGCGCTCTCCTAAAAATATAAAAAAAAGTGAGTACCACCGTTGGGCGATGGTTGCTCACTTATCAGAATTTTAAATGCAGAATGCTTATTTTACCATTGGGCTGCTTCCCGGTGCGATACTCTTTTCAGGTATGGCACTCTCTTCAGTCTTTTTAATAATGTTTCCGGTCAACCTTAAAACTACCGGTGAGTTCTTGGCATTGGACAGGACGGTAACTGATTTATTGATGGGGCCCATTCGATTGGTATCGTATTTTACTTTAATGGTTTCTTTTTTACCGGGTAAAATGGGTTCGCGGGGCCAACTGGGAACTGTACATCCGCAGGATGAACGAACGCTGGAAAGAATCAAAGGCTCTTTGCCGGTATTGGTAAATTCATATTCACAGTGGCCATCACCGCCCACAAAGATGGTCCCATAATCATGAACAGTCTTGTCGAAGGTAATCTCCGGCGCATTCGGATTTTCGGCCTGAGCTTTCTCTGTCTGGACATTTTGAGCATAGGCACCAAAAATAAGAAAGGAAAGCGTGATCAGCATAGAAAATGACTTTTTCATTGAAATGTGTTTTAAAGGATTTAAGAAAAGCTTTTCAGCGTTTTTTTTACGGCTCAAAAGTAACTAATTAATTGGTGTAAAGTCAAATTTGATACCGGAAATTTGATTTAAACAAATTACATGCCATAATTGAAGTCGGCATTAAACTTGCAATCTAACGAAAATTGTTGTTATTTTACAGTAATTAATGTATTCTTAAAATGAAAAGTAACCTCATTTTTGCAACTTTTTTGATTTTGTCTGTTTTTCATATTTCATGCAAAAGCCACAATAAAACGACAAGCGCTGACAACACTGTTCAGCAACCGGGGCCCCGGACGTACATTTATCAGACCACTGCCGATTATTATCTGCAGGTACCGGTGACCCTTTCTGATGACAAGAAGGAGCTCCACTCCTACCCTTCGCCGGGCGATGTATATTATAAAGGTGAGCTCGCTTTGCCGGTTCAGCTTGAAAATGGCTTTTTACTCGACCGAAGAGGAATTCATCCACAGAGTGCCTTTACCAAATGGACGTATGCTGAATATTCCCGGCTTAAGCAAACCCCGACTCAGGATGAGATCATGGATATGTTGCTGGATACCGATCCTTTTGTCAGTTTATACGACTGCGGCCCTTTGAATAAATATTCAAATCCAATTGAAGAGCTGAATGCCTTCATCTTAGCGAATGACTTCTCCTCCTTCCGGAAGTTAAAGTAAAACTCAATCCTTTTCGACTTTAAATAAAGACTGACGACCTTAAAATCTGCTTAAAGTTTATCTAAAAATTTATAAAAAAGGAATACTGAGGGTTTAAGTTTTAAATTTGCAAACACAGGGACACCCAAAAAACGGATATAATAATTAAATTTTGAGCCATACGAAAGTTGGTTTGCACAAACTTTCGATGGGTTTTGATGTTTAATAACTGTTTAAACTGGCAGTATAATCATTTGTTAACCAAAATATTGAGCCTTGAATACACCTCCAAAAGTACTGACCTACCTTGACGGGAAGACACTTTATTACAGTTTTCTTGCTGGTGCGCAGAAGATTTTTGAAAACCAGGTTTTGATTAATAAGATCAATGTTTTTCCGGTTGCTGATGCCGATACCGGAACCAATCTGGCTTCCACCATGCGATCCATTGTTGAAAGTCCCATTCCAACCAAGGATCTGAAACTTACGGCAGCCGCCCTGGCCGACGCCGCCCTTACCGGGGCAAGGGGAAATTCCGGAATAATATTCGCCCAGTTTATTTACGGTTTCAGCAATGAAATTCAGAAATATGAAACGGTAAGTGTTGAAACATTTGCCGAAATCGTTAAAAAAGCTGTTGTCTATGCCTATGAGGCTATCGCCAACCCTATTGAGGGAACCATGATTACCGTAATCAGGGAATGGGCTGAATTCATTTACATTTTAAAGGATACCATACAGGATTTTATCGAGTTATTGGCTCAGGCATATGAAAAGGCACTGGAGTCACTAAAAGCAACAACAGCGCAACTTGAAGTGCTTTCTAAAAATAAAGTGGTGGATGCCGGTGCCAAAGGATTTGTGGTTTTTCTGCAGGGCATGGTGGAGTACCTTAATATAGGTGAGCTGAGGAAGCTGATTTCTAACAGGGAAACTGTGGTTATTCCGAATGCTGAAGTTATTTCGCATGACGAAATCAATTTCCGCTATTGTACCGAAGCCATGCTTTCGCTTGATGAAAAAAAGAAGGCCAACATTGGGCAGGTACGCAAACTTATTGCCCCCATGGGTGACTCTATGGTGGTGGCCGGATCGGAAAAGAAGATGCGGGTCCATATTCATACTGACAATCCATCAGAAGTGATGCTTGCGTTGAACCGGGTGGGTAACATTACTTTTCAAAAAGTGGATGACATGGTGATGCAGCAAGAAATTACCAGCAATGCTAAATTTCCTGTGGCTTTGCTTACCGATTCTACTTGTGACCTGCCTCAGGAGTTGATAGAAAAATATCAGATTCAGGTGGTTCCGTTAAGCGTACATTTTGGCGATACCTATTTTTTAGATCGCCTTACCCTGTTGCCATCTGAATTTTATTCCATGCTCGACAAGTCGGCTGCTTATCCTTCAACAGCGCAACCGGCATATAAAGATTTTTTTAATCGTTACTCCTACCTGGCAACCCATTACGACAGCATCATCAGCATTCATATAAGTGCCGCTATGAGCGGAACCTGGAGCAATAGTTCCAGGGCTTCGCACGCGGTATCAGAACATTCAGGCAAGCCCATAAGTGTCATCAATTCAAAGCGACTTTCAAGCGGGCTGGGATTGATTGTTTTACGTGCTGCCCGTGAACTTGAAAACGGTGCTACCTATGAAGAGCTTTCAGGCCAAATAGAAAAATGGGCAGACAATACTAAAATGTATGTTTCTTCACGCACCATTAAATATATGGTAAAAAGCGGCAGGGTGAGTTATACCAAAGGTAAAATTGGCACGCTGCTTAACCTTAAACCCATCGTAATCGTTAATAACGAAGGCAAAACGGAAACCTTTGGCAAGCCTTTTACCGAAAAGGCAAGCATGAAAATGATCATGAAAGAAATTACTAAAAAAATCAGTAATCAGAAAATATGGGGATATTCCATATCACATGCTAAAAACTTAGGCACCGCTCAATGGTTTGCCGATGAGATGAAAAAAATAACCGGACTTGATCCTGAATTTATCAATGAGGCGTCTCCAGTACTGGGTGTAAATGTCGGTCCGGGAGTGGTCGCCGTTTCAGTGATGTTTTAAAAACATACCATCAGCTTTAATCACAATAAAAGGCAGCGGTATAAGCTGGGTTTGTTGTTCTAAAGTTTATCCGTGATAACCAACAGCTACTGTCTCGACAATTCTAAAACCTTCATAGAGTTCCTTATGGAGCGGATAGTCCCAACAACCCATTTGATGTCGGATATCTCCACCAAAACCCGTCTTAAAGCGGTATAATCCATACATGGGATGCGCTGGGTCAGGACTACCACTAATTCCAAAAAGATCATATTCGTTGCACCCGTTTTCTCTTGAAAGCATCATGGCTTCCCATTGAAGCAGATAGGGTGCCATCAAATCGCGGTGGTGCGATGCACTGGCCCCAAAAAGATAGGTGGCCCGATTGCCCGAAAGTGCCAGAAACATCCCGGCCAGCGGTTGGCCATGTTTTTCTGCCAAAAGTAGATGAACATCAACCGGAGAAATGGTATCTTCAGAAGGTGTAGTAAGTGCTTTTTGAAAATACTCTCTTTCCTCGGCGGCAATACCATGTCGCAGTGTAGTTTGCCGGTAAAGTTCAAACCAGGCATCAAGGTCCGAAACATCAGAAGTGCGAATATGTATATCCTTGCGTGATGACAGGTTAATATTGTAGCGGGTTTTAGACTTCATCCTTTTGAGCAAATTTTCCGGCTTATTGTCCAGGGGAATGATTACGGTATTGGATGGCAAAACATTGGTAGGTGCTTTCCGCAAATTCCAGTTTTTAGTGCCAATATTCAATCGCATCTCTTGCACCGGAGTATCTGGTAAGTCATTCCAGATGCCATAACCCTGATGCAAATCCTCATTGTCATTATACCATGGCGACGGCCAGGTTAAGTCAAAGCGAATGGCAAAACAGGTTTCAGGCAGGAATTTCCGCAACTCTTCCGCCAGGTTTTCCAGCCACCTTCCCTGCATTTCTTCGGCTGGAATAATTTCCGGCCCATAAGGAGCATACGCAATCATATTTCCAGGCTGTAATTCTTTAAGAAGAATAAGTATGTCGCCGGTATGTTCCCAAAACCCGAAACGTTGAGGGTCGGGTTCAAAAATATCGAAAGCCATGGATTGCCATCCATGACTATTTTTAAACCTCGCCCAGAAAGCTGTTTGTTGCAATATGCCGGTAGGGATAATGTATTTGGTAACTTTGGGTACGATCTTTAGCAAATTCATGATAAAAAAAGCACGCGGTGAAACCGCTAAATCAAATAATACAATGAATCAGGGCCGGATAACTATTGTTAAATTCTGCCCGCATTTATAAAAAAATACAAGCGTATCGGGATTATCCCTGATATTTTTTTTGCAAAGTTAAGCCCTTAATTTACAATAAACAAAAACTCTCATCTTCCATTTACCAGACAAAGAATTTCAGGAATCTTCAGGCTTTTCATACCTTCGCAACCAAAATGAACCGGAATGGCCCGGTTTCTCATTCAATCATCCATTTATTATGATCAATCAACAACTCATTAATCCTAAAAGTATTGTCGTAGTCGGCGGTTCAAACGATACGACTAAACCCGGTGGCAAGGTTTTGCAAAACCTCATTAACAATAACTTTCCGGGACAATTATATGTCACCAACCCCAAAGAAACTGAAGTTCAGGGCGTCCGATGTTATCAGGATCCGGGAAATCTTCCTGAATGCGATCTGGCTATTCTTGCCATAGCTGCGAAATACTGTCCCGAAACGGTGGAATTGCTTGCCAGAGAAAAGAACACCCAGGCGTTCATCATTTTATCTGCCGGATTTCATGAAGAAAGTGAAGCAGGTGCGCTGCTTGAGCAACAAATTGTGGATACCGTGAATAGCGTGAACGGCTGCCTGATTGGCCCAAACTGTATCGGAATGATGAATCATCACCATACGTCTGTTTTCACCTTACCTATTCCCCGTTTTGATCCTAAAGGTGCTGATTTTATTTCCGGTTCCGGAGCTACAGCCGTTTTTATAATGGAGTCAGCCATTCCAACGGGATTGTCTTTTTCAAGCGTTTACTCGGTTGGCAACAGCGCCCAGACCGGCGTAGAGGAAGTATTGCAGTATCTGGACGAAACCTTTGATCCTGAACACAGCTCTAAGGTCAAGTTGTTGTATATTGAGAGTATCAACCGGCCGGATTTATTGTTGAAACACGCCACTTCACTAATCAAAAAGGGATGCCGCATTGCAGCCATCAAATCGGGCAGCTCTTCAGCCGGCAGCCGGGCGGCTTCCTCACATACCGGAGCGCTGGCCAGCAGCGATTCGGCGGTGGACGCGCTTTTTCGCAAGGCAGGCATTGTAAGGTGTAATGGCCGCCAGGAACTGGCTACCATTGCCGCCATTTTTATGCACAAACCACTGGTAGGCAAAAATATAGCCATCATTACCCATGCCGGGGGACCGGCCGTAATGCTTACGGATGTGCTCTCGAACAATGGTCTGGAAATTCCACATCTCGAAAGTCCCGAATTGCTGGAAAAACTTTATCCCGGATCATCGGTAGCCAATCCGATTGATTTTCTGGCCACCGGCACGGCTGCTCAACTGGGCGATATTATTGACTATTGTGACAATCAATTTGATGAAATTGATGCCATGGCGGTGATTTTTGGCAGCCCGGGTCTTACACAGGTGTATGATGTTTATAAGCTGCTGGATGAGAAGATGAAAACCTGCCGTAAACCCATCTTTCCGATATTGCCTTCGGTAATCAATGTGAAAGATGAAATTGAATACTTTCTTTCACTTGGCCGAATAAATTTCCCTGATGAGGTGGTTTTTGGTCAGGCACTGGCCAAAGTTTACCACACGTCTCCACCCGCTCCGGTAGCTGAGCTTCCTGAAATTGACCATCGTTTGATCAGGCAGGTAGTAAAGGATTCCGAATCCGGATATCTTCAACCGGAAAGTGTTCAACAATTGCTTGATGCTGCCGGCATTCCCAGAGCCGGCGAAGCAGTGGTTAACACCAAAGATCAGGCATTGGAAGCGGTCGGGAGTATGGGTTATCCCGTGGTGATGAAAGTGGTTGGACCGGTGCATAAATCCGATGTTGGCGGCGTGGTGCTCAACGTGAAAAACGCTGAAACAGTAGTGGCTGAATTTGAACGAATGATGAAAATAGCAGACACCACTGCCATCCTTATTCAACCCATGTTGAGTGGTACCCAAATCTTTGCCGGAGCAAAGTTTGAACCAAAATTTGGACACATGATTCTTTGCGGTCTGGGTGGAATATTCATTGAAGTGCTTAAAGATGTGCAAACAGCCATTGCTCCCGTTTATCCCGATGAAGCCCGTGAGATGATCAGAAGCCTGAAATCATATAAGATTATTGAAGGCGTGCGCGGACAGGAAGGCGTAAACCAGGAAGCTTTCGCTGATGTAATTATGCGCTTATCGGCTTTATGCATGGCCGCTCCGGAAATTGCTGAAATGGATATTAATCCATTGTTGGGCAATGATCGTGGATTGGTTGCCGTGGATGCCCGCATCCGCATTGAAAAATAATTTACTTTAAAGTACCGCATGATGAAAAGATCAGTATTGCTGAAATTGTTGGGTATTTTTATGCCACTGCTGTTTATAGCCTGTAATCCGGTAAGTAAACTGGGCAACGACCCTGAAGTGTCGAAATGGCAGCAAGAGGTGGATGCGCTAAAGGCATTGCCGGTTTCCCATGATCCGGCTAAGCTGTTGTTTGCCGGAAGTTCAAGCATACGACTGTGGGACAGCATAGAAAAGGATATGTTCCCCTACCCTGCCATTAATCGGGGATATGGCGGGGCAAAACTTAAAGACTTTACCTTTTATGCAAATGAACTGACCGCACCGCATAAGGCGGCAGCCATCGTATTGTTTGTGGCCAATGATATTACCGGAGATGCAAATGATCTGACGCCTGAAAAGGTTTTAGATTACTTCAAACTTACCGTTAAAGAAATCCGCAAAAGCCATCCATCCGCTCCCATAGCCTGGGTTGAAGTTACCCCTACTCCTGCGCGTTGGAGTGTTTGGCCGGAAATCAGCCGGGCCAATGATTTAATCAGGAGTTATTGTGAAAGCCGGGAGGATCTATTCTTTATCCCCACCAGGGCGCATTTTATAGCTGCCAACGGTAAACCAGACCCCTGTTTATTTTTGTCGGACATGCTTCACTTGAACCGAAAGGGTTATAAGCTATGGAGCGAAGCCATTAAACAAGGCCTAAGCTCCCAACTACCTGAATTAAAGAAAATACAGCAATAATTTTGTAGCTTATTTTGTCTGAAATTTGTCTCCGGTTTGCTGAATGACTTCCCGTTTCCATTCATCATCATAACCGGGGAATTTTGGAGGCAGCGGATATCCCCAGGGATTTCGGAGTAACTTGCCGTCTTTATCCTGTTTTACGTTTCCATCAAGGAATTTCACCAGGAGGTATTCACCCAGTGACCGCCAGCGATCCACCGTATTTTTGGCGAGTTCAGCATCAAATTGTGTGATTAATTCGCGGGCTGCCGCAGGATCTGTTTTATACAATTCACCGGCTTTTGCATCCATTTCATCTACCTGACTAGCAAATTGATCTTCAAGCTCTTGTTGCACATCTATCAGATCAGGCATAACGCGGTCATAAAAAAGATAGGCGAAATGTGCCACCCTGTTGAATACCCAGAATGCGGCGGTTTCGGAATAGGTAAGCATGTCACCATTGCCCTGAGCCACGACATGGGGCACTTTGGTGATACCACAATAGAAAGGCATGTAAACGGTTGAAGCGGCATCATCCACGCCCATCCAGAATATACCACCGATATGATCGGGCATCCAGCTTCGCATCTGCGAAATAAATGAAAATCCGGTTTGCTGGGTAGCGGTTACCCGCTCATTAAAGTATGACTTTCCTTCATACTCCCAGGTAAGCGGACGCCAACGGTAAGGTAAACCAAAAGGGCCTGCGCCAATGTCTTTAGCCATGTCCAAATCGGTACCTTCCAGGTGATCACGTTTAAAAGCCATGAGGTCACGTGCACTGAGTTTTCTGTCGGGCTTAATAAAAAGTGGCATTCTTTCTTTGGTGATATCACCGGCTGCATAATCAAAATATTGTTGCATACTGCCATTCACATGATTAAACATGGCCCATACACGGAGTTCACAAAAGCGGGCAGCTCCAAAATCCAGGGGAGCATAAACATCGCTAAAGCTAAAGTCACTGTCCTTTCCGGTAAAGTAGCCTTTAGTCCGCGCAAAATCAATGACATCGTGTGCGTACATAACTTCCGTTTCAGCATTTAGCTTCTTATAGTTCTTGTTACTGATTGAAGTCGTGCCATTGTCCAGAGGGAATGTTGTGATGCGGGCATGGTTCGCATGAGCAGAAACATAACCTTCGGGAATGCGCACTGCTACCCATACGGCTCCTTTATCCCCATTGATCATCTTTCCGGTTTTCTTATCCTTCACCATACGGGTGCCTTTGCCCATAATTTCCATTATCCAAACTTCATTTTTGTCACCAATGGAAAAAGATTCTCCGGTACTTGCATAACCGTATGTATCAACCAAATCGCCGATTACCTGAATGGCTTCGCGGGCAGTTTTGGCACGCTGGAGAGCTAGAAACATCAAACTACCATAATCCACAATACCCGTAGTATCAAGCAGTTCAGCGCGGCCATCGAAAGTGGTTTCTCCAATGGAAACCTGGTGCTCGTTCATAAAACCAATTACCTGATAAGTGTGTGCAGGCTGGGGAATTTGTCCAAGGGGACGGGCTGTGCCACGATCATAAAGGGTAACCATGCTCCCTTCGGGCCAATCGCCGGCTGGCAACCAGTACAATTCACCATAGCGGATGTGTGAATCCACGGCATAACTGATTAGGGTACTACCATCCACTGATGCACCTTTGGTAACCAGGTAGTTGGTACAGCCATACGTACTTTGAAAATTAAGAAGAAGAGCTGTAATTATGGTCATTAGGGTGACCTTTCCGAAAGATGAAAGTAAACTGTTCATAGGTGAAGTAATTGCTTTGTATTTTATTAATTCTGCTGGATAAACCCAAAAAGTTGAAGGTTTTAATCAACATTTAAGCGGCTAAAATACTACAAGCAAGACAAATTCAACAAAAAGTTCGGAATAATTTGAGAAATCAATTCAATTGGCTGAACTTTGCCCGGCTGTTTGCAGCTTTAATTACTCTTTAAATAGTTTTGATGAAAAGGTCCGATTTTATTTTTGCAGGCTTCTTTATACTCTTGTTTTTGCCTTTCTTTTTGTCTGATGGACTTTATCAGGCATACAATACCTTTAATTTGGAGCACGGCTTCATCATGAGTTTTATAAAGTTTGCTGTACTGGCTACTTTAGGTGAAGTCATTGGATTAAGGATCAAGACAGGCAAATACAGTGAACCCGGATTCGGCCTGCTTCCGCGCGCCCTGGTATGGGGACTGCTTGGCATTACCATCAAGGCAGCTTTCATAATATTTACTTCAGGTACCCTGAGTTTATTTCAATATTTAAACTTTACAAATGCACCTGAAGTTTTTTCCGGAGGATTCAGTGCAGGTAAATTGCTTATTGCTTTTAGTATCAGCGTATTTCTGAATACCGTTTATGCGCCTGTAATGATGACAGTTCATAAAATTACCGATACGCACATTTTAAATACCGGCGGAACCTTTAAGGGGTTTTTCACACCCATTCCTGTAGCTGGTATCCTTCAAAAGCTTAACTGGAATGTACAATGGAATTTTGTGTTCCGGAAGACCATTCCCTTTTTCTGGTATCCGGCTCATACCATCACTTTTTTGTTGCCAGCCGAATTTCAGGTTTTGTTTGCCGCCCTGCTTGGCATTGCATTGGGAACCATACTGGCTATTGCTTCGTTGCGCGGAAGGGAATAAATTTATTTTACTTAAATCTTGGCCATATGGCTGTTAATCTTTAACTTGCAGGAAAATTCTCATCAATTCAAAATATAACCTGTATGCAATTACAGGCCATGAAAATAAAACAATCATCAATACTATAAGTAATGAAAGAAGAATTCAAAAATGACACTCCTGTACCCTTTGAAGTGGTAAAAAAGGTGGTGAAAGAAATGAAACTGGAAAGTGTTGGCAAAGCGAGCATCAGGGAAATTAAAAGACTAATTGACCTTTTGGAAGAGGCCAGTAACATAAAATTTGTACGCATGGAAATGGGCGTTCCCGGACTTACTCCCCCTGAAGTCGGCACTCTGGCCGAAATAGAAGCCTTGCGCAGCGGAGTTGCCGCCATTTATCCGGATATTGACGGCACCAAAAAATTGAAGAATGAGATATCACGTTTTGTAAAGAACTTTCTCGACATCAATGTTGATCCTGCTGGCTGTATTCCCACCGTTGGCTCCATGCAGGGCAGTTTTGCCAGTTTTCTTACGCTTGCGCGTCTGCATGCCGGCCGGGACACCACTTTATTTATTGACCCTGGGTTTCCGGTACATAAGCAACAACACAAGGTGCTGGGCCAGAAATTTGAGAGTTTTGATGTCTATGAATATCGTGGAGAAAAACTGCGCGATAAACTGGAATCCTATTTTGCCAAAGGGCATATCCATTCCGTACTTTATTCTAATCCCAACAATCCATCATGGATTTGTTTTACTGAAGATGAGTTGCAGATCATTGGCGAGCTTGCCAATAAGTACAATGTAGTTATTTGTGAAGACCTGGCCTATTTTGGCATGGACTTCCGTAAAGATTATTCCGTCCCGGGAGAACCTCCTTATCAGCCAACAGTAGCTAAATACACAGATAATTACATCTTATTTATTTCTAGTTCCAAAGTATTCAGTTATGCCGGGCAACGTATCGGTATGATGGTAATATCAGATAAGCTTTTCCATACCCAGTCCGCTGAATTACTCAAGTATTACAGCAGCGATACCTTTGGCAGGGCGATGATTTTTGGAACGGTGTATGCTTTAAGTTCGGGGACTGCACATTCAGCCCAATATGCCCTTGCAGCAATGCTGGAGGCGGCTAATAACGGGAGTTTCAATTTCGTGGACTACGTAAAGGTTTATGGTGAAAAGGCCCATATCATGAAGAAGATGTTTATCGATAACGGATTTCAGATAGTATATGACACCGACATCAACCAGCCCATAGCAGATGGTTTTTACTTTACCATTTCTTATCCGGGTCTAAGTGGAGCTGAGCTTATTGAAGATCTGGTCTATTACGGCATAAGTGCCATTTCGCTGGCAATTACAGGTAGCGAGCGGCTTGAAGGTCTGAGAGCCTGTGTTTCCCTGGTGCATCCTGATCAGTTTCCAGATCTTGAAATTCGCCTGAAGAAGTTTCATTTGCATCACAGCTGATATTTTTTTTCAATAATTTGAGATCACTTTCAGCCCTTTTCCCTAACAGCTATTTATAATGCCTATAAATTAGGCTTTTCGGGTAAAATGCACTGGTTTTCATGGGCTGAATTGATTTATAAATTGTAATTTTGCACTACTAAATCTACCACAAAAAAAACACAAATATCATGGCAAAAGTAAAAGGTGATATTGTAATTGACATCGAAAAATGCAAGGGCTGTTCGGTTTGCATACCCGCTTGCCCGCAGGATGTAATTGCACTGTCTGCAAATGTTAATGGCAAAGGTTATCACTATGCCGAAACAGTAAACGATGATTGTATCGGGTGCGCCAATTGCGCCATCGTATGTCCGGATGCCGTAATCACGGTTTACAGAAAAAAAATTGAGTAAGCTCTAATTTATTAAAAATATGAGAGAATTAAAATTAATGAAAGGCAATGAAGCCTTTGCGGAAGCAGCCATCAGAGCAGGTGCTGACGGTTATTTTGGCTATCCCATCACCCCACAGTCGGAGGTAATGGAATATCTTATGGCCGAAAAACCTCATGAGCGCACCGGCATGGTTGTATTGCAGGCCGAAAGTGAAGTGGCTGCCATAAACATGGTTTATGGTGGTGCATCCTGCGGCAAACGGGTGTTAACCTCCTCGTCGAGCCCCGGTATCAGTCTTAAACAGGAAGGTATATCCTACATAGCAGGTGCAGAATTGCCTTGCTTGATTTTGAACGTTGTTAGGGCGGGCCCTGGTCTGGGAACCATCCAACCGGCACAATCTGACTATTTCCAGGCTACCAAAGGCGGTGGTCATGGTGATTATCGTATGATTGTACTTGCACCTTCTTCAGTACAGGAAATGGCCGATTTTGCTCCACTCGGGTTCGAACTGGCCTTTAAATACCGTAATCCGGTCATGATTCTTTCTGATGGTGCTATCGGACAAATGATGGAGAAAGTTGAACTGGATGAACAAATCCCGCGTTGGACTGAAGCCGAGATCATTAAAAACACTCCCTGGGCAACGACCGGCAAAACCAAAGATCGCGAGCGTAATATCATTACGTCTCTCGACCTGGATTCAGCTAAAATGGAGTTGCACAACATCCATCTTCAGAAAAAGTATCGTCAGATTGAGGAAAACGAAACCCGTTATGAAACCATTCAATGCGAGGATGCCGATTACCTGATCGTAGCGTATGGCACCAGTGCCCGAATCAGCCAGAAAGCTGTGGATTTACTTCGTGCTGAAGGCATAAAAGTAGGACTATTGAGGCCCATTACCCTTTTCCCCTTCCCTTCAAAACCTATTGCTGAACTGGCTAACAGGGTGAAGGGTATTCTTGCCGTTGAAATGAGCGCAGGTCAAATGATTGAAGATGTTAGACTTGCAGTGGGATGTAAAGTAAAAGCTGAACACTTCGGCCGCATGGGCGGAATCATTCCCTCGCCCTCACAGGTGGTTGAAGCCATGCATCAAAAAATTATCGGAGGATAAGTACTATGTCACAAATAACAAAAGAAGAAATCCGTCAACCGGAGAATCTGGTTTATAAAAAAACAGAACTGCTCACCGACAATCCGCTGAGCTATTGCCCTGGTTGTGGCCATGGCACTGCGCACCGTGTGGTAATGGAAGTCATTGATGAAATGGGCATTCAGGAACAAACCATTGGTATTGCTCCCGTAGGATGTTCTGTGCTGGCCTATGAGTTCATGAATATTGACATGACACAGGCAGCGCACGGTCGTGCTCCTGCCCTGGCTACAGCCATAAAAAGACTGATGCCTGAAAAGTTTGTTTTCACCTATCAGGGTGACGGCGACCTTGCTGCCATTGGTACTGCTGAAACCATTCATGCCTGCAACCGTGGTGAAAATATCGTTATTATTTTCATCAATAACGGCATTTATGGAATGACCGGTGGACAAATGGCCCCCACTACCCTGCCGGGTATGAAATCATCTACTTCGCCTTATGGCCGTGATGTTGCCTTGATGGGCAATCCACTTAAAATTACCGAGCTGGTAGCACAATTGCCGGGTACTCTATACGTTACCCGTCAGGCAGTACATACTCCCGCAGCTGTGCGGAAAGCAAAAAGAGCCGTTCGTAAGGCTTTTGAAAATCAAAAGTTGAACAAGGGTTTGTCCTTTGTTGAAATTGTATCCAATTGCAACTCTGGCTGGAAAATGACCCCCAACCAATCCAATGAATGGATGGTAGAGAATATGTTCCCCTTCTATCCCCTGGGCGACATTAAAGTTAATGACTAAGTCCATTGAAACACATAAAAATCAAAGGAATGACTGAAGAAATTATTATTGCCGGATTTGGTGGGCAAGGTGTACTCTCAATGGGTAAGATTCTTGCTTATTCGGGCGTAATGCAAAATAAAGAGGTGAGCTGGATGCCCTCATACGGACCTGAAATGCGCGGAGGAACGGCCAACGTTACCGTGATACTCAGCGATGAACGCATCAGTTCTCCCATTATTAATGCTTACGACACAGCCATCGTTCTTAACCAGCAATCACTCGATAAGTTTGAGCCTCTTGTTAAGCCCGGAGGCCTGTTGATCTATGATCCCAACGGAATCTCCCGTCATCCAGCCAGGACCGACATCAATATTTATAGTATTGAAGCCAATGATGAAGCTGCACGGGTTGGACTGTCCAAAGTTTTCAACATGATCGTTTTGGGAGGCTTCCTGAAACTGAAACCTATTGTTGATGCTGAATATGTTCGTAAAGGCCTCGAGAAATCATTACCATCCAGGCATCACGGTATGATTCCGGAGAACGAAAAAGCCATTGAAA
Organism: Lentimicrobium sp.; assembly: GCA_034007585.1. Lineage (GTDB taxonomy): Bacteria > Bacteroidota > Bacteroidia > Bacteroidales > Lentimicrobiaceae > Lentimicrobium. Next base: position 2,706 of record JAVEQP010000073.1, on the reverse strand, counting down.
CCGGAAAGGAGCTTATTAAAGCCATACATCTGCTGAATTAAGTGACTTTACACTGCATTTTGAAAACCTCTTCTATGTTATAGGAGAGGTTTTTTATTGACGGAAAAGTTTTGTAATAATTCCGGGATAACACTTTTTTTTAGAATGTCAACCATGCCAACAGTCTATCCTAGGTATTAGAACTGAGGCAGGTAGAAGAGAATATTTGAAAAAATTATCATTAGTACCAATGCCAGGGGATAAACGGCAGCGTAAGCTACCTGTGCAATTCCACTGTCGGATTGAGTGTTAATGGCTGCCAGCCCTGGCGTGCTGGTCATGCCACCGGTAATGACGCCCATAAGGGTAAGGAAATTCATTTTAAGCAGGTAAATTCCGACAATAAGTGCTATGATAAGTGGAATAAGTGTAATGGCTACTCCCGCTATAATGGGTCCGGTGCCATAGGCATTGAAGGTTTCGGCTATGTGCCCTCCTGCTTCGCAACCCACCGTTGCTAAAAATATAAGCAAGCCCAGCTCTCTGAACAATTGATTGGCATTACTTGACATAGACCAGATGATTGGTCCTGTTTTCCCTATCCCGCTCAGTATAAGCGCCGATGCCAAAACACCACCGGTAATACCCAGACTGAAGTTAAACAGGCCAAAGACGGGGATTTCAATCATCCCGACAAGGATACCTATGACAATACCCAGGGTAATGGGTAAAAAATCGGTTTCAGAAAGACGTTTATCATCATTGCCCAGCAGTTTGACTACCTGACGCATACTGTCGCGACTGGTGGCAATCAATAAACGGTCGCCAAAGCGCAGCATGGTATAGTTCATGGGCCTGATTTCAATACCACTGCGGCGGATGCGTACTACCGTGGCATCATAATTGGCACCAAGGTTAAGCTTTTGTAAAGGTTTATTAATGACCTCTTTATTGGTCACCAACACCCATTGCACATCATGTCCTTTATCAAGCGGAAGCCCCTCATCAGTTTGCGGTCCTATAAATAGTTTAACCTTTTCCAAATCCTCGGCTGTGCCCAATGCGCGAATCACGTCACCGGTATTCAATAAAGTGTCGCGGGATGGTGTGGTAGTGTTACCCAAGTGTTTAATCCTTGAAATAACGCAACTGGTGACTGATTTAAACCTAAGTTCTGTAAGCGATTTTCCACTGATATTGGGGTTTTCAACCCTGAAATTTGCAGCCACAAATTCAGGAAAATTTTTTCTCAGTCCCTGATCAAATTCCTCTTCGCTTTTTTTGAAATTTATCCTGAGTAATTTTGGGACAAGACTAACAAATAGTACCACCCCAACCACGCCGAACGGATAAGCAATTCCATAGCCTATGGAAGCCATGGGGGATTTGCTTACTTCAACCGCGGCGGCTAGTCCCGGAGTACTTGTCATGGCACCATTAAAGAGACCAACTGCAAGGGCTTTGTCAATATGCATTAAACCTGAAAGTAACCAGGTAACCAGTGCTCCACTGGCTATAATGATGGCGGCAATAATGAAAAGCTGCTTGCCATATTGCCTGAAACTGCGAAAAAATCCGGGCCCGGCCTGAATGCCAATGGTGAAAATAAAAAGCAGTAATCCTATTTGCTGATATTCTTTGGGTAACCTAAATCCAAAATGGCCCAGCAGCATGGCAATAAATATCACCGCCGATATATCGAGGGAAAACCCTTTTATACTGGCTTTGCCAACAATAAGACCTAGGCTGATTATTAAAAATAAGGCAAGATGACTGACGGAGATAAGGACATCCATATTTAGAAGGTAATTGGCGCTGCAAAGGTAGGAAAGATAAGAGATGTATCGGGATGCTTTTAATGGTAAGTAAAGAATTTAGGGACAGGAGGGATAGGAGGACCAGCCCGCCTAAGGCGGACAGGCAAGCAAGGGGTATGGGAGACAAAAGAAACGAAATTTCTTATTTGTTTAAATCTGTCACCAATATTTATTCTTTGCGCTAACCTGAACTATTCCAGTTTAATCGCGACTTTGAGGCAGTTTAACTCCTGGAAACAGTCATTACTAAATTTTAACCAACACCAACCCCTCATCATGGCAGCAATATACCTTTATGGGGAGTCAGGGTGCGACTCAAAGTCGCGCCCTGACTTACAAGCCTTAACATCAGGCAGATATTAAGCGGGGACAGAGAGACCCGTTTAAAGCAGGTAAGCATTTGTTTAAATCTGTCACCAATATTTATTCTTTGCGCTAACCTGAACTATTCCAGTTTAATTGCGACTTTGAGGCAGTTTAACTCCTGGAAACAGTCATTACTAAATTTTAACCAACACCAACCCCTCATCATGGCAGCAATATACCTTTATGGGGAGTCAGGGTGCGACTCAAAGCCGCGCCCTGACTTACAAGCCTTAACATCAGGCAGATATTAAGCGGGGACAGAGAGATCCGTTTAAAGCAGGTAAGCATTTGTTTAAATCTGTCACCAATATTTATTCTTTGCGCTAACCTGAACTATTCCAGTTTAATTGCGACTTTGAGGCAGTTTAACTCCTGGAAACAGTCATTACTAAATTTTAACCAACACCAACCCCTCATCATGGCAGCAATATACCTTTATGGGGAGTCAGGGTGCGACTCAAAGCCGCGCCCTGACTTACAAGCCTTAACATCAGGCAGATATTAAGCGGGGACAGAGAGATCCGTTTAAAGCAGGTAAGCATTT
>JAVEQP010000002.1:14601-80024 GCA_034007585.1 Lentimicrobium sp. | reverse complement strand
GATCACAGATCACAGATCACAGATCACAGATTGCGGATTGCAGATTGCGGATTGCAGATTGCAGATTGCGGATGTGCGGATGTGAGGATGTGAGGATATGCAGATTGCGGATTTGAAAAAAGGGACAGCTTGTCTCGTGAGAACGAAAGTGATAACGAGAAGGGGCGAGGGGCGAGTTATTCATTCAGAAATCCTACTTCTATTTTATCACAGATCACAGATCACAGATCACAGATCACAGATTTCGGATTGCAGATTGCGGATTGCGGATTGCGGATTGCGGATTGCGGATTGCGGATTGTGGATTTAAAGACTTGACAGGCATGAGAATGGCTGATAGTCAGGCTTCTAACTTCTAACTTATAAATTCTAACTTCTAACCGCTCACTTCTAAAAAAGAGACGGGGAGACAAGGAAACGGGGAGACAAGGAAACGGGGAGAACCAAAAACCAAGAACCTGGAACCCAGAACCTGAAACCCAGAACCCGGAACAAATCAACAAATCAACGAATCAAAGCATTACTCCGATTCGTACTTATAGATAACATCAAAACCACTATCGCGGCTGGAGTTGTTTAGCTGAAGAAATAGCCAGCGGAATATTTCATATTCCAGTTTTACTTCGTATGCCTTGGCATTGCTCTCAGAAGCCTGCCCGAAGAGTTGTTCGTAACTTATAAATAAATCATTGGTGATGTACTTGCCTACCACCAGGGTCGCATTATCGAATCCGTCACCACTCTTTAGTTCAATATAGTCCACATTTAAAGTGTTGCCCAATAACTTAGTCAACTGTGATGAGAGTATAGAAGCCGCGGCATTGGCCGCCATGCTTCCGCCACCGGCACCTTCCACATTCTGCTGTTGATCCATCGTTAGCTGGTCAAGGCCTTTGCCGAACATAATGTAGGACATGGCATCTCCTTCACTTATGGCACTACCGTCAAGCTCAAATTTAACCGCGGGCGTTTCAATATCCCCGGTAATGTTTACCGTAAGCTCTTGCTCAGCACGTTCTGTATTTCTAAAGGTATAGGACGCAGTAATATCCATAATCGGGTTAATCTTTTCTCCACCCTGCAAGCTGATGTGTCCTTTGTCTATTTTAAAAGTGCGCCCCAGTATTTCATATTGTCCCCTAACGACATCAACGGTACCAAAAATTTCGAAATAGGCTTTGGTCTTAATAAGTTCTATATCACCCGAAAGCTCCAGACGCAGGTCTTCACTCTTAATCCAGGTATTTTTAGGAATATTTACCTTTAGTTTTCCACTAACATTTTCCAGATAGAGGCTGGGACCGGCAGTATCAATGCTCGCAGCAGGCGTTTTAATGATAAGGGAATCGCCCTGATGTATGTGGTCGGTAAGTTCGCGCATTAGAATAGGAGTGGGCATTTCGGGAGCACTAAACTTACCCAGCATGGCCATAACCGCCGGTAGATTGAATTCCGATTCCGGAATCTTTAAATTGCCTGAGAAGACTACTTCTCCCGGCTTTCCCTTTAGCTCGGCCTGACCTGAAAGCACCATATTAAACTGCTTATGGTCGATGGGATTGAATTTGTCAAAAAAGATGCTGATTTTTGAATCGGAAATATCCCCCTTATAAAATCCACCTTTAAAGTCAAGTTTCCCGTCAGCATACATCGTTCCATCCTGGCTGGTAATGTTAAACGTGTCCAGGATTATTTCTTCAGGAGAAAAATTAACATTCAGTTTAATGGTTTTATAATCCACGCCGTATTCCGGAATTTTCACTGAAGCATCTACAAGTCGCAGATTACCTTCGGGCTTAGGGTCTTTTACCGTGCCACTTATGTTTACATCGGCCTGTAAAAATCCGGCAATATCTTCGGTAATGTTAAAAGCTCTAATTACTCCAAGCGGGAATCTGTCAGCAATAAATTTCGCCTGAAGTGGTGCTTCAGGATTAAATTCAAACTGCATGCTATCCAGCCTTATGGACGCCGGTATTTGACCTTCTATACTGATCCTGCCGCTGTCAGCAGGAATCAGATTTATGGCAATATCCAGCTCATTGTTTTGTAAAGCGAATGTTCCCCCAAACTCTGTAAATTTATAATCATTCAACGATGCTTTATCCAGACCAAACTTTCCATCCATTACCGGAGCGGCCGCACTACCGGAAACCTTAAGATTCAAACTGAATATACCCGCCGCCTTCATTTCCTCATTTAGAGAATTAACCAGTTCACCAATATTTACATTGGTAATATCCACTGCCAGATCCTGAGATCCTGCGCGATCGATAACTCCCGCGATATAAATAGACTGAGCACTATCGGCAATCCCTGATGCCATTCTAAAATTATCAATGTGATAGGCTGTTTCGCCAATGCTTATTAAAGCTGGAGGTTGTTGCATTTCAAGGTGCTGATCCTTGTAATCCAGCACCAGATCATCCAGTACAACATTCATCGGCGTACCAAAAGTAAGTCCCGCTTTTAAGGCTGTTTTCAGGTCTTGATTATACATATTACCGGCCAAATACACAGAATCCATTGAGGCATCAACAACCATATTTATGGAATCAAGTACAAATGATCCAGTACTGAACCGGCTCGCGCGGATATCAGCGTGCACCAGAGTATCGCCATGCGCTATAAACCCATCGGCATCCAATTCCAGCGCTTCAAGCATCAGGGAACCATAGCGGGTTTCATTTATTTTAAGTACTGCAGTAAGTTTAAGCGAATCGGGGGTTCCTGCCAGATTAGCCGCCAACGTTCCGCTCGTCTCAAGGCTGTCCACAGGAATAAAAGCACGGAATTCATCCAGTCCTGAAAAACTTGCATTCAGCTTAACCGATGAAGAGGCATTCATGCTATATCTGCCATGAGCAGTAAGCCGCAATGATTCGGTAGCAAGCAACAGGGAATCAATATCAATATTCTTAGCACGGTAACCTATATCGGCCAATAAGGTATCCATTCGTATGGTCTGAAAAGTGCTGTTCATCATTTTAATATCGGCGGTGGCACTCAGGGTTTCCGGATCAAATCCCTGTCCCTTAATCTTCGCATCAATATTAAGTGATGACGCCAGGCTGTCGTTACCCGTTAGCATGGCCAGATTCAGATTACGGGTTATAAGCACCACGTCATATTTCGGGTTCTCTCCGGCAATATCCCGGGCATCAGGCATCACTTTAAAACTTCCAAAATTGCCATTCCCGGTGATTAACCCCTTAACATTTCCCTTATTATATCCCAGGTCTAAATTTAGCTTAGCCAACTGCTTATCGCTCACCCTTAAATCGTAGAAATTTCCCTTTACGTCCAATACTGCGGTTTCAGGTGAAATCCCTTTTCCATCCACCTGCATGCTTCCATTAATTCTGTAGTTAAGTTGACTATCTCCCGTCCAATGGGCAACATCCACTTGCTTCAGGGTAGCATTTACAAGATATTGCAGATCGTTCATGGTGGTATCCATCAGAAAACGGTAAAGATTTTCAGAAATGGCATTCAGGGTGATCTCCTGGCCTTCGTCGGCAATGCGGAGGTTTGCTTCCACTCGATCACCCTTTAATTGCGCGTTAAAATCAATTTGCGGATGCGCCGGGAGTGTGACATCTGGCAATATAAAACTAAACTCTTCGATGTTTACCGGCTCAGATTGTATACTTGCCTTACCGCTGCGCCCGCCTGACTCCTCATATTCTGCCTGGGCAACCAACTGGTTACGGGCAGTAACCAGTTTAAAATCTTTCACCTCCATGTGCGATTCATTTCTGTTGAAGGCCAGGGTAAGTTCTTTAAGCGTAAGATTAGGCTGCCGCGTTACAAAATCAAAACGGCTGATATTTACCTGCTGTTTGTCCACACTATAAAATCCTGACAGGGACAGGTTCAGGTTGGCAATTTCCTCAGGAATGATGGTATCAAAGGATTGTACACTAATATAGCCTTTATTGATGGTAAATCGTGCAATGTCAATGGTAAAATTGCTTGTGGAAGTGTCACTTACCAGGGTATCGACCGGTTGAGGCTTGATGAGATGTTGTACATTCCAGGTAGAGTCTGCCCCTTGTTTCAGAAAGAACCTTGGACGGTCAAGGGAGGCAAAACGAATTACAAGTTGCCCGTTTAACAATGGGAGTAAACGATAAGTAGTGCTAATTTTAGGAAGATAAGCTAAAGTATCTTTCCCATTCATCCAGAGCACTTCGTTTAATTGAATGCCGGTAAAAAAATTTCCGTTAATGGAACCAAGGGTGAGTTTCCCTTCAATAAAGGAGGCTGCCTGCTTTTCGGCTATGCCGGCAATTTTCTTTTTAACAAAAGATGTCTGTATCAGAAGGGCGACCAACAACAATAGTGCAACCACACCGGCGAGTATCCATGCGAGCACTTTAAGTATTATTGTTATGGTTCTTCTCATCGCATTAAAATGCTTGTCCTACACTAATAAAAAACTGAGGTAACTTCTTCTCATTCCACACCGGAAATCCTACATCGAATCTCACCGGTCCGATGGGTGTTTCAATTCTCAGGCCCGGTCCTACTGCATAGCCCAGATCATTTAAGTTATATGAATAAGAACCCGTCCACACATTTCCGGCATCAATAAAAGCTACGGCACTTAACCTCCAGAACAACGGAAAACGGACTTCAAAACTGCTTTCCAGCAGACTTTTACCTCCCAGAGGGCTGCCACTTTCACGCTTAGGTCCGAGTTGAGCACGCCTCCAGCCTCTTACGGAAAGGCTACCCCCCGAATAAAACCGATCCTCTACCGGAATAAATCCACTGGTATCTGAAGAATGTATGCCACCGGCAGCAAGTTTAAATGCCAGGGTGAAATCCCCGATCTTGTGATAGACTCTGAAGGTGCCCCACAATCTGGTATAACTGAAGTCACCTCCAAACAAATAACCATTGAGCTTAAATGCCAGCGACAGGTTGATGCCACTCGTGGCAGAAAATCTCGGTTTAGAATTGTCGTAAACAGAGCCCAAAATAACGCCTGATTTATTGTAGGGAAACTTATTTCCGGCAATTCCGGTAAATTCTGGGTCATCCGCTTCAAATGACTGTTCCACCGCTTCAAAATAATAGGTTAAAGTGCTGTTAAGCCATTTATTAAACTGATAATTCATTGGCACCCTAAGGCCGATGGTACGGTTGTCATATCCCGGTTCTTTGTTTCGCTCAATATATGGGTTTAGTTCAATGGTACTGCGATCACCTATAAAACGGGGTTGTATCCAGCGTATGCTTGCAGAGTAAGGCACAATGGCCGAATGTTTAAGCTGTAAATTTATCCGGCGTGCTCCGCCTAAAAAGCCCAGGTAATTTAAATCGAGAAATGTCCTGAATTTATCTTCGGTTCCGTAGCCCAATCCCAATTTTCCATTTAATCGGGGTGTTTCTTCAATATACACCCTGACAGGGATAGGATTTTGGGTAGAATCAGCATTGGTCTGAGGCAACACCGAAACAATACGAAAAAGCTGTAAATGATAAAGGTTTATGCGGGTTTTCTCCAACGCTGACCGATCATAAATATCTCCCTCTTTATATTTTAACTGTTTGCGAACAAAAGACTCCTTCACATGCTTGTTGCCTAAAATGTTGGTATTACCCATATAACACAAAGGCCCCGGCTCAATAAAATAAATAATATCTGTTTTATGGTCATCCGGTCGAAGGGTTAAATCGTAGGTAACCTCCACATAGGCATAACCAAGATTGCGGAATGCATTGCCTATGGCCTGTTGATCGGATTGTAAGGCTTCATCCCGGAAACGCTTTCCTCTGATTAGGGCTACACGTCTAAATACTTTACGGGTTAGGGAATCCATATTTATTGCGGACTTAACTGTATCCATCAACCTGAAATAAACACTATCCACCTTTATCGGTTCTCCTTCATCGATCTCAATGGCAAGTTTTACTTTTTTTTTCTTATCATTTACCTGAGGAGGCAGCATATTTGCCTTAACTTCCAGGAAACCTTCTGTCTGATAAATACGGGTGAGCCGCTCCATATCCATATCAATCATTTCTTTGTGATAAAGATAGGGTTCCTTTTTGGTAAGCAACTTTTGGACCCACGACACCTCTTTTAATGCCATGCGCTCCAGCAGGAAGTCATTATCCAGTGTTTTATTGCCCTTAAATTTCACCTTACGCACTTCATAGTTTTCCTGAGCCATCGGACTAAAACTGCCAAATAAAAGCATCAAAAAAATACATAAGCGTAAACTTCTGATCATAGGTGAAATCTTATGGGACTATAAATGTTTGAGACGTGAATTTGTTCACCGCTAATAATTATGCCAATAGTGTGCCACCTGACTTATAGCTATGCGCATTAACCACTATTTCAGTTAACGTGAAAATATTTCCACACATCAACAAATAAAGTGTGGCTTTAAATAGGCGTATAGTTTGTCCGGGCATGGCTATTTAAACTACTTTTAACAAATGGCATAAAATTTAGTATGCATAGGAACATACCTCAGCTATATCCATGAAAGATTCAAAAATTTTAAGAATTGCTGCCGTTCTTTTTATTCTGGCAGCCATCATTACAGCCATGATATTTGCAAAAAGTGTATTCGTACCTTTAACATTGAGCTTCTTTTTTGCTTATTTGCTCTATCCTTTATCCTGGAAGTTGGAAAAAAGGGGCGTTCACCGAGGAATTTCCATTATTATTGTAATTCTTACGGCCATAATTTTACTTGGTGGAATAGGTCTTTTTGTAGGCATTAAAGTATCTAATGCGAATATTGACTATACCGCAATACAGGAACAAATAACTTCTAAATTTGAAGACACTCAGGATATTCTCGAAAAGAAACTGGGTATGAACAGCCATGCCATGGACAACGCCATAAGCCGTGCAAGCAGCGCCATTGGCTCCTCCTGGGAATCAAGTGTAGGAATGTTCTTTGCAGCTACAACGTCAACATTGTTTCAGTTGTTTATCTTACCGGTTTTCACCTTTTTCGTGATGTTTTACCGCACCAAGACAGCGTATTTCATTTTCAAGATTACTGGCCGGAAAAACAAACCGATTACACTGGGAATACTTAGAGAAATTTCAAAAGTAACCGGGAAATATCTCGGAGGAATATTACTGGTTGTTCTTATTCTTGCAGTACTTAACTCCATAGGTCTTCTGATAATTGGCGTTCCCAATGCCATATTATTTGGCTCACTGGCTGCCCTGCTTAACCTTATCCCCTATTTCGGGACCTTATTAGGTGGGCTGATCCCTATTTTGTATGTATTCTTTGCCGTTTCCGATCCTTTCGGAATGGTGGTAAAAATAATCATACTGTTTGCCATTGTTCAGTTTACTGAAAACAATCTGCTTACGCCAAATATTGTAGGAAACAATATCAAACTGAATCCTTTCGCCATTATTATTGGCCTGTTGATTGCAAACCTGATCTGGGGAATAGCCGGTATGCTTATCGTGGTACCTGTGATGGCAATATTAAAAATAATTATGCGAAACGTTGACGGTCTTAAGCCATACGCCTACCTGCTCAGTGATCGTGGCACAGAAAAATATTCCTTCAATTTTTCAAAAATAAAGACTAAATTTTCAAAACTATTTGGGAAATGAAAAGCATTACTCTTAATCGCCTTAAACAATGGGCTATCGACACCGGTAAAATATGGAAAGATACCGTGATGAACTTCATGTCTTCAAATCCCTTCCAGCTTGCCGGCTATACTGCCTATATAGCCACTTTTTCGATAGCTCCCATTTTGATACTTATCATTGCCGTGTTTGGGTATGTGATTGGAGATGATATGATCAGGTATAAGTTGTTTAATGAACTGGATGTGCTCATAGGGCGCGATAGTGTTGATTTACTGGAAAAAGCCATCGACAATTATCAGATTTCCGAGAAAAAAGGTGTTGGAACCTTGGTTGGTATTGTTCTTTTTTTGGTTTCTGCAACAACATTGTTTGGCATTATACAGAATTCCATCAATGAGATATGGCGTATAAAGGTAAAAGGCAACATCAAAATGAGTATCATTAAATTACTCAAAGATAGGTTAATGTCTTTTGGAGTAATCCTGTCCTTGGGCTTTCTTTTGCTTATTTCGCTGGTGGTAGATGCTTCTATTGCTTTTTTAAAGGACATACTTACCCGATATCTCACACCCGATTTCATCTTTGTGGCTCAGATTTTTAACCTGGTATTATCATTGGGAATTATTACAGTCATATTTTCCCTGATATACCGGTTTTTACCGGATGTAAAAGTGTATTGGAGTGCGGCCTGGTTTGCGGGTATTTTTACTTCAATCTTATTTTCGGTGGGTAAAGTTGTTATTGGTTTGATAATCGGAGGCAATAAAATGGGAGCGGTTTACGGCGCGGTGAGTGCCTTTATCGCTATTCTGGGTTGGATTTATTATGCCTCACTCATCTTTTATCTCGGTGTGGAGCTTAGCCGGCGGTATTCCCTGTATTACAATCATGAAAATACGCCCAGCAATTTCGCGATTCCCTTTAAAATTACCACCATTGAAGATGAAGGCGGTAAAGATCAAAAGGTAAAAGTAAAGGATTGCAATAATTAATTTAGTACCTATTCTCAACGGATAGTTCGGAATCAATCTGATTAATGGACTTATTCCTCTCCAATAATGTTCACTTCCGGCTGCAGTTTAACTTTAAATTTATCGTTTACTAAAGCTATAATCTTATGGGCCAATGAAAGAATGTCTTTTCCGGTGGCCTGCCCGTAATTCACCAGTACCAGCGCCTGCTTCTGATGCACACCCGCATCTCCGCTGCGAAATCCTTTTAATCCGCACTGCTCTATAAGCCAGCCTGCTGCCAGCTTTACGCCACCTTCAGCAGGATAGACCGGCATTCCCGGATATTTTTCTTTCAAAACCTCAGCCAGCTCAGCAGCTATCACCGGATTTTTAAAAAAGCTGCCTGCATTCCCCAGCACCTCTGGATCGGGTAGTTTACTGCGACGGATGTTACTTACGCAGGTTGCAATATTTTTAACTGAGGGAGTCAGTTCCATCTTTTGCAGTTCCGAAGCTATGGCGCCATATGAAGTGTTCAGCACAGGACGCTTATTTAGCTTAAAGATAACCGCAAGGATAAGATATTGACCTTTCAGTTCATTCTTAAAAACACTATCCCGATATCCGAAAGCGCATTCTCCGGCGTAAAATTCCCTGAACTCACCGGTGCGTAAAGAAACGGCTTCCAGCATATGGAAAGTGTCTTTTAATTCTACGCCATAAGCCCCGATATTCTGTATGGGGCTAGTCCCTACATTGCCGGGAATCAGGCTTAGGTTTTCAAGCCCTCCGTAGTTGTGATTCACACAAAACTGTACAAAATTGTCCCAGTTTTCACCGGCCATCCCCCGCACATATACCACATCATCATCCTGATGCAGCACCTCAATGCCGTTAAGGGATATTTTAACGATAAGACCATCAAAATCACTGGTGAAGAGGACATTGCTTCCACCGCCAAGAAACATGACCCGACCAGGATATTGGTTGATTACTTTGAGCAATGCCGGAAGCTCAGCTTCAGTGGTAATTTCAACAAAATCCTTTGAAATAACATCCATACCGAAAGTGTTATATGGCTTTAGGATGATGTTGTGCTGCAGCTTTAGGGTTGTGGTTTTATCCATGGGGCAAAATTACGGAGAATGTCAGATAAATTAACCATCGAAGAAAAAATGCGAAATATTGACCCGAAGGAATACTGACAGATGCCTGCTTTGCAATGCACGCAAGCAACAGAGGTGAGTTTGAAACTCCCTTACTTACAGGACTGAAACCACATGAAACAACTTGTGACATGAAACCTGAGAACCTTGTAACCTATACAAAAATCAGGTACTTTTGCACACCTATCGTTCTACAACCTCATTTTGAAAAGCGTAATTGTTTCCGTAACCAACGATTTAAGCACCGATCAGCGTGTGGACAAGGTTTGCCGCACCCTGACCAGCATGGACTTTAAGGTATTGCTGGTCGGACGATGGTTGCCGGGCTGTCTGCCGATGAATGACAGGCCTTATGGCACCCACCGTATGAAACTGCTATTCAGACGTGGTCCGCTCTTTTATGCGGAGTATAATTTTCGATTGTTGCTGTTCCTGCTATTTCACCGATGCAAATTACTGGTATCCAACGATCTTGATACCTTACTTGCAAATTTCATTGCGCATAAGCTAAAAAATACACCCCTGATTTACGATACCCACGAGTATTATACTGAGACACCCGAACTTGTTAATCGCCCAACCGTTCAGCATATTTGGGAACGCATTGAAGGGTTCATTTTCCCAAAGCTAAGAGACATTATTACCGTAAATGATTCCATAGCCGGATTGTATGAGAAAAAATATGGCAAAGCAGTGCATGTGGTAAGAAATATTCCCCTTAGCAGTGCAGCAATCATTAAAGCGTCCCGACAAGGGCTGGAATTGCCTGAAAATAAGAAGATTATCATACTTCAGGGTGCAGGGCTCAATGTGCAAAGGGGAGCCGAAGAAGCCATAGAAGCGATGAAATATTTAAAGAATACGCTATTGCTTATAGCAGGTTCGGGCGATGTAATTCAATCCCTTAAAATCATGGCTGCCCAACCCGAAATATCAGGCAAGGTGATGTTCCGTGATAAAATGCCCTATGCACAGCTCATGGCCTATACTGCCAATGCCGATCTGGGACTTACACTCGACAAGGACACCAACCTAAACTACCACTTTAGCCTACCCAATAAGCTCTTTGATTATATCCATGCCCGAATTCCCATACTGGCTTCCAACCTTCCGGAAATTGCCCGTATTATAAATGATTATAATATCGGCAGGATTTCGGAGAGTCATGATCCAAAAAAACTTGCACTTTTAATGGAAGAAATGCTCCACAATGAAACTGAACGATATAAGTGGAAAGAGGGATTGATCCGGGCAGCCAGAGAGCTCACCTGGGAAAACGAAGAAAAAGTATTACATAAGATTTATGCTCGCTATGCCTAAACGTCATTTACATATCGTTGCTTTTGATATACCGTACCCGCCAAATTATGGAGGAGTAATCGACGTTTTCTACAAATTGAGGGCCCTTCATAAACAGGGAATTAAAATTCATTTGCATTGTTTTGAATATCCGGGACGTGACCGCGCTCCGGAATTGGAGGATTATTGCTCAGAAGTCAGGTATTATCCACGTTTAACCGGTTTAAAATCAGCTTTAAGCCTTATCCCTTATATTGTAAAGAGCCGGAGATCAGCGGCATTGATTGCACGTTTACTGCAGGATAATTATCCCATTCTGTTTGAAGGCATACATTCCTGTTATTATCTGGATGATTCCCGTTTGAAAAAACGCCTGCTCATCTATCGCGAAAGCAATATTGAGCATCAGTATTACCTGAATCTTTTCAGGGCGGAGCACCGATTCTTTAAAAAGGCTTATTTTCTAATTGAAAGCCTGAAACTATACCTGTTTCAGCAAACCCGCCTTAAACATGCGAAACTGATGCTGGTGGTTTCACGCAGCGATGCCGATTACCTGAGGTCTAAATTTCCGGACCATAACATCGTACAGTATCTACCGAGCTTCCATGCAAATGAGGAGGTGAGTATTAAGCCGGGAAAAGGAAATTTTGTGCTCTATCATGGGAATATTGAGGTGCCTGAAAACGAAATGGCTGCCGGTTTTCTGATCAATAAAGTATTTGCTTTTACGGATTATCCATTGGTAATTGCCGGTATGAACCCTCCCCTGCGTATTGTAGAAATGGCTAAAGCTCATCCCAACATCCGAATTGTAGCCAACCCTGATGACGATACGCTTTTTTCGCTTATTCGCGATGCTCAGGTAAATATTCTGGTAACTTTTCAGGCAACGGGATTAAAGCTAAAATTGCTGAATACGCTCTACAATGGACGGCATTGTCTGGTAAATTCGCCCATGCTTGCAGGCACGGGGCTGGAGGCATTGTGTACTGTCGCCGATGATGAAAAAGAAATAAGTGATAAAGTTGGGGAATTATTGAACACGACCCTGGATACCAAAATCAGCAATCAAAGGGCTGTCTTGCTTAAAGCACATTTTTCAAATGCGACCAATGCCGGGAAACTGATCAGGCTGATTTTCGGAGGTTAATACCCGTCCACCCTCACACTTCACTATACGTGACGGAAACTTTTCGATGAGTGAATAATTGTGGGTAGCCATAAGCACTGCCCTACCCGAGGCACTGATATTGAATAACAACGACATAATGCCCTCAGAGGTTTCGGGGTCAAGGTTTCCGGTAGGTTCATCGGCGAGAATCAGCTCCGGATCGTTTAGTAAAGCCCGGGCAATAGAAACCCGCTGCTGTTCGCCCCCCGACAACTGGTGTGGCATCTTAAACCCCTTTGTTCCCAAACCGACTTTTTCAAGTACATCCCGGATACGTTCGTTGATGGCACTTTTATCCTCCCATCCGGTAGCTTTAAGCACAAACAGCAGATTATTGTGTACACTGCGGTCGCTCAAGAGCTGAAAATCCTGAAAAACAATACCCAGCTTACGCCTGAGAAAGGGGATATCTCGTCGTCGCATGGTTTTGATGTTGTATCCCACTACTTCTGCTTCACCTTCGGTTACAGGCAATTCCGCATATAAGGTTTTGAGCAGACTGCTCTTACCGGTACCGGTTTTTCCGATTAAATAAACAAATTCACCTTTATTTATCTGAAGGTTAACCGAAGAAAGAATAAGTATATTGCGCTGATATACATTAAGTTCGTTTAAATATATAGTTCTTTCGTCTTGCATGGCCTCTTTTGGTATTTGAAGCGGTAAAGATAGCAAAGTAAGCAACATCCTTTATTATCCTTCAAAGCCTGTCATTGCAAACAGGGTCAGGAACCCTCCTGAAACTGAAATTTTTAGCGTGGTTATATATAACGATCAATAATTTCAATTACCTTGTTGCGGTTCAGAGGTTTGCTTATGTATTCATCGCATCCGGCAGTCAGGGCCTTATTCCTATCCTCGGAAAAGGCGAAAGCGGTAACAACTACTATGGGCAATTCCGGTCTGAATGATTTAATGATGCGGGTGGCTTCATACCCATCCATTATCGGCATTTTAATATCCATCATCACGAGATTAATTTCAGGATTGGTTCGGCAAAATTCCACGGCCTCTTTGCCATTATGGGCATGTATAAATTTTAAATTTTTCCCGGCCAGCAGTTTGGTTAAGAATATATAGCTCACCTCATCATCTTCAGCCACAAGTATGATAGCTTCGTGTTCATCGGGAAGCTCCTTAAAAGCATCGCTATTGCCTGATAAAATGCTGGGATCGCCAGGCTTAACATCAATTACAAAATCAAAACGTGTGCCTTCACCCACCTTTGACTTCAATTCGATAGTGCCGCCCAACATTTCTACAAAAGCTTTGGTAATGGATAACCCGAGGCCTGAGCCTTCATAGGCTCGTGAATAACTGGTATCGGCCTGAACAAAGCGGTTGAAAACAGTATCCTGACGGTCACCAGGTATGCCACGACCCGTATCTTCAACAAATCCATGTAATTTGTCATTGTCAACAGAACAACCAAAGGCAATGTGTCCCTTATCGGTAAATTTTACTGCGTTTTTGATCAGGTTGGTGTAAATGGATTCTACTTTCGACATGTCAGTGCGTATAGTCGCAGCGGTCTCATTGCATTCACTATCAAGAATCAATTTTAAATTTTCATTGTTCGCTTCTGCATTAAAAAATAAAAGCAACCGTTTAAGCAGGTTATTTATGTTAAATTGTGAAATATTAAGCACCACCTGCTCTGATTCAATTTTTGAAATGTCGATAATATCATTTATGGTAGATAGCAGCCGGTTACCGCTCGAGCGAACAATAGCCATATACTCTTCGCGCTCATCACTGGTAAGATCAGGGTCCTGAAGCAGATCCATAAACCCCAGAACGCCATTCATGGGGGTTCTGATTTCATGACTCATATTGGCCAGAAAAGCTGACTTGAGCCGGTCACTCTCTTCAGCTTTCTGCTGGGATTCAATCAAATCATACAAGATTTTACGGCGCAGGGTAATATCTTCCTGAACCAGTACGTAGTTGGCAATCCCACCATTGCTATTGCGTACCACAGAAATGGCAACATTTTTCCAGTATTTTTCCCCATTCTTTTTCTTATCCTCAAACTCTCCTTTCCATTCCTCTCCCCTTTTGAGTGACGATTGAATTTCACTGTATAAAGGTTCGGAGACCGGCCGGAGTAAAAATGGCGCATTGCCCAACAGTTCTTCTTCACTATACCCGGTCATTTCACATACATAAGGATTAACGTAGGTAGTAATGGTCAACTCATCGGCAATAACAATACCTACCGGGCTTTGATTGATAGACCTTATGAGCAGGTTCACCTTCTCTTCGGCTTGTTTTCTTTCTGTAACATCCTGAACAATGGAATGCAGCATTATCTTATTGTCGGTAACAATATTGCTGCTGAAAACTTCCGCGTCAAACACGGTACCATCACGTTTCCTGTGTTTAAATTCGAAGGTGGTTTCTGCGGCAGATTCAATCTTTTTAATAAACTGTTGAATTTCCTCCATCGACAGCAAGTTGATCACAGACAAATCCATGCCATGAAATTCTTCCCGGGACCAGCCATAAAATTTACTGGCAGCCAGATTGGCATCTTCAATTTTTGCGGTTTTGGGGTCAATGATGAACTTTTTGGCAGAATGATTTTCAAACAACAATCTGAATTTTTGTTCACTTTGCATCAGCGCTTCTTCTGCTGCAAGTCGTTGAGAAACATTTATAATAAGCACATGACGGGCCGGCTGCTTGTTGTAGGTGATTTGATGGGAGGAAATTTCTACAAATATCGTTTCTCCATTTTTTAACCTATGCTTCCAGACTTCGCCCATATGTAAAACATTGCTGGCCTCCTTTTTCATCTGTTGCACAAAATGGGGTATCTCCTCTTCAGGTCTGAGTGCTTTTACGTCCATTTGCAAAAACTCCTCGTAACTATACCCATACATTTTAACCATAGCATCGTTCACCTCCAGAATCTGGTAATTATCCACATTATAGATAATCATAGGTTGAGGATTGCTGATAAACATCCGGCGATAGTTTAATTCCCTCCCTTCAATAGATGCCTGACGTTGACGCTCTGCTGACTGATCCCGGAATACGAGTACCACCCCGCTAATTTCATTGTTCTCATCCACAATTGGCGCTCCACTGTCAAGAATGGGTATTTCACTCCCATCGCGCCGAATAAGCAGGGTATGATTCGCCAGTTCAACAACTACGCCTTGCTCAAGCACTTTTTTCACCGGACTTTCTACCCTGTTCCGGGTGGCTTCATTGATGATATTAAAAACAACGGTCAATGGCTTGCCGATTGCCTCAGCTTCTTTCCAACCTGTGGTTTTTTCAGCTACAGGGTTCATGTTTTTTATAGTACCCTGTTTATCTGTAATAATTACCGCATCACCAATACTATAAATAGTGGTTTTAAATTTTGCCTGTTCGGCTCCATAACTTCTATAAAATCTGTTGCTCCTCCGGGTATCATAATAAAGGATGAATAGTGCAGTTAGAATAATTCCCAGCAGAAAAATGGGTATAATAAGGAACATTTTGTGATAATACCAGTGCAGGACCTCAGCCTCATCTGTTTTGGAAAGTACAAACCAGGAAGTATGCTCAATGCGGACTGCGTATCCCACCACTTGTTGCCCCCGATAATCCAGTCCGTTAAAGCTCCCCTCCCCTTCTATTTTTGAAAGTAAGGTTTGGAAGGTACTGGTATCTGCATCTATCAAACTTTCGTTTGGATTATTCGCATCTTTCAGGTTACTCAACACCTCAGTGGTATGGCTATTTTTACGCAACAATACAATTTGGGTAGATGTATTCAGGTAAGTTTGTTCCACCCAGGGATATAAATCCATCTCAGGATCAATGCGCATCACCATAAAAACAGGCGCAGGATAGTCATCGGTTTCTATATCGAGAGAAGTGACAAAATCAATACATGCACTTCCATCCTCAGCGCGGAAAACGTCTGTGGTTGAAGCCCGGCCAGGCAGAGATTGATGAAATACGATATTTGCAATTGGATCTAACGAAGTTGCCAGTTTACTTGAAGAATAAAGTATATTTCCAACGCTGTCGGTGAGAAATATAATGCTGTAATCGTGTTCAACAGCCACCCCTTTCAGATAATTGGAAATTATGCTGCTAAACTCCTCTTCCGACTGTCTGGTGAGCGCTATCTCATTGTAAACAAATGATGTATTCCTGCCAATCTCCCAGGCATCATTTAATTCATCGTTAAACCAATCACTGATTTGTTGAGACTTTAATAAGGTTATATTTTTGAGTTCTTGTATGTTTTGTTGAAGAATATCTCTCTTTTCGGTTTTAAAATACAAGGCAACAGCTAAAGAAAGGAATAGCATCATTACTACAAAGACACTGTAGTAAAAAGGTTTCCTCATATAAAAGGGTATTTTCACCGTCATTGATGCCGCTTAAAAGATTTGTGTTTTTACAATTGCAAACTTAATAATTTTACAATGCTGTTAATCCAGTACTTACATTTTTAAAATTTTATGCCGGCTTAAACCCTCTTCCGTTAAAATTTCCAATACATAAAGCCCGGAAATAAGATGATGCGGTAACCAAAAAACAGGAGGATTTAGAACGGATTCCTGCTCCCACATCAGTGTGCCATGCACATTAAAAAGTCTTAAACTTTTTATCTCTTCCCGGGGAATGGGTGAGAGAATATGCAGCTCACCGTTTGTGGGATTAGGGAAAAGCCTAAAGTTATTTTTAGCCTCAATTTCAGGTATGGCGTTTATTTTGGAAATGTCAAACCAGTTCAGGTTATATTCCCCGGCAAGTGAATATAGCCGCAGGATTTGGTTTCCGGCAGGCAACACCAAAGAAAGGGACTGGTTTGACCATGCCTGCCATCCACCGGTTGCGGTAAAACTAATATTTCCAACAGAGGTAAAATCATTTTCATAGACCAGCCTTATACTTATCCTCCCATTCGAATAAAGCGAGGCTACCCTGAAATCAATATTATAAGCTCCGGACTGAGCAACGAAAACATTATAATCAACATAATCTCCATTATTGGCAAAAGCCAGGTTCAATCCGCCGCCAATATCCTGACAATTTTCAAGTTGGAAACCGACATTTACATCATAATCTTCCGCCTGTATCAATCCGGGTATCCATTTACGTGAAGGTACCTTTAACGTTACCGGCATACCGGAAAAATGCTCAAGCAGGCTAGAATCGCTGGCAATATTGTTACCAGAATAGGATAGTTTCAATTCGCCCGCCGAAAACACTATGGATTCGACAAGCAGCAACTGAAGTTTCATTTGATGGTCAGGATCAACACTTACTTCCTGAATAATCTGGCTGCTTCCATCCACACTTAAGTCAAAATCTGCAGGAATGGCATTCATCACTGTTACGGCTTTGTTGAGCGTTAATATTACGTATTCCCCCGAAAGGGTGGTTTCTGCTGAAACAGCACGAAAGGGCACTTCTGAAACACCCATCGAATCAATAAGGGTGAAGAAACTCAGGTTTGATCCTCCTTTTTCAAAAGTCAGTCGCAATTTGTTACGTCCGGCGGGTACAATAACCTGACTTATAGCAGTATTGGACCAGTTTTGCCACCCTCCCGTAAAGGGCAAAATATGTTGAGGGCTTATATCCGTGCCATTTATTGAAAAACGCACCCGGGCTGCGGCTGCATTGTTTGAGGCTGATCGCAGACTTATTGTCCAGGCAGCCGGCGAACCGGTGTGAAGGGTATATTCGAGCCATTCGTCAGCTTCAGTCCAGCCCAGGTAATAACCATTACTGCCCGGATCTGTATCCTGAGAAGGAGCAATATCCACTCCATCGTTGCGGTAGGACCAGCCTGAATTCCAGGTACCGAAAACATTGGTCTCGAGATGATAATCCGCGCTATCTTTATCATAATAGGCCGAAGAGCTGCGCCCCAGATCATAATCGGAAGCGGCAATGGGCTGCCAGGCAACATGGTGCTTAAACGGTTTTGTGGTATCGGTAAAAGGCTGTCGGATCATGGCATCAATCACATCGAATTGTACCGTACAATTTTCAATCCGGTGCAGATCGGCCCATTCCATAACGGCATCAAATGCCTGATCGGAAGTAAAAACGGGCGTTCCATTTTTCCAGTAACTCATCAGATTGTTATATGCCGTGCTCTCATGTACCCGGAGTACATTGTTGATGCCGGCTTTTTTTACCGGCCACCACGACCAGCCAATTTTATTCTGTTCGCACAAGGCGATGAGATCGGTAAACCAGGGATTGGAATTCTCACCCGACTCTCCCAGCCATACAGGAACATTATAATTATTGCGCATGGCTATAATCCAGGCCAGTGACTGTTGGGTATTGTAGGTCCAATATTTATGGAAGCTATATACCATATTATCATCCCAGGGCGGGGTGAGTCCGGTGTAATCGTTGCCAAACCAGTTTCCTTCAACAATGATGATATGGTTAGTGTCTACCGATCGGATTGCATTGGTAATGTCAACATAAAGTTGTTTGAGGAGCGTTCCCCCGGGCAATTCCCAGTTGGGTTCGTTCAGGATGTCATAGCCGCCTATCCAGGGTTCGCCGGCATAACGTTCAGCAAGCATCACCCATAAGGCAACCGTTTTTCGTCTATTTTCGGCACTTTCCCAAAGGGATGGTTTTGTTGGATCATAATCTGAGATATTGGATTCATGCCCCTGTCCTCCGGGTGCACCATGTAAATCGAGTATAAGATACAGTTGATTGTCGCTGCACCATGCCAGCAAACTGTCAAGCCTCACAAAACCGGGTTCAAGCCAGGTATCCTGCCCTGAAACAGGCTCTTCTTCAATGGGCAGGGTGAGCCATTTATAGTGCATGGCTACCCTGACACTGTTAAATCCCCAGGCTTTCAAACTATCCGCATCCCGGCGGGTGAAATGATTGTTGAGCCAGGTTTCATAAAAAACAGCCGTCCGATCTTCGCCTATGGTTTCAATGAGTTTCTGACGGTATTGGTACATTGCACCTGCAACTTCCGCAGATTTCATCATGTACCCCTCCTGCAACAGCCAGTTACCCGTTCCAATTCCACGAAGAATCACTTCATTGCCTGCACCGTCATAGATGTACTTTCCGGAAGTATGCAGGAAGCCCTGCGCCCCGGCCATAGCGGATAAAAATAAGCTTAGCAGAAGTAACAGTATGGTTTTATTCATATAAAATAAGATTCCAGTAACAATAGTCCGTCAATTTCTTGCCTCATGCAAAAACCCGCCCGCCTTAGGCGGGCCGGCAGGTGCAAAGGGTTGATTTTGAGTAATTTGTAATTTTTATAAAAAATTACACAATGCACTGACAATTAAATGTTTAAAATTTTTTAACGGAGTAGTATTAAGTAACAAATTAAGAAATTTTTGTTCAAAATTCCCTTAAAATTAAAGCTTAACACAGCAAGGCAAATACCTTACTGGATGCCATGCCTATTAAACATATGCTTTCCTGATATGTTTTTAGCAGAATAAACTAATGGAAAAGAATAGCAGAACAACCTGATTAAATCGGGTAATATTTAATTAACGATCGATTTTCAACAAAATATTTTACACCAATCCTGCAAATCCCATAAAGGCCAAAGAAAGCAATCCGGCCACCACCAGGGCGATGGGCACTCCGCGCATTCCTTTAGGTACGCCCATGAGTTCGAGATGTTCACGGATACCGGCAAAAATTGCCAGTGCCAGGGTAAATCCTATGGAAGTGGCCACCGCGTAAACTACGCTTTGCATCAGGTTAAAATCTTTTTGAATGACCAGAATGGCCACGCCGAGCACGGCACAGTTGGTGGTGATGAGCGGCAGAAAAATACCCAGCGCCTGATACAATGCCGGGCTTACTTTTTTAAGAATAATCTCAACCATTTGCACCAGCGCGGCTATGACCAGAATATAACTGATGGTTTGTAGAAAACCGAGGCCAAATGGCATCAGAATAAATTGATAAATAAGGTAAGTAACTATGGTAGCAAGCGTCATCACAAATATTACGGCGCCACCCATACCCACCGAGGTGGATAGCTTGCCCGAAACACCCAAAAAGGGACATATGCCAAGAAACTGTGCAAAAATGATGTTATTGACAAATATGGCTGAGATGATAATGATAATGTATTCCATATCAATTCTTGTTTTTAGGATTAAACCTTACGCAACTTATTGATGAGGGCAATTAAATAACCCAATGCTATAAACGCTCCGGGTGCAAGTACAAAGAGTAGTATGGCATCGCCCTGAATAAACTTCATACCAAAGAAAGCACCGCTGCCAAGCACTTCCCTGATGCTGCCCAGTAAGGTAAGGGCAAATGCAAAGCCCAGTCCCATACCCAGCCCGTCAAGCAGGGAGTTGAACACCCTGTTTTTAGATGCAAAGGCCTCGGCCCTACCCAAAACGATACAGTTTACCACAATCAGCGGGATAAAAATGCCAAGTTGTTCATGCAGAGCGGGTGCATAACCAGCCATCACCAGATCAACCACTGTTACGAAGGAGGCAATGATGACAATAAATGCAGGAATACGCACCTTGTCAGGAATTACGTTTTTGACCAATGAGATGGCGACATTCGAGGTTACCAGCACAAAAGTGGTAGCCAGCCCCATGCCCAATCCATTGATGGCTGAAGTGGTTACTCCAAGGGTGGGGCACATGCCAAGCAGCAAAACAAAAACCGGATTATTGCGCAGCAATCCACGTGTTAAATACGCTAAACGATTCATTGCTTATCTCCTTTCACTTTTAAAGTCTCATAGGCCCTGTTAACGCCATCAAGAAATGCGCGCGAGCTGATGGTAGCCGCAGTAATGGCATCCACTCCGCCACCATCCTTTTTCACCGCAAGTGGGAAGCTTTCCGCTTCCATTTTCTTAAACTGAAGAGGGAAGTTGGATTTGAGCGAATCCATCTTATCACCCAGGCCGGGAGTTTCTGCATGTTTCAGCACGGCGGTATTGTATATACTAAGGTCAGGTAAAAATCCAATCATCAGTTGAATTCTTCCTCCAAAACCATTGTCGGAATAGGTTTCCACGGCATATCCTACTAAAGTATCTGCCAATAATGCGGTGTAAACCACAACCGGATCTTTTCCGGTGGGGGGCTGCATCTCTTCTTCTACAAGATGCTCAAAAGGCGGGAGCACCAGTTTAATCGCTTTTTCCTTTTTAGCCTGCCGGGCAGCTTCAATGGGCTGTTTGGTTACATTGTAAACCGCAGCCAGCGACAGGGATGCCACCAGCGTAATGACCAGCAGCACCACCACCATATTTCTGAACGAAGATTCCAGTTTAGCCATGGGCCATCCTTTCTCCAAAACGTTTGGGTTTAAATGCCATATTTATAAGTGGCGTAAAAGCATTCATAATCAGAATGGCAAAGGAAACACCTTCGGGATAAACCCCCCATACCCTGATAAGTATAGTGAGCAGGCCGGCGCCTGTACCAAAGATCAACTGTCCCTTTGCCGTGATGGGCGAAGAAACCATATCGGTAGCCATGTAAAACACCCCCAGTATCATCCCCCCGGCCAGCAGATGCATCAATGGATCGATAAAACGGGTGGGATCAACAAGCCAGAGAATACCTGAAAAAATTACCGCTGATCCCAAATAGGAAACGGGAATATGCCAGGTAATGATTTTACGTATAAACAGGTATGCCGCTCCCAGAAGCAGTGCCAAAACGGAAATTTCGCCCAGAGAACCACCCTGAGCTCCTAAAAAGTCATTGACATAACCCGGGAAACCAGGGTTTTGCATAATCTCCTGCACAGACTCACCTTTCATTAAGCCTTCTTTAAAAAAACCCAGCGTTGTAGGTCCGGATAGGGCATCGGTAAGCGGAGCATCAAACAAGGCATTTGGTTTTGGCCAGGTAGTCATCTGTACCGGAAAGGAAATCAGTAAAAAGACCCTACCCACCAATGCCGGATTAAAGGGGTTTTTACCCAGCCCGCCAAACGACATCTTAGCTATACCAATAGCGGCCAATGCACCAATAATCAGAATCCAGGCGGGCAGGTTGGCTGGCACATTAAAGGCAAGCAATACACCGGTAACCAGGGCACTGCCATCGTTAATGGTAACCGGTCCCCTGATCAGGTATTTCTGGATAAACCATTCAAAAAACAGACAGGCTAAAATGGAAACTAAGAATACCCGGGCTGCATCCAGACCGAAAAAATACAA
This sequence comes from Lentimicrobium sp., assembly GCA_034007585.1. Lineage (GTDB taxonomy): Bacteria > Bacteroidota > Bacteroidia > Bacteroidales > Lentimicrobiaceae > Lentimicrobium. The sequence goes on along the minus strand of JAVEQP010000002.1, from coordinate 57,658 downwards.
CGAAACCAACATGGCAGGTATCAGGGCAATAACCACCCCATACATGATGGATTTTACATTTTGTGTGCTGTGAATGTGGGGCGAACCCGAAATAGTGAGTAATTGCATGTTATTTCTTCCCCCTGTTTCTAATCATGATACCGGTCTTATTTTTCCCAAGCCGGATATAATCGAGTAAAGGCCGGCCCGCCGGGCAGGTATATTGGCATGAACCACATTCTATGCAATCCATAATGCGTTCTTTTTCTGCCTTTTCGAATAAAAAGTTTTCAGACAACTGCGCCAGTAGTATGGGTTCAAGCCCCATTGGACACACGGTGACACAGCGTCCACAGCGGATGCAGTTTAAGGGGGCCATACGTTTACTTTCGGCCCCGGGCATCAACAAAACGCCTGATGTACCTTTAACTATGGGCACATCGAGAGAATTCAGGGCTTTCCCCATCATGGGTCCGCCACTGATTACTTTACCGGTATCTTCGGGCAGCCCCCCCGCATATTCAATCAGATTGCTCACCGGGGTGCCAATACGAACCCTTAAATTAGAAGGCCGCTCAAGATTCTTACCCGTTACCGTTACTACCCGATCAATCAGGGGCTTATTCTTTTGTACAGCCTCATACACCGCCAGTGCTGTACCCACATTCTGCACCACACAACCCACTTCAAGGGGCAGTTTACCCGAAGGGGTTTCCCGTCCGGTAACCGCCCTGATGAGCTGCTTTTCACCACCCTGAGGATATTTTACTTTGAGCGGAATCACTTCTATTTCAGGAAATGAGCTACAAAGTTGCCGCAAATGCTCAATGGCATCAGGCTTGTTGTTTTCAATGCCAATAAACGCCTTTTCAACCTTGAGTGCACGCATCAGCAAACGAATACCTGTCAATACTTCCCGGCCTTGTTCCAGCATAACCCGGTGATCAGCGGTAAGATAAGGCTCACATTCCACCCCGTTGATCAGCAGATATTCGGCTTTTTTACCTTCAGGTAAGCGTAGTTTAACATGTGAAGGAAAGGTAGCACCACCCAGCCCCACCACACCCATTTCATAAATCTTGCGGATAATTTCCTCAGACGAAGCGGTAATCTCATTCTTTAAATCCGGTGAACGGTCGATGCTCTCCTCCCATTCGTCTCCTTCCACATCAATCAACACCGCGGGGCGACGGTAACCTGAGGAATCAATGACCTCATCGATGCGTGTCACTTTCCCGGAAACAGAGGAATGAACATTAGATGAGATGAATGCCTCTCCTTTGGCAATAAGCTGACCCACTCTGACCAGGTCACCCTTTTGAATGGCTGCCTTTGAAGGTGCACCCAGACTCTGTGACAATGGAATGATCACTTTTGCGGGCAAGGATAAAAGCTCAATCTTCCGGTCGGCCGACAGCTTCATTTCCGGAGGATGAACGCCCCCTATTTTAAAAGTTCTCACTATATTTCGATTTCGTATTAAATTCAAATTTAAGCTACCTACCCACTAAACAACAGCAGGGTTTTCAACGGCAGCTCCAGGATCGACAGGTTTTTCCTTTTTCAATGGAAAATTGATTTCAAGGATGGCACCTGTGGGACAAACCGGTGCACATTTCCGGCACAACCGGCATTTATCATAATCTATATAGGCAAGATTATTGACCAGGGTAATGGCGTCAAAAGGACATTCTTTTACACACTTGCCGCAGCCGATACAGGCCACCTGACAGTTTTTGCGCGCCGGGCCGCCTTTTTCCGTATTGACGCAGGAAACAAAAATCCGCCTATCCTTTTTACCTTTTTTCCGCAACTCGATAATATTTCGCGGACAGGCCTTTACACAGGCTCCACACGCCACACAGTTTTCATCACTCACCACCGGCAATCCGGTTTCAGGAGAAATATAAATGGCATCGAAGTTACAGGAGACTACGCAATCGCCCAATCCAAGGCAACCGGTGGGACAGCCGCTCTCTCCTGTTCCCAGCGCATGGGCAAAGGCACAGGATTCAGCTCCGTCATAGATCATCTTCTGTGGGGCATTGATACGACTGCCATTGCAGCGCACCACCGCAATCAGTGGCTCCTTCTCCTCTACTTCCAAACCCAGAATGGCCGCTACTTCTTTCATGACTTCACTGCCACCTACCGGGCAATTTAGTTCAGACAGGTCACTGCTTTTCACCAGCTGCTCGGCAAATGCACGGCAACCAGCCAGTCCACAGCCACCGCAATTGGCACCAGGCAATTTTTCGCTAACCAAATCTATGCGAGGATCTTCAATTACTTTAAACTTCTGAGCTACAAAATAGAGAATCACTGCCGATATGACGCCAATGGCACTCAATGATATCACAGCAAATACAAGGGTTTCGTTCACTCTAATCGCTTTTTGTTGTTGTTAATTTGAAATGCTTTTCAATACGCATTTAAAACACAACAAAATTACGAACAATTAAAAACTATTGTCCGCAATTTAGCCACTTTTTAGGATTTCATAACACATTGATAAACAAATAGATATAATTATATATTTGAATATATTTAATATACCTAAACCTACGACGCTAGTAGTCAGGAAGTTATAATTCTATTTAGACTTACTATAAATTACAGATCTCCTGATTTTGTGGATAGTGTAAATCTGAAATGGGTAGCAATCCGATTGCGAAAAAGATAAACCAGGAGGTAATAAGGCAGCAGGGAAGCCAATGCGAGCATGCCAGCATACACTTCACCGGTAAACCCGCTTGCCACAATCAACACCAATACCAGGAATATAAAAGGGATAACATATCCTATAATTACTGCTTTGTGTCCGGCCCGGGGATGGGCATTTATCCACACCTCTTCTCCCGGCTTAAGCTGGATTCCCTCCGGCTTTTCGGCTTCAATAAGGCGTTGGCCGGATTCGGCGGCACCACACACTCCTTTGGCATGACAGGAAGCGCAGGCACTCAGCGCGGTTACTTCAACAAAGACCTGATCTTCCTGAATGTGATGGACTCTTCCTGCTTTTATGGCACAAAAATCGGTTGATGACATTGTTTGTTATACTTTGTTAAGGTGTGGACAAAGATAAGGGTAATATTTTTCCGTTATAAAATTTATGTCCCTCCATTGCAAACCTGGCCACATAACTACCCATATCCTTTGCAGCAACGGGAGCCTGATAACCGGGGAAAGCCCGCTCCAGCATGTCGGTTTGCACGGAGCCAAAAGCCAGGCAGTTCACCGAAACACCTTCTGAGGTCAACTCGGCGGCCAAACATTCCGTAAGCACTGCAACGGCGCCCTTGCTGGCACTATACAATGAAAGCCCGGGAAACTTAACGCTGCCCTGTACTCCACCCATGCTGCTGATATTCACCACATGACTGCCCGGATTAAGCCAGGGCAACAATTGCTGTATAAGAAAAAAAGGCGCCTTCAGATTAATGTCCATTACGCGGTTAAAATCCCTGACATCGGTTTCCGAAAAAGGCTTGTTAACCAGGTCACCGGCATTATTGATGAGTATATCCACCGAACCCAGAAAATGAATAATGCGTTCAATTAAAGGCTCCAGGCTATCCTGCGTAAGGTCGTACGCAAAGGGCTGCACTATGGTTTTCCCCTTTTTGAGGTTACATTCACCAGCCAGTGATTGCAGGTTAAACGCATTGCGGGCGACAATGGCGATACGTACGTCGGGCATTTCGGCAAAGGCCAGGGCGGTTTGATAACCTATGCCATGAGATGCTCCGGTTATGATGATATTTTTCATAGGCTGAAAGCTGATTTTTTTTTAATGCAATGAGGCAATATTAAATGGAGCTACCGCCCGATCATAAATGCCATGTATCCATGCGATGGCCATACCATAATTGGTAACAGGAATACCTGCATCCACAGCAGGTTTTAAACGATTAATGATTTGCTTGCGGGTAATTACACATCCTCCGCATTGGATTACCATCGCATAATCATGGATGTCGCGGGGAAGATGGGTAAGGCCGGCAACTATTTCAAATTCAAGCTTTTTACCTGTAAACTTTTGCAGCCATCCGGGTATCTTAACTCTGCCAATGTCGTCGCAGGAAACCTGATGGGTGCACGATTCAAGAATAAGTACGCGATCACCCTCTTTTAGGTTGGCAATGTGCGGGGTTCCTTTCAGATAATTTTTAAAATCGCCGCGCTGACGGGCCAGCAGTATGCTGAAGCTGGTTAAAGGAATATGTTGAGGGACAGCAGCATCTGCGTTTGCAAATACCTGACTGTCCGTTACCACCAATGCAGGCTTGGGGTTCATTTTTTCAATAAAAGCGCCTGCTGCAGATTCTTTACACACTAAGGCAATACCATCGTGATCCAGGGTATCGCGAATGGCCTGTACCTGAGGCAATATCATGCGTCCTTCGGGGGCCTCATTGTCGATAGGCGTAATCAGCAGTACCACATCGCCGGGTGAAATCAAATCGCCCAGCAGGCTGGGTGCGGTATAGGCAGTTTCCGGCATCAGTTGCCGCATTATGGCAGTCAGCTCTTCAATCTCTGGTTTAAAACGGGCACTCAGGTCGAGAACCGGCACCCGGTAGGTGTTTAGAAGTCGGGAATGTAATGATTCATCCAGGCTCAACAAATCGCTTTTATTGTGAACGATCATAAAAGGCACCTCATATTTCCTGAAATCCGAGATCAGCTTTTCTTCCTCCTGCCCGAATAAGTTCCCACTAATCAGCAACAAGGCCTGGTCAATGGTTTTTAGCGCTTCCCGCGACCGGGCTACCCGCTTTTCACCCAACTCCCCAATATCGTCAATGCCCGCTGTGTCAATTATTATTACCGGGCCAATGCCAAATATCTCCATGGACTTTCTCACCGGATCAGTAGTGGTACCGGGAACATCGGACACAATGGCCAGCTCCTGCCCTGCCAATGCATTGATCAGCGAACTCTTGCCGCTATTGCGACGACCAAAAATACCAATGTGTGGTTTACTGTCTTTTCCTTTGGACATATTAATTTCGGATTTCAGATTTCGGATTTCAGATTTCAGATTTCGGATTTCAGATTTCGGATTTCAGATTGCAGTCCCGGTTGGGCTTAGTATCATAAAATCTTCAACTCATCAAATCATCAAATCCCGCCTGAGGCGGACAGGCTTGAGCATAGCAAAATCCCGAGAGTGTAGCGATTCGGGAAACAAATCAAATTCCCCTGCCCCCACAGACCTAACAGGATAGAAGAAAACCTGTTAGGACACCTACGCTCACAAATCGTCAAATCGTCAAATCATCAAATCATCAAATCATCAAATCATCAAATCATCAAATCCCGCCTGAGGCGGACAGGCATCAAATCATCAAATCAACATTTAAACTCCCCTACTCCTCAAAGATCTAATAAGTTGGAAGAGAACTTGTTAGGATGTCAACACATCAACACATCAACAAATCAACAAATCAACTCCCTACTTAAACAACTTCACAATATCATTTCCATTTGCAAAGATAAGCAATCCAAAAAGTAACACCATTCCGACAATCTGGGCAAATTCCATAAATTTGTCGGAGGGTTTGCGTCCGCTTATAATTTCGTAAAACAGAAACATCACATGCCCGCCATCCAGCGCTGGAATGGGAAGTACATTAAGTATAGCCAACATAATACTCAAAAATGCGGTGAGGCTCCAGAAGGCTTGCCAATCCCAGGTAGCAGGAAAAATGCTGCCGATGGTAATAAAACCTCCCACGGATTCATAAGCTTTCACTTCAGGGGAAAATAGAAGTTTGAGCTGTTTCAGATAGTTGCCTACGCCTTTCCAGGTCCGGACAAATCCGGCAGGAATAGCCGTGAGTAAATTGTACTCTTTTTCTTTGAAAACGAAAATACCTGAAGGATCCGTAATAGCCCCGATAAGCCCGGTTTCTGGAATCATGACCGGATAACTAACGGTATCGCTGCCACGAAGTACTCCCAACTGAATGGTCTGGTTTTTATACGACGGAATAAGGCTTTTAAATTCGTCAAAATACAAGGTGGCGGAATCGTTCAGGGAAACAATACGATCACCGGTTTTAAGGCCGGCTTGTTCAGCAACCGAACCAGGCTGAAAAGCTGCAATAACAAATGGCATGCGCGCATTGATAAACTCACCCGACTGACTTTTAAGCATTTTCGCAAGCTGACCTTCGGGAATGGCAACTTCAAAAGGTTTACCATTGCGGATTACCTGAATGGTCTGAGCATTATCGAGAATAATTTTAGCAGGAATTTTAAAGAAATCCTCTATCTCTTCATTGTCCACCGATACAATAAAATCGCCATTACGCAATCCCATATCTGAGGCAACCGAATCAACCACTATACCGTATTTGACTTCACTCACCGGCAGATACTTTTCGCCCCAGGCCCAGAGCATGCCAATATAAATGGCTATGGCCAGCAGAATATTAACGGTTACGCCTCCCAGCATAATAATTAAGCGTTGCCAGGCTGGTTTACTCCTGAACTCCCAGGGCTCGGCAGGTTGGTCCATCTGTTCCTTATCCATGGATTCATCAATCATTCCGGCTATTTTAACATACCCACCCAATGGCAGCCAACCCATGCCATATTCAGTTTCGCCCTTTTTAAATTTAAAAAGCGAAAACCAGGGATTAAAAAAGAGATAGAACTTTTCAACCCGGGTTTTAAACAATTTGGCCGCGATAAAATGTCCAAATTCGTGAAATATAACCAGAATCGACAGGCTTAATAACAATTGGGCGGCTTGTACCAGAATTTCCATATTCAATTAAAAAATTAGTTTAACGGGTTTAAACAAAATCTATTCAATTAGGTTTGAGCGTACTTTTCAACCGGCGAATATAACTCTGAGCCAACTGGCGGGTTTCAGCGTCGGTATCTATAAGATGGTCCAAATCAGGTTTATTGATCCAGGGAATATTTAGCATTGAATGTTCAATAATATCGGATATCTGAAGAAATCCGGTTTCTCCAGCCAAAAAAGCACATACGGCTTCCTCGTTGGCAGCATTCATAATGCAGGGCATGTTGCCTCCCGTTTGCAACGCCTGATAAGCCAGGCTCAGACAGGGAAATGTTTCCATGTCAGGTGGCGCAAAAGTAAGCTGAGTGTGAAGGCCAAAATCAAGCCGTGGCCAGGTGGTGCTCAGCCTGGCGGGATAACCTAAAGCATACTGTATTGGAAGCCGCATATCAGGCATTCCCAACTGAGCCTTTATGGAGCCATCCCCAAACTGCACCATACTGTGCACTATGGATTGCGGATGAACCAGCACCTCAATGGCGCTGCCGGGAAGACTAAAAAGCCAGCTTGCCTCTATGACTTCAAGTCCTTTATTCATTAGGGTAGCACAATCGATGGTAATTTTATTTCCCATTTGCCAGTTGGGATGTTTTAGTGCGTCCGCAGCCCTGACATTGGCAAGCATATCCGAAGTAAATCCATTGAAAGGCCCACCCGATGCAGTAAGATAGATTTTTTCGATGGGATTATGAAACTCCCCAGCCAGGCATTGAAAAATAGCTGAATGCTCTGAATCCACCGGCAGCAGGCTTACTCCATGCTGCGCGGCAAGACCGGTAACCAGTTCACCACCGGCTACCAATGTTTCTTTATTGGCCAGGGCAACGGGTTTGCCCGACTTTATGGCATTTATTGTTGGTTTAAGTCCTGCAAAACCCACCAGAGCTACTAAAACAAGGTCAATGGTTTCCATTTCAACCACCTGACACAGGGATTGTTCGCCGGCATAAACCTTAATAAAATGCGGAGCAAGCGCGGCATTAACCCGGGCATAAAGGCGCTCATCGCCTATAACCACAGCATTGGGGTTATATTCCATGGCCTGAGCAATCAGCAGGTCTGCATTGTGGTTGGCGGTGAGCACTTCCAGGGTAAAATGATCCGGATGTTCCCGGATTACCTCAAGGGCCTGCTTACCAATGGAACCGGTAGAACCAAGCACCGCTATACGTCGGGGAGGGATTTCCTGCTTTACCATGGTACTAAAAACTCATAAATTTCTCTGGATCTACAGCCGTACCATTGATCCAAATTTCAAAATGCAGGTGGGGTCCCGTTGACAATTCACCAGAATTCCCAATAATTGAAATGGTTTCACCTGCCCTGACAAATGCCCCCTGCTTGCGTAACAATACTGAATTGTGTTTATACACCGTAATTACGTTGGCCGGATGCTGTATGGCAAGCACATTACCGGTCTCCGCTGTCCATTCCGAAAAGAAAACCACCCCATCGTAAGCAGCTTTCACGGCTTCGTTGCGGGGTGCCGCCAGATCTAAACCAAAGTGTTGTCTGGAAGCATCAAAATGATTGGTGACTATTCCTTTAATGGGTGTAAAAAAATTCATCTTATTCAACGAAACGGCTGACTTCTCCAGGGTTTCCACCTGATTGTTCAACAGATAACGATTTTCTTCTTCATACTGCAACCTCAGCATTGAGTCCTCTGGAGAGCGTGAAATATTGATGTTTGAATACTTAAAGTGGTTGGTAGTATCGTTAGTCTCTGCATTTGAATAACCGGATTCGGGCACATCACCACTCAAAATTTTCTTCATATTTTCAATATAAAGGTTACTGCTTTTTAGCGCAGTTTCAATGGAGTCGGCTTTGAGCTGCAATTCATACAAATTGCGCTGCACACTCGCATTGCTATAACCCGGAATGTATTCGCGTAATCCAGTAAAAGCAATAAGATAAATCGTAAAAAATATCAAAACAATGGCAAGCATGCCAATTACCACAAAAGCATTAAGCCGGGATACCTTAAATGAAAGTTTCTCTTCAAAGCTCTCTTCATTTAGTATAACCAGCCTGTATTTGTTGCGCAGTTTCAAATACCAGCGCACCTTTTTCCTGTTTCCGGTATCGTTTGAGGAGGTAACCGCCATTTAACGGAATAATTAACTTGATTTTCCGCTGCAAATATCCGAAAAATATGCCACTTGCAATTTTTTATCCCCATTGTTTAAGCTTTATTGGCAAATATCCTGAATAATAACAATAAAAAGACAAGGGAAAGGGTTAAATTATATGATTGATTACCGGCTTATTCGAAAAAATGAAATATTTTTGCACTTTATCAGTTATTGATTAAAACCGTAATCCGGCATATCTTGATATCAAAGTTTTTTATTACGAACAGATTCCTGTTGGTTGCCATTGTCTTACTGTTGGTAACGGCTTCATGCTCCACGCGTAAAAACACCTTTACACGACGGGCATACCATAATGTTACGGCTCACTACAACGCTTACTGGAATGGGAATGAAAGTGTGAAAGAAGGGGTAAATGAGTTAAAGAAACAAGCCAAAGACAATTACAACACCGTTCTTCATATAAACAATTACGGCACCGAAAAAAGTGCGCAATCTGTTAACCCAAACATGGACCGTGCAATTGAAAAGGCCTCGAAGGTAATTCAGAAGCATTCAATGCCATTCGATAAGAAGGAGCAGGTTAAGTGGATCATGTACAGTTATCTGCTTATCGGTAAAGCCAATTTTTACAAACAGGATTACAATGCTGCCCGCAGGGCATTTGATTTTGTTGACCGTACCTATAATTACCATCCCATTAAATACGAAGCCCGCCTTTGGCTGGCCAAAACTTATGTACAGCAGGAATTATACGAAAAAGCGATTGCCATTTTCGAAAACCTGCAAAATGATGCCAAAACAACCCTGCTCCCCTGGCAGGTGCGCAAGGAAATTCCGCTGGTGATGGCCGATATGCACATTTCCCGCGAAAAATACAAGCTGGCGCGTGAAGAGATTATCAAAGCTCAGGAATTAAACAAAAATAAAAAGCTCAATACCCGTTTAAACTACATTCTTGCCCAATTATATCAAAAAGAAGGGCGCGACAATACGGCAAGCCAATATTTTGCAAAAGTGCTGAAGAGTCCGGCTTCGTTTGAAATGGCTTTTAACGCGCGAATCAACCTGGCCAGGGTGTATAATGTGAATTCAGGAAACCGGCAGATGATTGTCAGAGAATTGGAAAAGATGCTGAAAGACAACAAAAACGATGACTTTCAGGATCAGATTTACTATGCCCTTGCCGATATTGCCCTCAAAGATAAGAATGACACCCTCGGCATTAAGAACCTGCGCAAATCTGTAGCCACCAGTGTGGACAACGATTATCAAAAGGCCATATCATCACTCCGGTTAGCTGATCTTTATTACCAGCGCAAAGATTATCGCCCTGCGCAGGCTTATTATGATACCGCACTTATGGTCATTCCTGCGGATTTTCCGAATGCAGATGAAATTACCGTGCGAACGGAAATTCTCACCCGCCTGGTTGACAACCTGCAAACCGTTTATGTACAGGACAGCTTGCAGCACCTGGCGGCCATGCCGGAGGCAGAACGTCTGGCCATTATAGATGCAGCCATTGCAGAATATACCCGGAAGGAAGAGGAAGCCAGGCGATTGGAAGAGGAGATGCGCCTTGCCGATCAGGCGGGTGCCGGTCTGATGGGTAGCCGGCAAATGGTGGACCCCACAAGAGGAACCACTTCGCTGGGAGGTGGTGGCTGGTATTTTTACAACCCCAGTGCCATAAGCATGGGGTACAGCGAATTTACCCGAAAGTGGGGACGACGCAAGCTGGAAGATAACTGGCGGCTAAGTAACAAGCGGGAAGTGAACTTTGAAATGACCGATATGGGCACCATGCCGACCGATTCCACCCAGGGAAAGGATGGCAAGGGGAAGGGCAGCGACATGAAAAGTCGAGACACCTACCTTAAAGGGCTGCCCTTTACGCCCGAAAGTGTGGAAGCAAGCAACGCTCAAATTGCTGAGGCGCTGTTTGAAGGCGGTATTATTTATCTGGAGGAGCTTTTTGACAAACCCAAAGCCCGGGAGCTTTTCACCTCTTTGCTTACGCGTTTTCCTGAAAATGACAACACCTTACGCACCAGCTACCACCTGTATCGCATCTACCGCGATCAGGGTGACAGTACCAATATGCAACTGTACAAAAACCAAATTATAAATGGCTATCCCGACAGCGATTATGCCAAAATACTGATTGATCCTACCTACAATGCCCAACTACTGGCAGCACAAAACCGGGTGAAGTCCCTCTATGAGGAGACATATCTGGCGTTTGAACGCGGACAATATCGTACCGCCATACTTTACAGTAACGAAGCCATAAGCAATTATCAGAACGCTGCTCTTATCCCGCGCTTTGCTTTCCTTAAGGCAGTATCACTGGGCAAAACCATAACTACAGATACCATGAAGGTTGAGCTGAAACAACTGATAGAAGATTATCCTCAAAGCGAGGTGGTGGAATATGCACGACTTATTTTGGGAGAAGACGCTGCCGGAGAAACTGCTGCCCTGAACAAACCGGGTGAAATACTTTCAGACTCCCTTAAAAAGGCTATGGACTTCAGCATGTACAAATTCAACCCGCAGGCCACCCACTTTTATGCCCTTATTGTGAATGGCAGCGAGGTAAATGTATATGGTACCAAAGTAAGAATCACCGACTTTAACACCAAAAATTATTCCACCGAAAACCTGCAGGTAAATAGCGTACTGCTCGACGATACCCGTCAAATGATTACCATCAGCAGTTTTAACGAATTGCCAAAAGCATTGAGGTATTTTAATGGGATTAAAGATGACAGTTATATTTTTTCGGGTATGCGCGAAGGTAGTTATGATCAGTTCCTTATTTCGGCCGAGAATTATCCGGGCTTTTTCAAGGAAAAGAATACGGCTGCCTATCAGCAGTTTTTTAAGAAAAATTACCTGGCTGAGTAACATTCAGTCGTAATCTATTATAGTTATGGGAAAACCAAACACGCCAGAGCCCATTCAAACGGCCAATCTGATTCAATCGGGCACCTTTATTACCGGTGATATACAGTCGAACGGCAACATCAGGATTGATGGAAACCTAACGGGTACAGTGAATGCCGGAGGCAAAGTAATACTTGGTTCTACCGGGGTGGTAGAAGGCGACATCATTTGCATCAATGCTGACATCGAAGGCAGGGTAAAAGGCACGTTGCTGGTGCGCGAACTGCTTTCACTCAAAGCATCATCGCTGGTAAGTGGTGAAATTACCACTGCCAAGCTGGCCATTGAGCCCGGGGCCCGATTTTCAGGAACCTGCAACATGGACAATCCCGCCTCAGAAAACCAGCCAACTTATGCCCAAGCCGAACAGGAGGCCTGAAGGCAACAGCAATTCCTTGAACGCTTATGCCCGGTATTCGGCTATAGCGATACAAATGGGGGTAGTTATTGCGGGCTGCACTATAGGCGGGTTTAAACTCGACCAATGGCTAAACCTGAAATTCCCTATCTTTACCCTGGTGTTATCATTGCTGGGAGTAAGCGCCGCCATCTATTTATTAATACGAACTGTTTCAAAATCCGATAAAAAAAATGATTGATCCCCTCAATATTTTTTTAAAGAAATTGCTCATGCTCAGTGTGGGAGTTGCTTTCTTTATCCTCATTTTTTACTTTGCAACCCATGGAAAATGGTTCAGTCCTGCCCTGCCCTTTCTGTTGATTTTTTTCATGGCAACTACCCTCTTGTCCTATTATTTCGTACAAAAATCAGCCATGCGCAATCCACGTCGCTTTATTCAGGTATATCTGGGTACTACCGTTGCTCGGCTACTGCTCTATATATTGATAATTATGCTGTATGTGCTGCTTTACCGTGAAGATGCCGTAAACTTTCTGGGTGCTTTTTTTGCACTTTACGTCATTTATTCCATCTTTGAAGTGTTTGTTCTTGCCAAAAAAAAAATCTAATTTAAATCTTATCGAACTTTTTGCCCCTCATCTTGTTTAATCTTTGTTTTAAATAATTAAACACAACCTATCTCATCAATGAATGATTATTTCATTATTTGATGTAATTTTGTTAAATATTTTATTGGCAATGATTTACATAACACGCAAAGAACATTTTAACGCTGCACACCGTCTGTTCAGAGCGGATTACAGCGACGAGAAAAACCTGGAAATTTTTGGAAAATGTTCCAATCCTAACTGGCATGGTCACAATTACGAGCTATTTGTTACCGTTAAAGGTGAGCCTGACCCGGAAACGGGTTTTGTGATGAACCTTAAAACACTCAGTGAGATTATGGTAAAGCGTGTTATTGATAAGCTGGACCACAAAAATGTAAATCTCGAAGTTGATTTTATGGCCGAAAAGCTGGCTTCCACCGAAAACCTGGCCATGGCCATCTGGCATCAACTGGAAGGGCCTATTGAGAAAACCGGTGCAAGGTTGCATTGTGTTAAACTGTTTGAAACGGAAAGAAATTTTGTTGAATATTACGGAACTTAACAACTTATAACATGAGCAGTGAAATAGTAAAAGACATGGTCATCGAAAACATGATGGATGATTATGAATTGAAAGATGGATATCAGAAGCGGGATTTATACAATGGTAAAACCATTCGAAAAATGAGCACTCATTACCGCGAAATTCTCAAACTGATAGGCGAGGATCCGGACAGAGAAGGTTTGTTGAAAACCCCCGAGCGGGTTTCTAAAGCCATGCAGTTTCTCACCCATGGTTACGACCTTAACCCTGAGGAGATATTGCGTTCGGCCATGTTCAGCGAGGACTACAAACAAATGGTAATTGTAAAGGACATAGAAGTATATTCCATGTGCGAACACCACATGATTCCATTTTTCGGTCGGGCACATGTGGCTTACATCCCCAATGGTCGCATTGTTGGATTGAGTAAAATTCCGCGTGTAGTTGACGCCTTCGCCCGCCGTCTTCAGGTTCAGGAAAGGCTCACCACCCAAATTAAAGATGCGATTCAAAACACCCTCAAACCCCTCGGTGTGGCGGTGGTTATTGAAGCGCAGCATATGTGCATGAGCATGCGTGGCATTCAGAAACAAAACTCCGTAACTACTACTTCTGATTTTACGGGTGCTTTTCTGGTGGATAAGACCCGGGCGGAATTCATTCACCTGATTGGCTCCAGATTGCATTAAGAACCCTGTTTTTATGAATATCGACCATTTTAGGTCACAAACGCCGTTAATTCGGCGTTTTTTTTTGCATTATGCTCCGGCAACTGTAATTTTGCCTCTAAACACCAAATTTTCACCCTCTGCTAATCAATCATGGCAGATTTATGTTTATTTTTGTGAAAATCGTAAAAACATTATAATAAACTACTTATGAGCAAGGCACCATTTAGCAGAGATATCCTGAAGATCAAAGACATTGAAAAGCTGGCCGATGAGCTGGGCAAAATGTTAAAAGAAGAAATATTTTTCAAAAACAAACGGCGCGGTGCGGTTATAGGCATCAGCGGAGGTATCGACTCCTCTGTATCCCTTGCCCTGGCAGCAAAATACCTGGGTCCGGAGAAGGTGTTTGGGGTAATGATGCCGGAAAAGGATTCCAACCCCGACAGCGAAACCATGGCTTCCCGGCTGGCGAAACAATATGGTGTAGAAGCGGTAGTAGAAAACATCAGGCCGGCACTTGAGGGCTTTAAATGTTATGAAAGACGGGATGAAGCCATTCAAAGGGTATTTCCTGATTTTAACCCCAAAACCTGGAAATCAAAAATTGGTCTGAATAAAACCGGACTGGATCAAAAGCTTCCACCGATCTTTCACCTTACCGTAATAGACGAATTGGGCAATCAGCAAAGTAAAATTATTCCCGTACAGGAATACCTGCAAATTGTATCTGCATCCAACTTTAAACAGCGGTGTCGCATGGCAATGGTTTATTATTATGCTGAAAAAATGCATTATGTGGTTATTGGTACGGCTAACAAACACGAAATTGATCAGGGCTTCTTTGTAAAATTTGGGGATGGCGGTGCTGACCTCTATCCCCAGGCCAGTTTGTATAAAACCCAGGTTTACCAACTTGCCGCTTATCTGGATGTACCTCAGGAAATTATTGACCGGACTCCTACCACCGATACTTATAGCGCTGAGCAAACACAGGAAGAATTCTTTTATCAACTTCCTTTCCATATAATGGACCCCATGTGGTATGCATTTGAAAATGATTATGATCCTGAAGAAGTGGGGCCGGTTATGGGCATGACTGCTGAAGAGGTTCGCATCATTTTTGATAATTTTGCACGCAAACAGAAAACCACCCAATACCTCAGGGCCAATCCCTATTATTTTCCAGTAAATCTGTAATTGAGACAAGTATGAATGTAGTAGATTATTTTTTCGGGATTTCCGGCACCTTGCAAAAGGAAGCCGTGGTAGGACGTGAAAACATAACATACCCGGAGCTGTTGAAGCAGGTAAACCAAACCGCCGCGCATTTGCAGCAGCAGTTTGGAGAGGAAAATCTGATATTACTGCTCAGTGAGAATTCCATTTTCTGCATTGTAGCTTACCTGGCCATCATCAAGTCCGGCAACATCTGCATTCCGCTTAATCCGGCCATTGAGACCGAAAACCTGGATAAAGTCTTACTCAAAACCAAATCTACGCTGGCTTTTATCAGTAAAAGATATGAAACACTTTTTGCTGACTACCCGTTTACTGTTTTTAATAGTGATACACTAAAATCATGGTTTCTGGAGGGAACAAAATCAATAGTGCCCTCCTTGGATTTCGACGAACAGCGGGTAGCTGAAATTATTTTCACCTCAGGTTCAACCGGAGAGCAAAAAGGGGTAATGATTACCCATCGCAATATCATTGCCAATACCAATTCCATCATTGCCTATCTTCACCTTACCTCCGAAGATATTATTGAGGTGGTTATGCCTTTTTACTATTGTTATGGATTGTCGCTGCTTCACACCCACCTGAGGGTTGGTGGTGCGGTACATTTAAACAATTCCTTTATTTTTATTGGTGGCGTTATTGATGACCTTAATCGTTACAGATGCACCGGATTTGCGGGCGTGCCCAGCCATTTTCAGATTTTACTGCGCAAAACCAGAGACTTCAAGGGTACCCGTTTTGAAACACTAAGGTATGTGACCCAGGCGGGTGGCAAGTTGCACAATGCCTTTATCAGTGAATTTATCGAAGCATTTCCCGACATCAGATTTTATGTAATGTACGGACAAACGGAGGCCACTGCACGTTTATCCTACCTTCCACCGGAAGACCTTAAACACAGGCTTGGCTCTTTGGGAAAGGGCATACCCGATGTGCAGCTTAAAGTGGTGAATGAAAAAGGCGAACGGGTTAAGCCGGGAGAAACCGGAGAAATTATTGCCAGGGGAGAAAATGTGATGAAAGGCTACTATCAGGATGAGAAAGGTACCCGGGAAACCATCAGGGATGGCTGGCTATACACCGGCGATATGGCCACTGTGGATGAAGATGGCTACATCTTTATGCAATCCCGCGCAAAGGAAATTATCAAGGTAAGAGGCATTCGTATCAGCCCGAAAGAGATTGAGGCGGTTATCGTGACCTATCCGGGGGTAATTGATTGCTCCATTGTAGCTGAAACCGATGACATTACCGGCGAGGCACTTAAAGCCATCGTGTATGTAAATGAAAGCGACCTTGATCAGTTTACTGAAGAAGCCATCAGACAATATTGTGCGGCTAAACTTTCTGCAGCCAAAGTGCCCGCCAAAGTAGTGTTTGACACCCACCTGGTCTTTAATGCTGCCGGGAAAAAATCGAAGTTTTAGACCACTACCCTACTACATCCAAATTGCAATCCCGATCCGTCCGACTGGGGCGGAACAGGCATCAAATCAAACTCCCCTGCTCCCCACAGACCTAACAGGTTGGCCTTCGACAAAAAGCTCAGGCACCAGAAGAAAATGGATTATGACATTCCGTTTAACAAATCGTCAAATCCCGCCTGAGGCGGACAGGCAACAAATCATCAATCCGCCTAAGGCGGACAAATTACCCATTAATACCTACCCAAAAGACCTATCAGGTTAGAAGAAAACCTAATAGGTCAACTTGCTCAACAAATCTTCAAATCATCAAATCAAGAAACCGGTCTCCCTACCCAAAAAAAACCTAACAGGTTGGAAGAAAACCTGTTAGGTTGCCTACTCTAAACAACTCAACATCCCCCTTACCAATTATCAAGCCGGTATTCCTCACTCCATATAATCCGGGTAAGTGTGTCAATAACAGGCCGGGTAGGATGAAAATAATCTATAAAGTTGTTCCGGTCTTCTTTAAGGTAGGATAGTTTATCCAGATTAATGGTATAACCATAACTTTTGATGTCTTTGACGAACCTTACCCTGTCGGCAACCATTCCTTCTTCCTTTAGATATTGATCTACGCCCTTATAAACCGGCAATATTACAAAGCACAACTGAATATCATTTTCTTGACAATATTCCTTAATCCTGATGAATTCAGCCCGGTATTGTTCAGGATATATATATTCTCCAAAAAACATATCCAGCCTCCCCTGTGCCAGCTTTTCCATATCCATAGGTGGAAGGTTTTCATAAGAACGCTCAACTATGAAAGGATTGCGGCTAACCGCCCAGGCAACATTGGCAATGGCATCAAAAAATATTTCGCGGGTAGTAAAGTACTCATAAGGCCGCTCAAAGTAATTGGTAGCAAAATGGAATAAATCATATTGGCGATTGGCATTATAATTCATAAATGCCACCTGAAAATAGACTTTCTCAAGTTTACTGTGTTCGGCTGCGAACCAGAACATATTAAACATGGTTTCAAAGCTGGATCCAGGGACACATAAATTATAATATTGCTCACCAGTAAGGCTGTCAACC
Organism: Lentimicrobium sp.; assembly: GCA_034007585.1. Classification (GTDB taxonomy): domain Bacteria; phylum Bacteroidota; class Bacteroidia; order Bacteroidales; family Lentimicrobiaceae; genus Lentimicrobium. The sequence goes on along the minus strand of JAVEQP010000002.1, from coordinate 39,896 downwards.
AGCTCCACATCAATATCTTTCCCCTGAGAATCTCCTACTATGATATTGCGGACAGGATTACGTTTAAATTCAGTGGTTTTCCAAAGCAGGTTGCCACGCGGACTGCTCTCATCGGTACGTTGAACCACCCTGAACTTTTCCTTTGTCGGAATAATATGAAAAACATTGATAAAATTATAAGGATCAACAATGAGAATAAGTAAAACATATAGAAATAATGGTATAGCGAAAATCAATCCTCTAAGAAAATATTTTTTCATAGTACAGTTATTAATACCAATTTAAAATTGCAAATAAACAAAAGTACTTCCTGACCCGCTGAAATAAAATATCATAGCCATCATCAGGTAATATCCGCTCCAGCGCACCCAGCGTGATTGTTTGAGGAAGAATTTTGAGGCACTTATCCCTTTTTCTTCATAATATTCCAGGAGCATTAAAACCGCAACCGCTGAAAGGCCTATAAAAAACGCCGCTGCATTAAAAATGAGTTTGTTGCCACTAAATCTCAACTCAACATCCTGAAACAGATGGGTAATAAAGTACCAGGCATCGCCAACATCTTTCGAATTAAAGAATACCAAAGTAAGACAAAAGAAAAGAAAAACAATCAGGCGGCTGGCAATTTTTGTGAGTGCAGGATTCATTTTGGAGAGTATGCTCATGCGTTTACGCCGGGTGATAAACTCATAACTGATGGCCAGACCCTGCAATAGTCCAACCACTACAAAGGTCCAGTTGGCTCCATGCCAGATGCCAATGACAAAAAAAGTAATGAAAATACCGGTAATGGCAGCCTGATTTCCAAATCTGCGATATTTAATGATAAATGGATTGTATATAAAATCATTACACCAGGAACTCAGGGAGATGTGCCACTTGCGCCAGAATTCACCAACGGTGCGGGAAAAGAATGGGCGGTTGAAGTTATCAATCAGCCTGATGCCAAACACACGGCCAATACCAAGTGCCATATCGGTATAACCGGAAAAATCACAATACAAATGTAGGGTTTGTACTATAAAAACCAACATCAGGGAGATGCCTGTGTAATTCTCCACATTCCCGAACACCAGATTCACCGGACCGGCAAGATTGTCACCAATGACTACTTTTTTAAACATTCCCCATAAAAAGAGCCTCAACCCGGCACTCACATTTTCCTGTGAAAAGGTAATTTTACTACTGACCTGAGGCAGAAAATGTGCAGAACGCTCCACCGGACCGGCGAGGAACTTGGGAAAGAAAATCATATAATTGGCAAAAAGCACAAAATTTGGTTCTGCCTTCTCTGCCTTACGGTTGATGCGAATGATGTAACCCAGGGCCTGAAAGGTATAATACGAAATTCCCAGCGGTATGAGAACATCAATATGTTCGAGCCAGGCATTTTGTCCTGCCCAGCCCATGATTACATTCAGATTATCAAACAAAAAATTGATGTATTTGAAAAAGGCAAGTATTCCTATATCAAGTCCGATGGCTAACCAAAATATGAAGAGTCGCTTGTTGGTCAATATATTACTATACAGCCATTTACCCAAAAAATAATTAAGAGTTACAAAGGTTAGGGTAAAAAGCAGTATATTTGGAGAAATAATCCCGATAAACACTGCACTGGAAAGAAAAAGTACCCATTGTTTCAACGTATTCCCCACCTGGTAATACAACATTACCGTAACGAAAAAGAAAACGAAGAAATGAAAAGTGTTAAATTGCACTGTTTATGGGGCTTTAAACATTAACTGATAAACAATATAATCATGAACAGGTTTAAATCTATTCTTCTATTAACAAATTTCTTTGTTATTATCCTTATGCTGACAACTTCCTGCAAAGATGAAAAAAAAATCGGAACTAATGGCAATACTATCAATATCTTATTTTTGCACCATAGTACCGGTGGCGTAATCTGGAAAGGTCAGGAAACAGGTTTTAAGAAAATTTCGCGCTATTTTTCAGAAACAGCAGCACTGCCTTCCTGGTTTGAAAGCTACAACAAAGAACACCAAACCAACTACTTCGTGCGGGAACAAAACTTTCCTAAAGCACAACCATACGGATGGGAAAACTACCCTTTCGACTATTACCAGATTTGGGTAGCCAATGCCGGCAATGAGCCCTTTAAGGAAGAACCCACGCTCGAAATGCTTGCGCCTGACTATGATTTGATTGTTTTCAAACATTGCTTCCCAGTCGGAAATATCAAACCCGATGTAGGCGAAGGAGATATTTCCTCAGCCACAAAAACCCTGGAAAATTACAAACTGCAATATGCTGCCTTACGCGATAAGATGCATGAATTTCCCAATACCAAATTTTTATTGTGGACGGCTGCAGCCAATGTAGAAGCCAATGCAACTATTGAAGAGGCCAGTCGCACCCGCGAATTTGCAAATTGGGTAAAAAATGAATGGGATGAACCGGAAGATAATATATTTTTGTGGGACTTTTACGAATTGGAAACCGAAGGCGGTGACTTCCTGAAACCTGAATATAGTGCCAAAGCCGGAGATTCGCATCCATCAGCGGCATTCGGACAAAGGGTTGCTCCGTTATTGGGAAATCGCATGGTGGATGTGCTCGAAAACAATGGCCGGAACACCAATCTTAAAGGGGAAACAAAATAACCTTAGTCTTGTTATTATTCAACAATTAACGCAACAATAAACTATTATGTCTGATATCACTCAAATCAAGGGACAACTGAAACAATTCATAGCCGAAACCTCCTTTGTATCCATTGAAAAGATAAAGGATGACACCCTCATATTTGTAGAAGGCATCTTTGACTCTATGGGTTTTCTATCTCTTATCAATTTTGTGGAAGATCATTTTAAGATTAAGGCAGCCGATTCAGAATTACTTGAAGCCAACTTTGAATCGGTAGAAGCCATCGCCAATTTCATACAATCGAAACTCAATTAGGATTGAGCTATGTGCGGCATTGCAGGAATTTTGAATTTACCGGCAAACAATACGCCACCCACAGAACATGAGCTTACCCGGATGCTTGCTGCCATCCGTTATCGCGGTCCCGATGAAAGCGGCATCTATCTCGGATCAAATATCGGTTTGGGCAATGTACGCCTGAGCATCCTAGATCTGTCAACAGGACAGCAACCTATTTCAGTGCGTCAGGGTCGCTATTGGATTGTATATAATGGTGAAGTGTTCAATTACATTGAAATCAGGCGGACACTGGAGGGTGAAGGCATTTCATTTGTCACCAATACCGACACCGAAGTCGTGCTTCAGGCTTATGCCCATTGGGGTCCCGCCTGTTTGCAAAAATTTATTGGTCAATTTGCCATTGCCATCTGGGACAATCTGGAGCAGGAACTCTTTCTGGCGCGCGACAGGGTGGGTATCCGCCCGCTCTTTTACACCCGTTCCCGGGGACGCTTTATATTCTGCTCTGAAATTAAGGGGATTTTCCAGATCCCAGGAGTCCGCAGGGCCATCAACCACAAAGCATTATCGCAGGTATTTACTTTCTGGACCACCATCACTCCACAAACGCCTTTTGAAGAGGTGTTCGAGGTGTCACCCGGCCATTATATGAAAATTAGGAATGGGAAGCTGGAAAACACTGCTTTCTGGTCACTACAATTTCCGCTGCCAGTTGACTACAGCCGGCAACCTTTTAATGAAAGTGTTGAAGAATTGCGCGGATTGTTTCGCGATGCCGTGAAAATACGATTAAGAGCCGATGTTGAAGTTGCCGCTTACCTGAGCGGAGGCATTGACTCCAGTGTAACCACCGCATTTATCCATGAATTGGAACCACGCATACTCAATACCTTTTCAATTGGTTTTAAGGACAAGACCTTTGATGAAACAGCCTATCAGCTCGAAGCAGCCAAATATTTCAACACCAACCACACTGCTTTTACCTGTTCTTCAGAAGATATTGGCCAGGCCTTTTACGACACCATCCGCCACACAGAATTCCCCATTCTCCGGACCGCACCAACACCCATGTATCTGCTCTCGAAAAAAGTGCGCGAACAAAACATTAAAGTAGTCATCACCGGTGAGGGTGCCGATGAGATGCTTGCCGGATATAACATCTTTAAGGAAGCCAAAATCCGGCGTTTCTGGGCGCAAAATCCTCAAAGCGACATCCGGCCACTCCTGTTAAAAAAACTGTATCCTTATCTACCCATGATGAAGGATGCCAGAACGCCGGTACTCAAAATGTTTTTTGGCTATCGCCTGTCCGATACTGATCATCTCTGCTACTCCCATCTTTTACGCTGGCACAACACCTCTCGCATTCAGAACTATTTTTCAGGTGAGGTTCAGGCGGGACTTGGGAATTATGATCCACTGGATGAAGTGAGCCATATTCTGGCTGATAATTTCAACCAATGGGGTGACCTGGCAAAGTCACAATATCTCGAATCCGGTATCTTTATGTCGGGCTATCTGCTTTCCTCACAGGGCGACCGCATGGCCATGGCGAACTCCGTGGAGGGTCGTTATCCTTTTCTTGATCACCGTATCATGGAATATGCGGCTTCACTGCCTGAACGTTATAAACTGAACAGCCTGAATGAAAAGTTCATCCTCAAAAAGATGATGCAGGGCAAAATCCCGGAATCCATCCTAAAACGGCACAAGCAGGCCTACCGGGCTCCGGTGCACACCAGCTTTACCGGCACGAATGCTCCGGAATATGTTAAAGAACTTACTCAAGCCTCCACCCTAAATTACTATGGCTACTTTGATGCCATAAAAGTGGAAAAACTCATGAAGAAGATTAACGAACAAAGTGAAATTTCGGAAATGGAGAATATGGCACTGGCCGGAATACTGTCCACTCAATTGCTCCATTACTTCTTTATTGAGGATAATGTAATGGTTTCCGCGGATGAGGAACCAGCCAATCTGAGAATATTTCGGGAACCGTAATGCGATTCAGCATCGGTAATCTATAAACACTCAGCTTACGCTCGCTAAAAAACATTGTTACCGATATATTTTCACCATACATTCTCTCGGATTTTTGATCGTTGGTACAGGTTACCTTAAAAAACGGGTAATACGGCTCATTTATAAGTTTATCTACTTACCTTTGTATAAAGATTGCCGGTCCGGCGTTTTCATTCCTTCTTAACTATTGATAGCATGACACTCCATTACGATATTTTAGGCAACCTGCTAAGCGTTATGGGTTCGCTGGCGTTGTTTCTGCTGGGCATGAAATTGATGAGTGAGGCGTTGCAGCGCATTACGGGCAGCAGGCTAAGGCAACTGTTCACGGGCGGCCCCACCACACGATTGAATGATTTCGCCTCAGGAGCATTGGTTACGGGGCTTACCCAATCCTCGTCGGCAGTAATACTGTTAATCATTAGCTTTATCAGTGCCGGATTAATCCCGCTGATGCAGGGGCTATCCGTAATGATCGGCGCCAATATCGGCACCACCATAACCGGATGGATTATCGCTTTACTGGGTTTCAATAGTTATTTTCTTGTTTATTTACTGCCATTGATGGGAATAAGCCTTCCCCTCTTGTTTATTCCCGGCTCCCATTACCGGGCATATGGGGAGTTTTTAATGGGCTTTTCATTGCTATTTTTGGGCGTATATTTCCTTACCTGGTCACTTTCAGCAAATGCACCACTTTATGATTGGTTTAATCAGTTTACCACCGATATTTTTAACTGGAAGCAATTGTTGATTTATGCTCTGGCAGGAGTATTACTGGCCATTGCCCTTCCATCATCCAATGCCACGCTGGCCCTTATCTTTGTATTGAGCTTTGCCGGATATCTTCCACTGGAGCATTCAGCAGCACTGATAGCCGGGCAAAATTTTGGCACTACTGTATGGGTAATTCTGGCAGCCTATCAGGCCAATGCAGCTTCTCGTCGGATAGCAGCCGGCCACTGGTGGTTTAACCTTATCGGGCTCATGCTTTCATTAATTCTATTTTATCCATTGCTATGGGTTTCCACCGAAGCAGCCCTGTTTATTTCACAAACGCCTGTGCTGACGCCTGCTGCCACACCAATTGCGCTAGCCGCCTTCCACACCCTCTTTAACTTACTTCCTGCAATGGTAATTATACCGGCTATGCCTGCCTTCAAATGGCTGATTTATCAGTTTATCCCTTACCAATCCGGAGAAAACAAAGCCTTGCAACTCCGGTATTTCAAATCGAGGTTTATTGTAAGCAATGAGGTGAACCTGATACAGGCCGCTGAAGAAATCCATTTGTTTGGCAAACATGTTGAATTGATGTTTTCATTGATTCCTCAGTACCTTACTGAGAAACATGCAGATAAGTTTGCCAAAATCCAGAAGAAAATATTCCGGCTTGAAGACGCGGCCGATGAACGTGAACGTCTGATTGAAAATTTCATCACACGCATTGCCGAGAATGACCTTACCGAAGCCAATGCCCGAAGAATTCGTTCCATGCTTAAAATCATCAATAACCTTGAGAGTGTTGCAGATCAATGTATGCAGATGGAACGTACCATCCGTCGGAAAAATGAAGCCAATGCCTGGTTTACCCCCGAAATGCGTGAAAATGTATTCACTATGTTCGGTCACGTTCAAAATGCGATTGAAGTAATGAACAACAACCTCTCAAATGACTACCGACCCGGTATACTTCTGGAAGCTACCCAACTGGAATTGCAAATCAATGAACTGCGCAACACCATGCTGGATGAAAATATGCAGCGCTTTAACCGCGGGGATTTTACCTACAGTCACCTCAAATTTTTCAGCGACCTGATGAATGAATGTGAAAAACTGGCCGACCACGTAATTAATGTAAATCAGGCTATAGCCAGCAACATCCGGAAACCAAGAGCGATTTAACATTAACTTAACATTGAACCGATTTTTAATTACTTTTAGTGCTTAGTTTTGCAATCAAATAATACCTGATTCAGGATGTTCAGCATTTATCTGGTTTTCATCATATTCCTGTTTATTCTGGCGTTTTCCGACCTGATGATTGGGGTATCCAATGATGCGGTAAACTTCCTGAATTCAGCCATAGGATCAAAAGCAGCCACCTTTCGTACCATATTAATTGTAGCCAGTGTAGGCATAATTATTGGCGCAACCTTCTCGAGCGGCTTAATGGAAATAGCCCGTAAAGGATTGTTCTATCCAGCCCAATTCACCTTTTCAGAAGTTCTCATTATCTTTTTGGCGGTAATGATTTCCGATGTTATTATGCTCGACCTGTATAATACCATGGGATTGCCGACTTCGACCACGGTATCCATCGTTTTTGATTTACTCGGGGCGTCTATGGCCATAGCCATTATCAAAATATCGGGTTCGGCTGAAACGCTTCAGGACCTGGGACTGTATATTAACTCGGGAAAAGCGCTGGCCATTATTACCGGTATTCTGGTTTCGGTAGCGGTGGCGTTTACTATCGGGGCACTGGTGCAATATATTACCCGGATAATATTTACCTTTAATATTCGCCATAACTTAAAGTATTACGGATCCATCTGGGGTGGCATTGCCATTACAGGAATTATCTACTTTATGGTGATTAAAGGGGCCAAGGGAGCTTCGTTTATTACCAATGAAACCCTCGCCTACATTGACAACCATACGTTTACCATCCTGTTGGGCAGTTTTGCCATTTGGACTATACTATTGCAACTGCTCAGCATGCTGTTCAAACTGAATATTTTGAAATTCATTGTTCTCAGCGGCACTTTTGCATTGGCCATGGCTTTTGCAGGCAACGACCTGGTAAATTTCATCGGGGTCCCGCTTGCCGGGCTTAAAGCCTATCAGCTTTTTACCGCCGTTCCGGGGGCCGATCCCGAAACATTTTTAATGTCGGGGCTTGCTGATGATGTTACTACTCAAACCTGGATACTTTTGCTGGCAGGTGTTATAATGACCTTTGCCCTCTGGACCTCTAAAAAAGCGCGTTCTGTATTAGAAACCTCCGTTGATCTTAGTCGGCAGGGAGAGGGGAATGAGCGTTTCAACTCATCCATTATGTCGCGTAACCTGGTAAGGGGTGCCCGCAATATTTCATCTGCCATAAGTGGGGTTATACCCATTAGAATAAATGACTGGCTTGAAAGCCGCTTTACGCCACCCGATGAAATTACCAAAAAACAGGCGCCCGAGGGAGCGGCATTCGACACCCTGCGGGCCAGTGTCAACCTGGTGGTTGCCAGTATGCTCATAGCGCTGGGCACCTCATTAAAACTCCCATTGTCAACCACTTATGTTACTTTTATGGTGGCCATGGGTTCTTCCCTGTCCGACAGGGCCTGGGGCCGTGAAAGTGCGGTTTACCGTATCACGGGAGTGCTTTCTGTTATAGGGGGATGGTTTTTTACTGCACTTGCTGCCTTTACAGCCTCGTTTATCGGAGCCATTATCCTATATTATGGTGGCATGTTTGCAGCCGTACTTTTACTCTCAGTAGCAGGTACATTGATATACAGAACCCATCGTATTCATATACGCCGGACAGAGACCAAGGCCGCAGAAGAGCGTTCAATCAAAATCAACGAAGAACTTAATACTGAAAGCATTATTGTAAGGTGCTCCATCTCCATTCAGGATGTGCTTCATCAATCCAAGTCCATTTTTAACCAAACCGTTAGCGGGCTGGTAGATGAAGACCGGAAAGTGCTGAAGAATGCCCGCCATGAATCAGAAGAGTTAAATGTATTGACCAAAAAGTTAAAAAATCAAATAAACCTCACCCTTTCGCATCTGCGGGAAGATTCTATTGACTCGGGCCACTATTATGTGCAGGCCATTGACTATCTGCGCGAGATAAACCATTGCATATCCTATATCATAAACCCCAGCTACGAGCATGTAGAAAACAATCATCGCCCGCTGGTGCCTGTTCAGATTGAGGAAATATCACGCCTTAACGGAGAAATATCCTTTCTGCTGGATGAGGCAATTGACATGTTGAAGAACAGGGATTATGATGATTTCGACCGCATCATCTCCCGGCATCAGAATGTGATGAGGGTGGTGGAAGATACCCGCAAAAAGCAGGTAAAAAGGATAAAAAGCAACGAAACCGGCACCCGTAACTCTATCCTCTATCTAAATATGCTGGCTGAAATTAAAAATCTCTCCCTGTTTACGGTCAATTTGCTCAAATCGAGCCGCGAACTCTTTCAAACCGGCCATAGCGAACATCTTCTCTGATTTTTACCGCGATTAAGTAAGGGATTGAATATCATCCGCAACCAAATAAGCATTCAAGAATACTGCTCCTGGCCTAAAAACAGATCGTACACTTATAGAGCAATGAAAATATTTTGTACTTTTAACCATCGTTTAAAAGCCATTCTACTATGAAAACTTCACTGATCATCTCCTTAATTGGTATAGTTCTGGTTGTAATTCTTGCCATTCAGAATTCAGAGGTTGCCTCGCTCAGGCTTTTCTTCTGGAACATTGAAATGTCATTGTCCCTTATGCTGCTAATCATATTCTTACTGGGTGCACTCAGCGGGTATATTTTAAACTTCTCTATGGGATTAAAACGCAGGCGGGGTAACAAAAACCCTGAAGCGTAAGCAATGGTGCAATAAGTGTAGTTACCTTTCAGCCGAAAGTGCTGACACTGCATCACAGCCAGCTTTGAAAAGCGGGGTAAAAATTTCCTCCCCGGTAAGCCTCAGGCATAGTTTTGAACTGCTGCAAAAAAGCGGGAGCAAACCGGCTATTTCAAACATTATATCGTCCACAACTTCAAAACTGCCAGCATTAAACTTAGCCAACAGCACATTAAGCTGCTGCCAGGAGGCCATTTCGGGAACCAACATTTGTATTATCTCTGAATTTTGAAGTACTTTTTGAGTATTGGTATAGGTACCTCCATTTTCCCATGGCCAGGAAGCCGGTAAAATAAGATGAGCCAATGCCGCGGTGGGTGTAAGGATATAATCCTGCACCACGGTGAATTCAGCATTTTCAATGGATTGAGAAAACCTTTCAGGCTCGTAAGCACAGCCGACCGGGTCTTCGCCAAAAATAAAAAGCTTTTTGTAATGTCCCTTTTCCAAATTTTCCAAAGTAATGCCCTCACTATCAGGCAAATACCCCGATTGCCATTCCTGCTGAAAGCGCTGCCTCACCATAGGATCATGCCAATCGTCTGTGCCGGGGCTGAAAGGGGCCATTACGCCCATATCATACAACCCATGAGCATTATTTTTCTCTTTTAACAGCATCAGTCCGCTGCCGGTTTTCCCATGTTTGCCACTTATGCAGGCCAGGTTAAACAACTCTGCGCAGGTTTGGGCTCCGGTATTATTTTCTGAAAATATCAGAACTGCAGCTTTATCCTGGAGAAAAGTAGTTACAAAAGAGTGCACCACATCAGTGTTTACACCCGATAATTGAACCAACTGTTCAAAAGAACTACTGAATAGATGCTCCCGATATTCTTCAAAATTTCCAATGAGCGGCCCCAGGAACAGATGATCTTCAAGTTGTTCAGCCAGAATGTAATGATTCACCGCTTTTATGAAATTATAAATGGAGGCAACCGTCAGGGTCTCTCGCTGAAAAGGTCCGGAGATATCCCCGCTCTCACTTATTGCGGTCACCCTGCATCCATTGGCCAACTGCTGCCTGGCAACAAAACCGGCAAGCACGGGATGGGTAGTGGCTATATCAGCGCCGATTAAATACACATGGGTTGACAATTCCAATTCGGGAAAGGGCAAGTTGGCTTTTGTAAGCCTGGCATAAGCCATTTCGCGACCCAAATAATGAAAACTGCTTATGTTATTGGTTTTTGCTCCGGCCCTGGCCAGCTTCTGGATAAGATATTGTTCTTCATTGCTTAGACGCGCACCGGCAAAAAAGGCCATTTCATTGGGATCGGAGCTTTCTATTTCGATGGTTATAAGATCAAGCGCATCCTGCCATGCAATGGGTTGAAATTCGCCGTTTTTTCGCAATAATGGCTCGGTTATTCGAGGCAGCTTATCCAGCTTTTTCGCTGCCGCCAAAGGGTAAGCACAATATTCTCCTTCAGGATTGATAAGTCCGGCAATCCCCGTTACTTCGGTAATATGACCCTGATTTACAGAAATCTCCAGGCTGCATCCGACAGAACATATATTACATATTGTTTTTACGTCAACAGGAGTCCCATTTTTATCCGCTTGCATAATTCAACTTTTTGATCCATTATTTATGAAGCAAAAGTACCGCATATAAATGGAAGGAGTAAAGGAATCCATCAAAAAAAAGGTTGTTGTGCAGCCTGGCTACATCAACAACCTTTAAAATAATAAATAGGGTCTGCTGAAAAACTTCTAATCGTCTAATATCTCATAAATTATAAACTTGTTTTTTTTGACAGGGTTTACAGTATTGTTTTTTGACAGGATTTACAAGTTTTACAGGTTTTGTTTTGGTCTGTTGAAAAACATGGAATGTGGATGTATGGCAAGAAAAACCTTACCTGTAACATAAAATATTTCATCATACCATGCTGATATCCAATGATATCTTATTTTTTCAGCAGACCCTAAATAGACTATTTTACCACAATAAGTTTTTGTGGAGTCGACTTCTGTCCGTCTTTACTCAGGAAATAGAGATATATGCCAGGTGAATAATTATTCAAATCAATCCTAATCAAAGATGATTTACCGACCAACTGATCTGACATTTTGCGACCGTTGATGTCATATATTTCAAGTAAACTTCCTTGTCCACCTGCTGAAACATTAATCCAGGTATAATCAGTAGCCGGGTTGGGGTAATTCTGACCCGTCATCAATGAACTCATAGCCTCATCAAACGATGTACTAACCAGTTCATCAATAAGCCAGTCGTGGCTGAGTTGTACAATTTGGTTGGTCACAGCAGTATTGGAAATCATTTCCAGTCCAATACCAAAATAGATGCTGCGGAAATTATCTCCATCATACCTGATTGCTGCGATTTTGGATTCTACCGGATAATGGAAAATGGCATTGGCACCGGGGCCGGGATTGATAACATCCGGGTATAAATAGCCTCCAAACACATCGACAATACTTGATTGAGGCACCTGTCCAAAAATCGGATCGCCCGGCACCGCAATCAGTTTATTGTTGGCAGAGCTTCCATCATCCACGAAAAGGGCATTGAGGTAGTTGGTATAAAAGTTCCGGGTAACCGGGGTACCATTCGCATTGGCATCCCCACTCATAATATCCCATCCAATATCCTGTCCCCCCATAAAAACGCTGTGTCCGGCATCCATAAATTGCATTACTGCATTCGCCTGATCATCGGTGAGAGCGGGGAAGGTCCATGAAATATTCAACCATATGGTTAAAATCTCACTCCATACGTCAGCATTGATTATATCAACCATAACGTTGGCGTTGGTAAGGGCGTAGGTATTATTCCCGGCGGCAGCAAGTGCATCGGTATAAACATGTGCAAACTGGGCTGCTTCAGGACCGCCGGTAGCGTTAACCACGAGGTCAGTTACACCAGAAATTACCCTTATGTAAACAATTTTTTCTGGTGCTGAAGGGAATGAAACAGACTTCATGTGCATCACATAAGTGGAAAACCCGGCAGAAGCTCCGGGGTTCACATTTACAGTAATTTCTTTGGGACTGTCTTCGGGAAGTTGTACAATAGCAGTTCCGGGATATTCCACACCATCAATAATGAATGAGCTTACCCAATCAGCCGGTGCATCGCTGGATTGAATGTAGAACTCCATGGCTTCCCCGGTTTCAAGGTTGCTAATGGCTTCAATTCCAAAAACTGTGGTTGAATCAGGGGAGCCGGCTTTAATGTTTGCATCCTGCACGGCGAGTGCTCCAATACAAAGATTGGTACCTCCGATGGCCGGAACAGCGTATCCGGTATAAATTTCCTGATGGCTTTCAGTTACAAACGCAAGTACTTCCATATGTTCCACAATAGCTGGGATGTTGGTATAACTTTCAGGAACTACATAAGAATACGTTCTGTTTACGAGCGATCCCTGGGTTGTGGTAGTTACTTCATCACCCCACTGACCGGTAATAAAGTGGCGTAACATATGCATATGGCGGTAGTTATTCCCTGCCCCGCCTCCAGATTGCGGACCATAAATACTGTCCTGAATAAGGGCCAGATTGATAAAATTGGACGAAGCGGGAGCATCAGAAGTGTAGTAAAGTTCAACTTCTATGGTTAGTGTTCGGGTAGCCGCTTCATAGTTTGAAATGACACCAACATTCACGGGCGAAATTTGCTGCATAATGGTGTAAGCGGAGCCTGACCATGAGCCTCGGCCCATACCGGTGACAGAACCACTGAACACATGACGGTTTACAGTGCCCATAGGATAGCCTGTGATCGCTGCCTGGGAAGCAAGCGGATTACCGAAAGGAGTACGATAATCCGGAGCGCTACCCGAGGGAACAGCATAACTACCCTGGTGAATGGCAATAGTAAAAGCCCTGCCCGGATTGTCATTCAGGAGGGAAGCAGCAATGGCATGACCATCGGGGCAGTTGGGGCAATACATGCCGGTAAACTCCTCGAGTATGGCATTCTTAGGCAATGGATCTGTGCACACAATATTTTGCGATGACAAACTGCCTGAAACGAGAAGGAAAGCAATGAGTAAAGTAAAAATGTTTTTCATGAATTTGAGAATGAGTTAAGATTATTTGAAGGTGCAAATATGTATATAAATAAGTTAACTCACACCTTTTCCTGAATAAAAACAAGCTTTTTAATCTTATTAAATGATTAAGAAAGCGCCTTGTGAAGCATGGCCAGTGCAGCCAGCGCGGTCCGCCGGATATTCCGGTCCCGTTGATCCCCAAAAAGAAATTTCCGGGTCTTAATCTCTCCGGGAGTAATCAGGCAGATCCAAATGGTGCCCACCGGTTTTTCGGGGCTGCCGCCGCCCGGCCCTGCAATGCCTGACACGGCTATTACACAATCTACATTTAATAACTTTTTAGCCCCCTGAGCCATTTCAACCACCACTTCTTCACTCACCGCACCCTGAACATTGAGCAATTCCGAAGAAACACCCAGAACCTTCTCTTTCACTTCATTGGCATAAGAAACCACTGACCCTTTAAAATAATCAGAGCTGCCGGCAATACTGGTAATCAGGTGAGCGATGTAGCCGCCGGTGCAACTTTCTGCAGTTGCCAGGGTAAGGTTTTGATCGCGAAGCAGGCTTCCACATAAACCTTCCAGGGTATCGGCCCCTTCACCAAAAATAAAATCCGGTATTATTTTATATAATGCCTCAATCCTGTTGTCAAGCTCGAGTTGTATCAGTTTTTTGTTTTTCCCACGACCCGACAGGCGCAGGCGAACAATGCCGGGCTGGGGCAAATAGGCAAGTTTGATGTGTGCCGGGAGTGTGTCTTCCCAATCGCTGATTTTATCGGCAAGAAAGGATTCACCAACGCCCTGGGTCAGCACAGTGCGGTGCAATACAACCTTGTTGTTTATTTTAGCCAACCGCGGGAGCACGAAATCCTTCATCAAGCCCTTCATTTCGAATGGTACGCCCGGCATGCTGACATAAAGTTTACCCTCCTTTTCAAACCACATGCCAGATGCAGTACCCTGTGCGTTAATTAGCGGATCACAAGATTCAGGCAACTCAGCCTGAGCACTGTTAACAGGAGTTAGCGCATAACCCCTGGAAACAAAAATCCTTTCTATATTTTTAAGTGCCTCTACATTCAACACCAGTCTGGTATCGAAATATTCACAGAGCGTTTGTTTGGTTATGTCGTCACGTGTGGGACCCAGGCCGCCGGTAATGAGCACTACATCGGCATGGGCAGCAGCCTGAGTCAGGGTATCCAGAATTTGTTCCCTGTTGTCAGCAATACTGGTTATCTGCGCTACATTTACACCAACGATATTAAGTTGTTCGGCCATCCAGGCTGAGTTGGTGTCAACCACCTGACCAATTAAAATTTCATCTCCTATCGTAACAATTTCAGCAAACATAGCTCATGGTTTAAATTCCGGCAGCGGCCGGAAGCGGCAAAATTAATAAAATTAGCTCCGGCCCATCAAAGTTTATTCTTGAATATTCATGCATTTATACTCAATTTATTAAAATATTGTATCTTTACTCTTAATATTCAAAAAGTAAATACGATTAAAAGTGAAACTACTCATTAATGCCTCGAACATACACATTGCTGGGCCATTACAAGTGGCAATATCGGTAATTCATGAGTTGAAGCATTTTCCCGACCATGAGTATTATTTGTATTTATCGGCGGAGGTGGAAAATCAAATAGACCTTGAGCAACTGCCGGCTAATTTTCATATTTATCGTTTTTCAGGATATGCCCGGGGCAAGAGCTGGCTCAGCCGGGGATGGATGTTAATACGCCGCTTAAGACGCAGTGCTCTGCTTGAAAAAGTAATCAATCCCGACGCTGTTTTTACCGTATTCGGTCCCATCTACTGGAAACCCAAGTCTCCCCATCTGGCAGGATATGCTATACCTTTTAGTATTTATAAGGAATCCCCCTATTTCAAGGAAGTACCCAGATTTGAGCTCTTAAAACGAAAGTTAATTAACCAGATACGTACACAGTTCTTCCTACATAACACCGATCATCTGGTGGTTGAAACCGACGAGGTAAGAGAAAGGATGATTAAGTCATTTGCGATAAACCCCGACCGCATTTCTGTGGTTTCAAATACGGTGAGCAACATCTATTATCAGCCTGCAGCCTGGTCAGACAAAATTACGCTTCCACCCCGGATTCCGGGGGAGGTCCGGTTGATTACTGTATCGGCTAATCATCTATATAAAAACCTCAGCATTATCGATCCGGTAATCACTCTGTTCAGAAAACTTAAGCCTGAATTGAAGATAAAATTTATCCTGACTGTGCAGCCGGAACAGCTTAAAATCAGCAAGGAGAATCTTAAATATATTCACTTTGCCGGACCAATAAAAGTAAATGAATGTCCCCATCTATACCGGCAATGTGATTTTATGTTTCTGCCTTCGTTGCTTGACTGCTTTTCAGCCACCTACCCCGAAGCAATGAAAATGGGATTGCCTATCCTTACTTCCGACTTGCCTTTTGCACGCAATGTTTGCAAAGATGCAGCGGTATATTTCGATCCGGTTAATCCGGAGGATATTGTCCGGAAAATTATTTCTGTTGTCAATGATCCGGTTAAGGGTGCAAAAATGATTGCTTATGGAAAAAGACAGCTTTCCAGTTTCGAAACTGCAACTTCAAGGGTTGAGAAATACCTGAAGCTGGCTGAAGAACTTATGATTTCGGTCAGAGCCGATGAACGCGGATTACAAAATATAATTACCACACCACCTTTACAGTAACCCCCTGACGTTGCCTGTTCTCCAGCCTGACAAGATAAAAGCCTGGTGAAAAACCATTCATTGGAAGGGTCCATTCACTCGTACCCGGAGAAAGATCAAGAGATTCCTCATGTAATACTACTCCAGTAATTCCGATTAATCTTAACCGATAATGGTCGGCTTCATTCACCGTAATTCTCAATAGCGGCAGATTATCCGGAACATGCACCAACTGAACCATCCCTTGCCAGGCATCATCACGCACAGCATTGGGCAGGGAAGAACTCAAACGCAGTTTCATTATTACCGGCAGGTGATCAGAGTTCTTTCCAAGGGCAATAAGTACATTGGATGGCACTGAGGTATTGGTTGGAGAATCGGTAATTGATTTGTTAAAATGCAGCCCATCCTGGGCTACAGCATGATAGGAGTCTTCCACATATTTAGCACCGAGGCTTCCTTCCATAATAGCTGAGGAAGCAAGGATAAAGTCAAAGCGGTCGTCCATACCTCCTCCAGACTGGCATCCATTACCGTTAGCGGATACCGACTGAGTATGCCAATATCGGAAGTCGTAGTTATTATTCCAGGCTCCCGGCTTGTCTATGGGATCGAAAAATTTGAAATCAGCATTAACGGGGAGTGGATTTATTAAGCTTTGGTAGGCAATTTCAGCAGAGGTATAGGTGTTAAAGTCGCCCATGAACAGAAAATTTCCCGGCAGCACCCGGGTGCTTAACCAATCCATTGTATTGTTAATCATTGTTGCCCGTGTGGCTGCATTGCTGCTGGTATTTCCTGCTTTCAGATGAACGACAATACAATTAATAAATGTAGTATCGCCCCTATGAAGGGCATCATTTTTAACGTACAGGGTGTAAAGGTTTATATCACGTACCAGGCTTTGAATTACTTTCTGATTGTAGAATATCAGTTTCCGGGTATCATAATATAGTTGATTGACTATATATGACCCTGCCATATTGGTTTGTTCCGCCCTGTTATAGTAATTTCGTCCGCTGGAATTAAGCACTTCTGTAAGAATACGCTCATGGTAAAACTCATATTGACTCAGTTCATTTACAGTAAATATATCTGGCTTTATGTAATTAATGATTGTCCTGAGATAGCCGTCTTTTGGTTCATGTGAATTGTTTGTTGCCGTGCAGTAGGAAGTGTAATTGCCATAATTCAGCAAATTATATTGCATCACGGTAAGGGTGTCCTGAGACCAACCAATGGTGACAGTAAAAAGCAGGACGATTGTGAAGCGTATTTTCATAAGCAGATTCCAGATGATTTAATACTTAACCGGACCAAAGTGAGTGTATAACAGAAAACAAAGATGCCCTCCTTGAAATCAGTCTGTCAGGCTTTAACATTCCAGGTTCAGGGGAATTAACAGCGGTTGAATAAATCAAATTCAACCACAGCCTTATGACTGACCTTATCTCACATCCGGTTAAAGAGAATAATTTGCAAAGATAGCAGTTTAAAGCCTCCGCTTCACTTTCTCACCTTACGGATAAAGTCCTCCACTTCAGGGACCCCACCCTGATAGATGAGGTAACCATTGTAAGGTTCGCGGGGAGTTATCTCATCATTTACAGGAGTAAGCATCAGATGTTTAACTTCTTCAGGATCGTTGGTCTGCCCCAGGGCCCAGCCCAACTTAACATAGGCCACTTCAGGCAGCATATTGGCTGCAGGTATTATACCTTTCGCCATCAGGTCGCGGCCGGTATCGTAAACAAACATATGGGCATAACCCCATAATGTTTGTACTGTCATATACATGTGGACGCCTGCAGCATGGGCACGTTCAATGGCCGGATAAAGCGGCTTATTTACATGGCCAAGACCCGTACCTGCAATTATAATTCCCTTATAATTGTTGCTTACCAGGGAATCAATAATATCGGGCTGCATGTTGGGATAATAATAGACGATGGCTACTTTTTCTTCAAAATAGGGTAAAATAGTAACATTGCGGTCTTTCCGCCGGTGATTATACACTTTTTTAATGGGTTCCACACCTTTTCGGGTAACTTTGGCAAGGGGGGTATCGCCCAATGTTCTGAAAGTTGAACGGTAAGAAGAGTGCATTTTACGTACCCTGGTCCCCCGGTGCAGAAATCCATATTCATCGCTGGTAGGACCGAACATGCAAACCATTACTTCGGCAATATCGCCATGACCGGCAGCCGTAGTGGCATGCATCAGGTTAAGAGCAGCATCAGAGCTTGGCCGGTCGGATGAGCGTTGCGAACCTACAAGTACGATGGGTACAGGTGGATTCTGCACCATAAACGTGAGGGCGGCTGCGGTATGGTGCAGGGTATCCGTACCATGTCCGATTACAATACCATCCACTCCGTTTTCAATTTCTTTTCCAATAGCCACCGCAAGCTTACGGTAATTATCAGGCGCCATATTTTCGCTGAATACAGCAAACACTTTTTCAGTAGTAAGGTTGCAAATCTGGGCCAGTTCGGGCACCGCACCGTAAAGTTCGCCGGGAGAAAAAGCCGGTATCACCGCTCCGGTCCGGTAATCGAGCCGCGAAGCTATGGTTCCGCCGGTGCCGATGAGCTTTACCTTAGGTAATCCTTCGGTATAGGGAAATTCCTTCTCCGGAATTTTGTAATTGGCCTTTTTGTAGCCGGTTTCTTTCATATCTGTGATGGTCGAAACCGCAATTCCCACATTATAACCGGTGACAATCTTCATCACAATGTGCTTATCGTCATCATTTTCGGCCCGCGGAAGCACGGTACCGGTAAATGTCCCCCGGGTGGTTTTAACATCGGCCTGTCCCCATACCCTTACTTTAAATTTCCTAAGTGTTTCAAGCGCTGTTCCTTTGTATCCCTGAAAAAAATCGTCATTCATGTAGTATATTTTTATTGATGAAATTCAAAAAAGCCTCCCGGCGTGAGGATGGTTGCATTTTCAGTAATTAAAGATTTTTAGCCAGTTCGGTCAGGGGTACATTCCCAAGGGCAGATCGCCTCAACTGGCCCATAATCCAATCCCTTTCATCTATGGCATCCACGGAATGCCTGATTTCACTGAATTTAGCCCTGAGGAAGGGTACTTTAGTCAACAGTACTTCACGGCTGGTGCGTTGAAAATTAAGTTGAATGAGTACCGATTCAAAATCAAGTTTTGGATGCTCATACACCAGCGGCAACATCGTCCAGGCAAGTTCAGGGGTCAGCTTATTGTCTTTAAGAAACTTAAGCAAGGCAAATATTATCCGGGGTTTAAAGGGAGCTACCGGGGTAATATGACCTTCTATAAATTTTAGTTTATGTCCGAAAAGCTTACCAACGAAGGCGGGATCACAACCCAATTGTTCAACAATCTCTTCTATCAGTGGGAAAAGATCGTTTTTAAAAATATACGTATAAGTATCTTCGGGTACACGCCACTTTTGCAGGATATTATAGCGATCGGCAATCTCCTGGGGCAGGTTTTGTCCCAGCTTTTCTATGGTTTCATCTTCCAGAGGAATGGGTGCACTGTCGGTATCCGGATACATACGGTCAGCACCGGGCAACACCCGTTCAAAAATAGTGGTACCCTCTTCAAAAGACTTGCGAGTCTCATTGGGAATACCTGCAAAAGCCATTTTACAACGTTCTTCTATGGTTTCCAGTGCGGTGGGCATGTCCTCCTCACTTCCCCAGATAATAAGCTGAGCATCATCATCTTCGGAACCCAGCAGCTTTCGAACAGCTTCCCACTGCTTCTCCTCCACATCCGGTTCAAATTGAGCGGTGTGTACTAAATTCGGTTTTTCGAGACAGGCAATTACCTTCAGTCGGTCGGCCAGTTCATCGGCGAACATTTTGCCGGGCTGGGTAAAATGCGAGAGGGCCAGACCAAATCCGGGGAGATTAATGGCCATTATCTTATGTCCAGCGTTCCTTGTCTGCGCCAGTGGCCCATAATTAAAATGATGTTCATGATAGTCGAGCTCAACATGGCTGCATGTCCAGGTATTGTGGTCAGGTATAGATTTACAAAGTTTATCGCGCAATAAAAGCAATGACCATTGCCTGAAACATTCAATGTGCGTAAGCTGAGGAATCCACCTGGTATGTGCTACGCCTTTAATCTCTACCCTTGAACCTCCCCGGCAGCTCACATTTACATCCTGGCGCCCCGCCCCTATCCCTGTCCTCACCTTGCCGGTGCTGCGGTTTAAAAACCGGATATAATCGCAAGCTTCCTTTACCTCTGCAGGGGTAACCATATCAGGATAAGTCACCGTTTCAATAAGGGGCATACCGAGGCGGTCAGTACGATAGATACGGGTGTGCCCTATATCGGAAACTTCACGACAGGAATCCTCTTCGAGGCTAAGCTGAATCAGCCGGACTTTCTTATGTTTTAGTTGAATTTCCCCCTCTACACCAATGATTGCTGTGCGCTGAAACCCGGTAGGAATGCTGCCATCCAGATATTGCTTTCGCGTAATGTGGACTTCACCCACAATATTGAATTTTGAGAGCAGCGAAATTTCAATAGCGATATTTAACGCCTCCCTGTTAAGCGGAAAAGGCGGAGTATCGTCCACCTCATAGGTACAGGTGGTTTCATTCTTAAGCCGGTAAATAATGTTTTTACGGGTTTTAAATTCCATCAGTGCGGTCCCATCGTACTCGCCCAACTCGCTGAGTGTCGGCCTCATATGGCGAATCACTTCGGCATCATAAACCTCTGGCTTATTATAGATGCCGGCCGGACAATGGCAGAATAGCTTTTCTTTGGTTTTTAATTGCTGGTGTACTTCGAGTCCTGACATGAAACCTATACGATCATAGGTTTCCGGGGTGGCTTCCTGTAAGGGTACAAATCCGGCTTCGAGGCAGGTTTTATCATAATTCTCCCTCGGACTTAACACTTTCTTCATCTGGCTGAGGCATAAGGTTTAGAGTGGTGTAAACCTACACCATTTTTTCGAAAAACAAACAAGCGGGCGGAGTTTTTTTTGAAGGCAAAGTATGGATTTCCAAAGTGACTGTTTTCAGTATTTTATTCCTGCTTAGGCAGCTAATGGCATGGTTCAGCCCTCCATAAGAGGTTGCAATCCCATAGTGAATTGGGACAAACACCATTCAGATTTCCAATTACCCATTAAATCCGCCCCAAATCTTGATTTACAGCTTATGACTATTGCCCTTAGCCCTGGTTGGTGAGCCGTTTGCTCAGATCTTCATTAAATCATTGGCCTACCTTCATCAAACCATTGAAGTTCAATTCATCAACCCTTCAACAAACCCAACAGATTTGAAGAAAACCTGTTGGGTAAACTCCCGAACCCCATCACCCGTTAAAACCAATCAGTTGATCAATAGCTTCCCTGTTCTCAGTTGCCGGCCATCCGAAAGCATTACCACATACATACCTCTGCTTAGGAATGACACATCAATGCGTTGTTCCTGTCCCGCCGTTAATGACATGGATTGCTGAAACAGTAATCTTCCGGAAAGATCATTAATCCGCAACTGGGCGTAAGGTAGGTTGATTTCCGCCATAAACCTCACCTCTTCCCTTGCCGGATTAGGATATAATCTAAGCGGGTTATCTCCCGATCTGCGATTTGCAATGCCGGTATTGAGCAAAGCCCTGTTGCCATCACGGGCATTGGATCCTTTGTATGCGTTATATTGTAACTCTGCCGGATTATAAAAATATTGGAGGTCATACACATACAGGTAAGCACTGTCGATTCCGCCGCCAAAGGTGGCAGTATAGGTGGGTACAGTAAGATCCATAAATCCATCATTGTTCACATCCCCGATAAGGGCTGCACCTAAGAAAGTAAATCCACGCGGACGCAGCGGAAAACCGGGCAGTTCACCGCTTCCATCAAGGCTGTAAGCATGAACGTAACCATAACCTTCACTATCGGTCATATTACTGGTAAAGATCAGATCAGGCACAAAGTCAGCATTGATATCAGCCACGGTAATTACGCCTTCGTTACCACCATATTTTTTAATGGGGAAACCCGGAAGCATACTTCCATCTTCATGAAAGCCAAAAATCACATCCAAAGGTTCTGTATCCGAAGTTTGCGGATGCCCGAAATACAACTCGTAGGCTCCGTCACGATCGCTATCTACTACTGTTGGCGGCGAATAGGTCCATCCCGGCAAGGCATAAGGCCAGCCCGGAGCATAGGTTCCATCCTGGCGAGCCACGTAATAGTCGGGTGCATCCCCATGCCGGCTGCCAATGATTTCCAGAAAGCCATCGTGAGTAATATCAGCCAGCAAAGGCGACTGATAGCTGAGCTTGCTACCATTTTGTACCATGGGAAAACCATTGAGCACTAATCCATTAGTATCAAGCACATACAGCTCTCCCGAAGATATGCCAATGACGATATCGGGAATCCCGTCGCGATTAATATCGCCTACAGAAGGCGTGAATGCAGGTGTCCCGGGCAATTCCACCGGCCAGTTTTCATTAAACGGTTCCCCGTTAACTTTTACTGCATGAATAAACCCCTGAGTTGAATTTACACGCTCGTCAAAAAGGATTTCCATCTTTTTATCTCCATTAATGTCGGCAACCACAGGTGCATTTATCATCCAGTGATTATTGAAATTTAGCGGCCATCCCGGCAAGTCATTACCCATTTCATCCAGGAGATATACCCTCCCTGCAGCCGGTATTCCACCGGTAGTTACAATGATCTCGGGGATATTGTCATTATTCACATCGGCTACGCTCGGAGGCAGAATGGTAGTTCCACTAAGCTTCTTCTTCCAGAGAAGATTACCGTTTCCATTATACACAAAAAGCGTATCCCAGGCACCCACCAATATTTCCTGAGTACCATCATTATTAATGTCGGCCAACGTAGCGCCCCGGGTATTTTTAAAACTCGGATTGGCCAGCATTCTTTTCGGAAAACCAGGCAGCACATCATACACGATTGTAGGTTGCTTTTCCGGATCAGCCACAGTAGCTTCTGAACGGCTGAGGGTACCATCATCATTCAAACTAAGCTTATAGCCTGCAGTATTCTGGGCCGGCAATAGTATGGCCGAAAGCAACAGGTTAAGCAGAAGAAAAATTGCAGAATAGAGCTGTTTCATAATGTTATTTTTAAGTTAAAGGATTCAATACATTGAAAATATCCTATCAAAGTTAAAGTTTTTTAAGCAAATCTGTAACATCCTGTCCCTTTTTCATTGATTATTTTAATTTTCTTTTCAAACCGCTTTGGTTTGAATAAGATTTCCACATTATTATCCATACTTTTGCACCATAAGGTGAACTTGCTTTATGCCATCCAATTTTAAATTTATTTACTTAGGGTTACTGCTCTGGCTTCCTGCCGCATTGCTTGGCCAGCAATCGCGGAAGATTAAGCTGATTCAAGCCGATATAATGACCTACAACAAAGCATTAGGTGCTGACGTTCAGCGCATTAAAGGAAATGCAATTTTTGAGCATGAGGGCGCTTTAATGTATTGCGATTCAGCTCACCTCAACAATGCAAGCAACAGCATGAAAGCCTATGGCAATGTGCACATTGAAGCGAGTGACACCCTTAACCTTTATGGCGACTCCATCTATTACAGTGGCGAAACGCGGATAGCAGAGGTGTTCGATAATGTTAGACTTATTGATAAACAAACCGTACTTACTACCGACAAACTTATTTTTGACCGAAATACTGAAATTGCCTTTTACCTCACTGGTGGACACATAGTAAATGATCAGAACACCCTTGACAGTAAAAGAGGGTACTATCATACCAATACTAAAGATTTTTTCTTTAAAGATCAGGTTGTCCTGATTAATCCCGATTATGTTATCAACTCTGACACCCTACAGTACAATACGCGAAGCAAAATTTCATGGTTCCAGGGTCCCACCACCATCAAGGGTGAGGATACGGATATTTATGCCGAAAATGGATGGTACAATACAGTAACTGACATTGCCGAGTTTAATGAAAATGCGCGGGTCAGAAATGGAGATCAGATTCTCACCGGCGACAGTTTATATTACGAACGCACCAACGGGTATGGGCAAGCATTTCGAAATATTCAGGTAATTGATACTGTCCAGAATATGCTGGTGAACGGTCACTACGCCCTTTATCAGAAATCAGTGGGGTACACCATGATTACCCAACGGGCGGAGGCACTGCTTATTGATAAGAATGACACTCTTTTCCTGCATGCAGATACCCTTAGGGCTACATTCGATTCAGCACAAACAACCCGTGAGATCTTTGCTTTTTATCATGTAAAATTTTACCGCTCCGACCTTCAGGGATTGTGTGATTCACTGATTTATGCCTTCAGCGATTCCACCATGCGGATGACGGGTTCACCTATTATCTGGGCTGATGACAATCAACTAACTGCCGACACTATACATGTACTTACGGGTGAAGAGTCGGTTAAGCAAATATTTCTTTTCCAGAATTCATTTATTGTTTCACGCGATACTATGGGCAGTGGGTACAATCAGATCAAGGGACGGGATATGATTGGATTTGTTAACGATGATGAACTCAGGCTCATCAAGGTAAAAGGCAATTCAGAAACCCTATACTGGTTTCGGGAAGAAGACGGTACACTTACCGGAATTAATAAAGCCTTTTCAAGCAATATACAAATCAGACTGAAAGACCGTAAGATGAAGCAAATTGTATATATTGAAAAGCCCAATGCCGAACTCCTGCCCGAAGAGGAGATAAGTCCTTCCGAACTGCTGCTGCGCAATTTCCAATGGCATGCAGACCGCCGACCTTTGAAAAGAGCAGATATTTTTGAGTGGTAAGGTAGTGTGGACACGGGGATGGGGGGACACGGGGATGGGGAGACAAGGGGACGGGGGGACACGGGGATGGGGGTAAATTTCTAACTACCTGATTCCTAAAGCTTAACGGGGAACCTATCTGCCCTAACTCCGAACCGAGTACCCAAATCCCAGAACA
>JAVEQP010000002.1:0-14501 GCA_034007585.1 Lentimicrobium sp. | reverse complement strand
GGGGATGGGGAGACAAGGGGACGGGGGGACACGGGGATGGGGGTAAATTTCTAACTACCTGATTCCTAAAGCTTAACGGGGAACCTATCTGCCCTAACTCCGAACCGAGTACCCAAATCCCAGAACATCCTACTTCTCACTTCCTACTTTTTACTTTTCTCTTCCTCGACAATTCAGACCTAACAGGTTGCCTTCGACTCGGCTCAGGCACCGGAAAACCTGTTTGGACCGGATTACTCAACAAATCCCGCTCCGCCTTAGGCGGGCGGACAGGCCACAAATCAACAAAACACCCACCGATCACTCATCACCGATCACTGATAACTGATCACCCCTCACGTCTGATTAAGGCACTACAGGAAATGGCAGTTCACCTGGTTTCGCTGGTTTTTCGTGCATGGACACTATGTTTGTCACCACATAGGTGCTCATTCCCCGCCAGGGTAAGGCATGTAAATATTCCTTGTAGCGCAGTTCCACAAATTTACCTCCCTGCAACTCAAGTATTTTCGCGATACTATCGTTAACTACACTAAACTCAAATTCATTGCTCTGCATAGCGCCTGCTGTTTCCGTTTTGAAACCCTCCTGAATCAATCTTCCTTCCCAGGTTTTAAAAACATAACCTTTACGAACAAAAAAGTTCAGGGTGCCGGCTTTAACCCCTTCCCCAAACACAAAATAGTATCGCCACCACATAAGTATTCCCAATAATATCGCTACAACCAGCAGGGTAACTACCCATATTTTTCTTTTCATGATCGATAAAGGATTTGTGTTGGTAAATTTAAAGAAATAAAGTTTATGACCCTCAGTTACCGGAAATTTTTTTTCTATTAAATTAGTCTTCCTTTCCGGGAATAATAGTCATGACCGGAATATCCGAGCAACGGATAAATTCCTGGGCCTGTGAGTCCACAAAAAAGTCAACGAAAGCCGGTCCGCGCTGGGTCATAATAATAATCAGGTCAATGTCGCCAACAGAGGTGGCATATTTTAACAGATCATTTACCAGGGTTTTATCTTCGGTTACGGGTTCAATTTCTGTTTTTTCACAGGGAATGTCTGCTTTTTTTATTTTCGCCTCGGCTTTAGCCATATGTTCGGCCGTTTCCTTTTTCTCCTGAGCAGCAGCCAAATCGGGAAGTGCGGAAACCAACCGAATACCGGAGTCATATATTTTCGCCAACTTTATAGCCCAATTGATCTTTTGGGTAGTTTCGGCATGCTGATCAAAAGGAAGCATGATCTGTCGCAAGCCCTCATAGTGAGCATGTCCGCTGATGCTGATAACCGGGCAGGGGGCCAGCCGGATTACCCTCGAAGTATTGGCACCAATTTCTAATATCTCATCTCCTGCAAAGTTACTGCTCCGGGTACCCATTACCACCAGATCAGCGGTGGTTTCTTTTGCTACTGCTGCTATTTCATGGCCAATGCGGCCCTGTTCAAGCCGGATATTTACATCAATTCCTGTCTTCAGGGATAGGTTTACAGCCAGGGCTTCCAGCTTATCGGCCAGCCTGCCAAACAACTCCTTTTTACGGTCATTGCCAAAAATGGCACTCAATATGCTTTGATTTTCAAAAACATACAACAAAGTAATGCGACCTTTTGAGCGTGAAGCCAGGTGAACCGCTTGCTGCAGCGCCTTATCGGTTTGAGCATCAAAATCATATGGAACAAGAATATGCATAAAAAAGGATTTGTCTATCTTTGCAACCTATGGCCGGAAAAATTCGGGCCTAAAGTATAACAAACGAATTATCATTATGGTTAGTATCGGATCATCTGAACTCATATTAAATTCCGACGGTAGTATTTATCATTTACACCTCAGCCCGGGAGAACTGGCACATGACATCATAGTGGTTGGAGATCCGGGAAGAGTGCCGGTGATTTCAGCTTATTTCGATCGAATTGAATTAAAACGCCAAAACCGTGAAATATTTACACATACCGGTTACATAGGGAAAAAACGACTCTCGGTACTTTCCACCGGAATGGGTACCGACAATATTGATATTGTACTCAATGAAATTGATGCGCTCTTCAATGTTGACTTGCAGAAGCGCGTGCCTAAAAAAGAACACACCCCTTTGAATATTATAAGATTGGGTACATCGGGTGCGCTTCAGACGGATATTAAGGTAGATAGCATGGTAGCCTCTACCCATGGAATTGGACTGGATGGTATGCTTTATTATTACCGGGATGCTCCTACGGTAATTGACACAGAACTGACCAAAGCTTTCGTGGATCAGACTTCATGGAATCATGAGTTTCCACGCCCCTATGTTGTTGCCGCTTCTGAACATTTGCTTAAAATAATTGCCCATGATTTTGTCCGGGGAATTACAGCTACAGCGCCCGGATTCTATGGACCGCAGGGGCGGGTATTACGTTTGCCTGCTAAACATACTGATCTTAACCTGGCACTCACCAATTTCAATGCTTCAGGAAAACGGATCATCAACTTTGAAATGGAAACCTCTGCCTTATATGGGCTTGGAAGGTTACTTGGACATCAGACATTGACCGTATGTGCCATTATTGCTAACCGGATAACACAGACTTACAGTAAGGACTATCAGGTAACCATTAAGAAACTGATTGAAACCTTACTCGAAAGGATGGAACGTCTTTAAATCAACCTGCTGATTTCTAACGATCAGCCTATAAAATGTTGATAACTTTTGACGGTAACTAACGCCATAATCCCGATTTTTGCATCAAACACTCAAGCATGAGCCAAACATCAGACTTCAATACCGAATTGCAGGCCCTTATCAGCCTGTTGGATGAGCCCGATCAGCAGGCCTTTGCCAAAGTCCGTGAGCATATATTTGTATATGGTTCCGGAGCCGTGCCACTGCTGGAGCAGGCCTGGGAGAATTCATTTGACGAACTGATGCAGCAGCGCATCGAAAATATTATTCACGATATACAACTGGAAAAGTTGTACCAGGATCTGCATACATGGTCAACCTTAACGGATAACGACCCTCTGGAAGGATTCATTCTCTTTACCCGCTACCATTATCCACACCTGGATGCGGCAGAAATGAGAGGCCTGGTATTTCAGCTTAACCGGGATGCCTGGCTGGAGTTAAACAATAACCTTACGCCACTTGAAAAAATCAAAGTACTCAATCATATCTTTTTCGATATTTATCAATTTAAGTGCCTTTCTCATCAAGACATGGAAATACGTCACCTGTTCATCAACAATCTGCTGGAAACGAGAGCGGGAAATTCGCATGCCCTGGGTATGTTGTATTGCCTTATAGCCAGGCAATTGGATTTACCCGTTTATGGATTGGTGTTGCCTGGTGAAAAATTTGTGATGGCATGGGTAAATGAGGCCACAACGCAGATGGATGGCGAAAAGCAGGTCTCCTTTTACATAAATCCCGAAAACAAGGGAGGCGTTTTTACTAAGAATGAAATCATATCCCTGTTCCGGCGGGTCAAAATAAAAATTAAAGATTCAGTTTTTCAGCCTATGAATGATGTGGCCATTATTGATCGCTTTTTTGCCATGCTTGGGTTTTTACACTATCAGGCAGGCGATCCGGAGAAAAACAATGAAATTGAACATCTAAGATCGGCCTTAGCATAACCCTTATTTCCCCTGCCGAGAGACTACATAGCATTATCAGCTATTTTTACTTGCAAGAAATAGTATCAGATCCCGGATATATGTATCTTCAATAATTGTATCATATCTTCGAATCTGCTTAGGCACCTGCCCTTTCAACCCGGCATAAGCCTTTGCCAGAGAAAATTCATTTTGCGGATAATAGACGTAACCTTCATATTCATTTAGTTTCCGGGCCAGGTACTCTTGTTCCGTCTGTCCAGGGGTTGGAATCAATAGGGCAGGATTGCCGGTAACTTCAATATCCATAAGCGTAGAATAGCCTGCCCGACAGACGACCACCGGTCTTGAAGCAAGCAATTTAAAAAGTGCTTCTGCAGGGAGATGACCTACTTCATGCAGGCCATCGGCCAAAGCTACCATTTGAATATTTCCCGGAACACCGCCTACAATCAGACTGCTTAAGCCTGGAAGCGGCAATTGGTCAAGCAGCAATTTTCTAAAAATCCCTCTTTGTGGCTCCGGACCTGAAACAATGGCAATGAGGTCAAAGCTTTGTATAAATGCGTCAGGCAATGGCATGGCTCTAAACCGGCTCAGTGGACCGATAAATTGTGCATTCTCCGGCAATGGCCTGTCGTGGGAAAGTTTCCCCGAAAGGTTGAGCGGACCTTCGTAATCAGGTATCCAGCAGACATCAAATTTTTTAATGAAGAACCTGACCAAAGCAGCCAGCACCGGATTAATCAATCCTGGAAACACCGGCGAAATAATATTGAGCTGATGGGTGATGAAAATGCTGTGAACCTTTGGATGCCATAAGCCATAGCGGTTGTCAGAAATAATGGCATCTATTTTATAATCATTTATCACTTTCTTAATTGTGCGGTGTTCGCGCACAATAGCAAGCACAATACGCCATGCACTAAAAATCAGCTTGAAACCTGCGGGGATGGTACGATGATAGCGAACGTTATAACCTTTGAGCGGGATAATAGTTAGCTGTGGAAATGCCTCATGCAGTATGGTGGCAGGGCCTCCTTCAGCGGCAACAAGAACTCTGGCCCCCTGTTGCAAAAGCAGGTTGATGATGGGAATGCAGCGGGTGGCATGCCCTAAACCCCAATCCAACGGGCTTAAAAGAATAACCGGAGCAGGTTTCACATTATTTTTTTGCAAATATAGGACTATCCGCTTGCAGTAAATATTAGAAAAGTATGTAATTTAGCCTTGCATGAGTTTAACCAACGAACATACCCTACTTCACCAGATAGCCATCACGCTGATTCCGGGCATTGGTGACATCAATGCCCGCAAGCTGATAGCCTTGTCGGGCACTGCGGAAGCGGTTTTTAAAGAATCGCGCAAAGCACTTTCAGCCATTCAAGGTATGTCACGATCAGTGATTGACCCGCTGCTGCATCCGAAACCATTTATGGAACGCGCTCAGGAAGAAATTACTTTTATCCGCAGACACAATATAAAAACCAGCTTCTTCACCGATGTGGATTATCCGGAACGGATGAAACATTGCACCGATAGTCCGGTAATGATATACTGGCTGGGCAATGGCAATCTGAATGCGAAACGCATCATCAGCATTGTAGGTACCCGCAAGGCTACCGATTATGGCAAAACCTTCTGCCAAGGTTTAATTGCCGAACTAAATGAACCGGATTTAGTCGTTGTCAGCGGGCTGGCTTATGGAATAGATACCTGTGCACATAAGGCGGCACTCGACAATGAGCTAAGTACTTTTGGCATTCTGGCGCATGGCCTCGACCGGATATATCCTCCTCTCAACCAAATGCTGGCCAGCAAGATGCTGGATCAAGGCGGTCTGGTGACCGAATTTTTGAATGGCACCAAACCTGACCGTGAAAATTTCCCCAAACGCAACCGCATTATTGCCGGTCTGGCAGATGCCACAGTTGTGATAGAAGCAGGTAAGAAAGGTGGCGCACTGATTACGGCCGACATCGCCAATTCATATAATCGCGATGTGTTTGCGGTACCCGGACGGGTAGGTGATCCTTTATCAGAAGGATGTAATCAGCTTATAAAAACCAACCGTGCTGCGCTGGTACAATCGGCTGCCGACATCCGTTATATTATGAACTGGGATAAAGAAAAGCCCAGACAGGCAGTTCAGCGCAAGCTTTTTGTTCAGCTTAAACCCGAAGAAGAATCACTGGTGCAACTGCTACAACAACACGGGGACTGCAGCATGGACAAGCTCTGCCATGAAACTACCCTGCCTGCCAGTAAAGTAGCCGGTGCTTTACTCAACCTTGAATTTGAAGGGTTGGTGCGCTGTCTGCCCGGCAAAATGTACCGCTTAGTTTGAATCGGGACGTATATATACGCTTCTGCGGAGTAGAATTACAGCGATAAGAAGAGATCCTGCTGCGAAAATAATCAAAAACATACCATCATCACTCAACAGCGTGAAGCGATAGATCCCATGAAAAAATATGGCAGCACCCAAGCCGGTCATGGAATCAACAAACCGGTTGCGCCGCATTTTTCCCATTCCGATAAAAAAGCCCAGAATAATGGAAAATATTACATTCATAAACGGCATGGTAATGAGGAAGATAAGATCGCTATTCCCTCCGGCCATCATAAACATGCCGTAAACAGCATATAATGTGGTAAAGGCCAGGCTCATGGCTGTGGTTTGAATAATGCCTTCTTCCGCACCCAGAAATGAACGGGTTCGGGTAATATCAAAGATTAGTGGCAGAAATTTTGCCGTTTCAATTACAAAGCCCACCACGATAAAGGAATAAAAAAACATTCTTCGTATTCCATGGCTGCCATCCACATTAAACTCTCTGGCCAGCCAGTCCAGGGCAATAACCGGTATGATGATGAGCAGTCCATACACCGCAGACCGCATCAATAAACGATAACCCATGGTAGGATACCTTCTCTTAACCAAAAGCAACAACAGCACAAAAAGAACCGGAGAGATCAATAACAAGAGATAGCGAATGTCCATATTTTGTTTTTTTTAAAAAAAAAGAAATAATTTTTCCGACTACTTCTCTGGAGCTATTGCCGGTATTTGTAAGCAAAAGTATAAACTATTATAAACAAAAATACAATATTTATCTCTCTGAAATGGTATAATGGCTTATTTTGCAAAAATATTCTTCCATCATGACTAAAGTAACCCCGGTTAACAATACAAAAAACTTCCGAAACGGCACTGTGGTGCGTTCCACCGGAAGTTGGGTTACGGTGATGGCCCCCGATGGTGAAATGGTGGAGTGCAAGTTGAAAGGCAATTTCAGGATACAGGGCATTCGTTCTACCAATCCGGTTGCGGTAGGTGATAAAGTGCAATTCATTACCGATAGTCAGTCTAAAGCGGGCATGGTCACCCGTATTGATCCCCGGCACAATTTCATTATACGTAAAGCTACCCGGCTGTCCAAGCAATCACACATAATAGCAGCCAATATTGATCAGGCTGTGGTTATGGTCACCCTGGCGCAGCCCCGCACTTCCACAGGATTTATCGACCGTTTTCTGGTCACTTCCGAAGCCTACCACATTCCTGCTGCCATTATTTTCAATAAATGCGATCTGTATGATTCCGATCAGATGGAACACCTTGGATGGATGATTGATCTTTACCGCCATCTTGGCTACGCCTGCATCAAAACCTCAGCCATCACCGGTCTTGGGCTTGAAGAAGCCAGGACATTATTCCGTGAAAAGGTGAGTTTACTCAGCGGACATTCCGGAGTGGGCAAGAGCGCACTTATCAATGCCATAGAACCGGGATTGATGAGAAAAACCGGAGACATCTCTGCTTATCATAGCAAGGGCAAACATACGACGACTTTTGCAGAAATGCTTCCCCTGCGCGTTGGAGGTTTTATTATAGATACACCGGGCATTAAGGAGTTCGGACTGGTTCATTTTGACAAGCAGGAGGTTGCAGAGCGCTTTCCGGAAATGCGCAACCTGATGCATCAGTGCCAGTTCAGCAATTGTACCCATGTGCATGAACCCGGATGTGCCGTTAAGAAAGCACTGGAACAAGGCGAAATCGATCCGGGCAGGTATAAAAACTACCTGGGCATACTGAATGACGATTATTTTGAAGAAACCGAGTGGGATTAATTTAATTGAGCAAAGTTAGATAATATGAGGGTGGTGATTCAAAGGGTAAGTTCGGCCGCGGTAAGCAGCGCCGGAAATTCAGAAAATAAAATCGGCAAGGGATTATTGGTATTGCTTGGTGTAGAAACCGGTGATGATGAAAGCGATGTGGAATGGCTGGTTTCCAAAGTGGCCCGTTTACGAATATTTGACGATGAAGCCGGAATAATGAACCTTTCGGTGACAGAAGTTGGCGGAGAAATTATGGTAGTGAGTCAGTTTACGCTACATGCCAGCACCCGTAAAGGAAACCGTCCTGCTTACATCAGGGCAGCTCGCCCGGAACAGGCCATTCCATTGTATGAGCTGTTTGTAAAGCAGATTCAAGAGATCACCGAATGTCCGGTCATTACCGGATATTTTGGTGCCAACATGCAGGTTTCGCTAACAAATGACGGCCCGGTAACCATCATTATCGATTCCAAAAGCAAGGAATAATAAATCCGGTTAAACCAACTTAAAATGAAAGAGATAACCCGAAGCTGGGCATAATCGGAAGTTGATATACTTTATCGCCGGTAATGCGGTTCACGTAAAAAATATTATCGCGATTATAAATGTTGGTCACACTGAGATTTAGCTCAAGAATACTGTGTTTTCCAAGTTCAAAGCGCCGCATCAGGCTCAGGTCGAGGCGATGGTAATAAGGTAAGCGGGCTTTATTTAAGGCAGCGTACTGAATACCCAGAAATCCATTATCCGTCAGGTAATCTGTGCCCGCACCCTGTCCAAAAGTGAGTTTTTCATAGTATCCCTGAGTTTGGGTAAAAGGGAATCCGGAACCGAAATTCCATCGGGCATTAAATTCCCACAACTGCTTGTTTCCAAAACGATACGAGCTCACCAGGTTTACATTGTGCCTACGGTCATAATGCGGAACATACTCTATCTGGCCATCATAGCGATTGACCCAGGCCAGAGAGTAAACCGCCCAAAGGTAAACCTTACGGTCGTCGAATTTTAATGAAATATCCAGACCGGAGGCATCTCCGTTTTCGATGATGTAATCCTTGCGCAGGTATTCAGGCTTATCACTATAGCTGCCGGTTTCGTCTTCAAATATCTTGTAACGGTTGATATTCGTCAGTTGCGAAAAATTTTTGTAATAGACTTCCACATTTACAGTAACATTTTTAAACGGGTCCACTTCAGCACCCAGAATAATATGCTCAGATTTCTGTAATTTATGCTTCACTTTATCCCCGTCAAATTCTGACTGCAAATTATCGGGTCCCGAAAGAAATCCATAAAAGAGGTTTACCACATCACGGTCGGTATTTGCACTCATCAGATTCTGAGAATACAATCCCATCGCCATTTTCATTCTAAAACGGTCGGTAAAGTTATATTTCAGGGCCAGCCGGGGTTCAGGAGAAAAATTGGACAAAGAGGCATAATATTGCACACGTATCCCCGGTTCAAATAAAAGTTTACCTTGTGTTAATTTATATTTCACAAATCCGGCCAGTTCGGTGGTATTTTCCTGCTGGCTGATTTTCCGTCCCACACTGTTTGAAAAATCAAAAGAAGTGCGGAACCCGAGCATTTCAAGTCCGTATTTTATTTCATTTTTTCCCAGAAAATAAGTAAAACTGAGTCCGAGGTTGAAGCCATTGATTTCGCTGCTGCGTGAAGGCAGATCCCCTTCATTCATTTCGCTGTGATAAGTTGAATAAGCGAAGTTTCCTTCGAGCAATACCGGATTATTTCCGGGAATAACTACCCAGTTTGCCCCCGCTCCCGATGAGTTCCAAAGGTAGGAAGCCAGATCGGTGTAGTCAACTTTGTCGTTAAAATTAAATCCATAAAAATTCACCTTTGATCCATTGGCGCTGTTTATAGAAACCTTGCCATAAAAATCGGTATAATTAAACGGCAATCCGGTAGTATCAATATAATTGTATATCAGATCGGATGTTTGTTTGAGATAAGAATTTTTAGCTGAAATCAGGAAAGAAACGCTTCCTGCATTGTCGTCTTTTTGTTTCACCAATGGTCCTTCGAGCATCAGCTTTGCACCAAAAGTGCTGGCACCAAATTTTCCGGCCATCCTTTTTTTATTTCCATCACGGGTAGTCAGGTCCATCACCGATGAAATGCGTCCTCCATATTGTGCACCAAACCCGCCGGTGTAGATATCGGCATTACGCAAAATATCTGTATCAAATACCGAAAACAGTCCGATTGAATGGAAAGGATTGTATATGATCATGCCATCGAGCAACACCTTATTTTGCACGGGTGATCCCCCCCTGATATAGAGTTGTCCACCCTGATCGCCCGAAAAAATCACCCCCGGAAGCACCTGAAGATATTGCGCCAAATCAGCCTGCCCTCCAAGGGTTGGAATACGGCTAATTACTTTAGGAGTAAGCTTTACCACCGAAGTACGGGTTTCACTGCGCGCCTCTGACCTGTCAGCAGTAATCTGCACTTCGCCAAGGTTAAAAGCAGCTTTGGTAAGAAAAAGTTTGCGGGTAATTACAGTATTTCCTTTTATGGTAATGGGTTCCTGTAAGGTATCATAACCCAGATAGGTAACCATGAGTGTATAATTTCCGTCAGGAATGCGTGAAATAGTGAAATAACCATTTACATCGGTAGCAGACCCAAAATTTGTTTTGTAAAGATATACATTGGTAAAGATGACAGGCTCACCAGTCTCTTTTTCATAAACAAAGCCACGCACCATACCATCCTGGGCATGAACAAAAGGCAGTGCAACAAAAAGCAGGAGAAAGGCAATAAGCGTAGTACGGAAATTTTTCTTCATAAAAGGCAGTTAATCGGTCTCTTAAACAACAGGC
Source organism: Lentimicrobium sp. (assembly GCA_034007585.1). Classification (GTDB taxonomy): domain Bacteria; phylum Bacteroidota; class Bacteroidia; order Bacteroidales; family Lentimicrobiaceae; genus Lentimicrobium. The sequence continues at coordinate 3,917 of JAVEQP010000002.1, read as the reverse complement.
AGGCAAAAGTAAGCAATTTTGTAAAAATCACACTATATAAAACGATGCATATTTTCAGGTCCGGGCAAAAAGCAGGTGCTACGCTTGCCGAACCACCGGAAGCGGTTGCGTACCACCCATCGATATATGCTATCGCGAAAATTGGGTGGAACAATACCGATTAAGGATCCCATAAGTTTCCAAAATCCGCCAATATCTTTCAGCAAAGCAACCACGGCATTAGAACGGCTGAATATTATGCCCCTGCTATAATAAATTATGGTACCTGTTTCACCATCATCAAATATTTGCAACTCATTCCCGGCAGAGAAAAATAGTTTTTTATGCCGATCAATGTGTAACAAAAAACGCACGCTACTGCTGCACAATGTACAGTATCCATCGAATACCACCAGTCCCTTTCCGGGAGGTACTCTGGCAGTCAAAGCGGCAGGAAGTGTGCTAAAACCCGGAGCGATCATAGTTTTACAATAAAGGTATCGGTTGCCCTTCAAACAAAATAATTTCAGGTTTGTTAGTTCAATCTGTTTCAATATACGTATTATATTGAGTATATTTGTATTTTTACATTCCTAATTTAAATTTTGACGTGCGAATGAATGATCAAGTAATTACGATAAAAGACAATGTGCTGCAAGTACCGAATCAACCTACAATTCCTTTTATAGAAGGTGATGGCACAGGTGCGGATATCTGGGCAGCATCGGTAAGGGTTTTTGATGCAGCAGTGGCTAAAGCCTATGACAATAAACGCAAAATAAACTGGAAAGAGGTGCTGGCTGGCGAAAAAGCCTTTAATAAAACCGGAAACTGGCTACCAGAAGAAACCCTGGCGGATTTTAGAAAATATATCGTTGGCATCAAGGGTCCACTTACCACTCCGGTGGGCGGAGGAATCCGTTCTCTGAATGTCGCACTGAGACAACAGCTTGATTTATACGTTTGTCTGAGGCCGGTTCGCTGGTTTAAAGGCGTTCCCAGTCCGGTAAAGGACCCATCGAAAGTTGATATGCATATTTTCCGTGAAAACACCGAGGATATTTATGCCGGAATTGAATATATGTACGGCACCCCCGAGGCGGAAAAAATGCGCGCTTTTTTGCAGGATGAAATGGGTGTTACCAAGATTCGCTTTCCTCAATCCAGTTCATTCGGTATAAAACCGGTGTCCAAAGAAGGTTCGGAGCGTTTGATTCGTGCGGCCCTCAATTATACTATCGACCGCAAATTGCCATCACTCACGCTGGTACACAAAGGCAATATCATGAAATTTACCGAAGGCGCCTTCAAAAACTGGGGCTATGAACTTGCACGCCGTGAGTTCGGAGACCAGACTTTTACCTGGGCTGAATATGACGAAATAGCGGAAGCCAAAGGGAAAGATGTTGCAGATGCCACTCAGGATGCCGCACTTAAATCGGGGAAAGTCCTGGTTAAAGATGTGATTGCTGATGCCTTCCTGCAGCAAATTCTACTGCGCCCGGCTGAATACTCGGTTATAGCCACCCTTAACCTGAACGGCGATTACATTTCAGATGCACTTGCTGCTATTGTCGGCGGCATCGGTATTGCACCGGGAGCCAACATTAACTATGTAACAGGCCATGCCATATTTGAAGCCACCCACGGTACTGCACCTAAATATGCAGGACTAGATAAGGTAAACCCGGGCTCAGTAATCCTTTCAGGAGCCATGATGCTTGAGTATATGGGCTGGCAGGAAGCTGCTGACCTGATTTATGCTGCTATTGCTGAAACCATTCAGTCAGGGAAAGTTACCTATGACTTCCACCGTATGATGGACAATGCTACCAAGCTCAGCACCTCCGGATTTGCCACCGAGATGGTAAAAGTAATCAACGAAACTACAACTCAATAATTTTATATCTCCTCAAAACACACCCCATGGCAAGAAAACTTAAGGATACCCTTTATGAGAAAATAATGGAATGGCGCCCACGAACAGAGCGCTTACTCAAAGAATATGGAGATGTGGTGATAGACAAAGTAACTATTGCCCAGGTTATTGGTGGTATGCGTGGCATCAAATCCCTGGTTTCTGACATTTCGTATCTTGATCCTATGGAAGGCATCCGTTATCGCGGATATACCCTACCCGAAGTTTTTGAAAAGTTGCCTAAAATCAAGGGCGCAAAAATGCCTCTGGTAGAAGGTTTATTTTTTCTACTTCTAACCGGTGAAATGCCAACCGAAGAGGAAGCCTTAGAGGTGGCTGATGAATTCAGTAAACGCCGGATTTTGCCAAGGTATGTGTATGAAGTGATTGATGGTATGCCCTGCTGCAGCCATCCGATGACCATTTTTTCAACGGCCATTCTTACCATGCACCGTGAATCATTTTTCACCAAAAAGTACCATACCGGGCTCAATAAAATGGATTATTGGGATTCTACCTACGAAGATGCAGTAAACCTTTTGGCCAAACTACCTGAAATAGCTACCTACATTTATGCCAAGCTCTATCGCGATGGCAAACGCATACAGTCCAATCCCAACCTTGACTTCGGGGCGAACTTTGCGCACATGATGGGCATTCCCAAGCCTTACGATGATGTGGCCCGCATGCACTTTATCATCCATGCCGACCATGAAGCTGGCAATGTGAGTGCACATACCGGACATCTGGTAGCAAGTTCTTTGTCTGATGTTTACCTTTCAATATCTGCTATGATTAATGGTCTGGCAGGCCCGCTTCACGGACTGGCTAACCAGGAAGTACTGCGCTGGCTTCAGGAGCTGATGGATAAAATGAATGGTGAGGTGCCAACAAAGGATGAACTGAAACAATTTGTATGGGACACCCTCAATTCCGGTCAGATCATTCCGGGATATGGCCATGCCGTGCTGCGCAAAACGGATCCCCGCTATACACTGCAGCGTGAGTTCAGCCAGGCCAATATGAAGGATGATCCCTTGTTCCGTATTGTTGATATGCTGTATGAAATAGTTCCTCCAATACTGCTTGAGCAGGGTAAGGCTAAAAATCCCTGGCCAAACGTGGATGCACAGTCCGGTATCATTCAATGGTATTATGGCGTGAAAGAATACGACTTTTATACCGTATTGTTTGGTATAGGCAGGGCCATAGGTATTTGTGCCAACATCATCTGGGACCGTGCCCTTGGTTATCCGCTTGAACGCCCCAAATCATTAACCACTGCCATGCTCGAAGACCTGGTGGAAGGCAAAGAAATTCAGGCCGACGATTGAACCTGAGTGCACCCTAAAAGCAAATTTTCAAACCTAATTTTAACTTTAAATTTACAGAATAATTTTTACTTTTATACCGGGTGTAGGCAACATTGCACCCGGTATTATCATTAACAACAACTATGATACAACAGGTTAACATACTACTGCCCGAGCATCAGCGGGGATTTCATCTTATTACCGACCTTATACTTGAGCGACTCCCCACCCTCCCTGAAACAGGCTTACTCCATCTGTTTATCCGGCATACCTCAGCCGGCATTTGCATTAACGAAAATGCTGACCCCACGGTACTTTATGATTTTGAAACGGTGCTTAACAAACTGATTCCTGAAGACAAACCCTGGTATCAGCATACGATGGAGGGCAGTGATGATATGCCGGCCCACATCAAATCGGTACTTACCGGTTGTGAAGTTACCATACCCATCTCTCATGGACAACTTAATATGGGCACATGGCAGGGTATCTATCTTTGCGAATTCCGAAACCACGGAGGGCGGCGAAATCTGGTAGCAACCATTTATGGTTAGTTGTTTATTTGTTGAGTTGTTGAGTTGTTGAGAGTAGGCAACCTAACAGGTTTTCTTCCAACTTCTTAGGTTTTCTTGGGATAGGGCAACTGGTATTTTGATTTGAGGATTTTAATCTTTCTCGTTATCGCTTTGCTCTCCCGAGACAAGTGG
>JAVEQP010000170.1:0-4101 GCA_034007585.1 Lentimicrobium sp. | reverse complement strand
CGGGAGCCCTATCATCCCATAGATTTTTGTCATAATTTATTCCCTTAGAGAACAGTATTATTCCAATGCCCGACTGAGGAGGGACAGAATGTGGGTAGAAAGGCTTATTACCTGTTAAAACAGAATAAACCATATTGCGCCCTTACAGGGCTCTAAAAATAATTCGTATGCTCTATTTCTACCCATATTTGCTCCCTACGGGAGCCCTATCATCCCATAGATTTTTGTCATAATTTATTCCCTTAGAGAACAGTATTATTCCAATGCCCGCTTAGGGAGGAACGGAATGTGGATAGAAAGGTATGACAAATATAGTCAATCGTTGGGTTAAATGGGCGAGAGGAGAGGCAAGGCTTCCACAACAATAAAGAAATACTCCTTATCGGGAGATTTGTCATTCCGTACTACGTGAGAAATCTCATATTTATAAAACGCACGGTAACAAGCTGACATTATGTGCGAAACGAAGAATCTATCAAATCCTTTCGGGGAATAAGCACATGATATTACAATTTTATAAATAGTTCAGGTTAACTTTGCCACTTCCTAATTTAGAATTTTATACATCATGGTCCTAAAAGAAGTAACGTCGAAAGCCGATGCAAAGGCCTTCAGGGATGTGGCCAAAACCCTGTACCGAAACGATAAGTTCTGGGTTTGTCCGCCTGATTTTATGATTGAAGGAGTGTTTGATCCAAAGGCCAACGTTTTTTTCAGGCATGGGGAAGCTACCCGATGGATTTTATATAATGACCATAAGGAAGCTATAGGCCGGGTGGCTGCTTTCATCAACCGAAACAAAGCCTTTAACTTCGACCAGCCCACCGGGGGCATGGGCTTTTTTGAATGTATTGATGACCAGAAAGCCGCCTTTACTTTGTTTGATACCTGCCGCGATTGGCTTAAAGCAAGGGGCATGGAAGCTATGGACGGACCCATCAACTTTGGTGAAAACGATAACTTCTGGGGATTACTGGTTGAGGGTTTTATACCCCCAAGTTTCGGAATGAACTATAACTTCCCGTACTATAAAGATTTTTTTGAGGCTTACGGCTTTGCCACTTACTTTGAACAGGTAACCAGCTATCTTGACCTGCGCAAGCCTTTTCCGGAGCGCTTTTGGAAAATTGCCGACTGGGTAAGGCAGCGTCCTGGTTATAAGTTTGAGCATTTCAGGTGGAAAGACCGGGAAAAATTCATCCGTGATTTAAAAATTATATATGATGATGCCTGGCAATTTCATGAGAATTTCACCCCCATAGAAACCGATGACCTTCGTAAGTCTTTACGTGAAATGAAACCGATTATGGTGGAAGAGTTTATTTGGTTTGCCTACCATGAGAATGAACCCATTGCTTTCCTGGTTATGACACCGGATGCCTATGAGATTTTTAAACACTTCAATGGCCGTTTTAACCTTTTGGACAAGCTCAGATTCTGGTATTTGGTGAAACGAAATATTTTTACGCGTTCCCGGATTGGAGTAATGGGTGTGCGGCCTAAATTTCAGAAATCGGGTATTGAATCGGCCATTTTCTGGCATATGAACAAGGTAATGAAAAAGCGACCAAATTATAGTGAAGTCGAGTTGTCGTGGGTAGGTGATTTTAACCCAAAGATGCAACAACTGCACGAAGCCGTAGAGTCTCAATTTGCAAAACGCCACATTACCTATCGCATTTTGTTTAATAATCCCGGTATTCAACAACGTGCCACCTCCATTCCCATAGATACAAAAAACATCCTAAAAAGCAATCCAAACCATTGATTTCAAATAGTATAGCCGTAATCTCGGTCAAACTATTTAGAAAAAATATAAACAAAAAGTTGTGAAAGTTTGTTTTTGAATTGGTAAATAGGCTAAATTTGCACTTAATAGAACAAAAATATTGTTTCACTTTAAAAAAATCACTTATGAAAAAAATGTTACTCTTTGTATCTGCTCTGCTAATTGGCTTTTCAGTCAATGCGCAAAAGCGAAATCTTACCGCTGCGGAAAAACTTACTCCTGCCTCACCTTATGAGGTTTACTTTAGCGATTACAGCAATGAAGCTGCTTTGCCTGAGATTAACAACAGCGGTGTTCCCTTCAACAGAAGTGGCGATTTGTTGAAAGTTGACATGTCCTCTTCTTCAAACTTTTATGGTATTTTTTCTATGGATCAGCGGATAATTTCAGCGCAGCCTGAGACGAATACCATTATTTTCGGGAACCGTGCCGGCGGATCTTTCGGTGCTACCGGAAATGACCTTCGGGTTTCTTATTCCACTGACCTGGGTTATAACTGGACAAATTTTGTTATCAACCCTGAGGAAGGTCTCAACTTCAGGTATCCCAGTGTAGCCACCTACAACCCTGATGGCAATACCGATCCTGACAATATGGTGGTTATCTATTCAGGACCTTATACTGATGCCGGCGGCTGGAAAGGCCAATTTTTTGGAAGCTGCAACATGGATGGAAGCAACGTTCAAACTACTTTTGATGAAAACGAGCCTAATGTATATTTGAATCACCGGAACATTGGCCTTACAGCTACACCCTCAGGTCATGTACACGTTGCTTCGAGCAGGTTAAATGGAGCTACAGGCGCCTACACCCATGAAGGATGGGAAGTGTTGAATGGTACTTATAATGCTGAAACCAATCAGGTGGACTGGCAATTACCCGCTGTTTCTATTGTTCCTGAACTGCTTGAAGATGGCAGAACCGACGGTGATGCCATGGTATTTTCACCCGACGGATCTGTAGGTTATATGCTGGGAACCGGTATTGATGCTGACCTGGCTTACAACCCTTATGGCTTTGAATGGCCCATAGTTTACAAAACTACGGATCACGGTGTTACCTGGGAAAAAATTCCCGAATTTGACTTTTCAGAAATCCGTGTATTTGAAGAACATTTGTTCCCCTTGCGTGCAGACAATGATAAATTTATTCCCAAATGGTGGAACAAATGGATTGGTGGCCAGCGTGCCAATGGTGTAACCGTTGATATGCACGGCAACCTTCACATTGCCGGTTTGTTAAGGAGTGTGTACTCTTTACATCCCGACTCCCTTAATTATTATTACGTATATGAACCTGAGCACATGTTTGACGTATTTATGAATGGAGACGGCACCTGGAATGCACAGTATATTGATACCTTACGTACCGAAGTTGCTGAAAATATCTACACTGACTATGATCTTGATCAGCGTATGGCCATGAGCCGCACGAGGAATGGCGAAAAGGTGTTTTTCACCTGGGGTGATACCGAAACTATCTCATGGCCTGGCCATCCCACTACCAACTTACTCCCTGATGTATTTATCTGGGGACAGGATGTAACGAACCAACTTTATACCGATCCTACCAATGTGACCGTATTTGGAGATTACTGGGGCGAAAATAAATGGTTACAGGTGAGTGATATGGTGATTACAGAAGGTGATATTTATCACATTCCAACATCTTCATCCCTTGGTGACGAGACCAGTACTGACCTGCCGTTTCTCCATCAGTACCTTGCCGGTGTATGGTTTACTGAAGCTGAATTTGTCAACGTAGATGCCAATCAGCATTTGATGTCAGTGAACAAGTTATCACAGAATTACCCCAACCCGTCAAACGGTTTTTCAAGAGTTGATATTACACTTGCAAAAACTGCCAGTGTAAGTCTTGAAGTTTACAATCTGGTTGGCCAGAAGGTATATGAAATTCCTGCTCGTCGTTTGAGTGAAGGTAACCATACCCTGGAAATTAAAGCCGGAAACCTAACCCCTGGCATGTACACCTACTCGGTAATTGCCAATGGTGAACGTGCTACCCGCAAAATGATGGTGAACTAAACCCATCATTCATAATTCTAATTAAAAAAAGGCTGTTCGCTTAAGGCGGATGGCCTTTTTTGATTGTACGAAAAGGGACGGGGGACGACAAAAGGGACGGGGAGAAGGGGGGACGGGGGGACCAAAGACCAAAGACCAAAGACCAAAGACCAAAGACTAAAGACTAAAAACCAAAGAAACGGGGAGACGGGGAGACAAGGCGATGGGGCGATGGGGCGATAGAGCGATAGGGGGATGGGGAGACTTGGCGACGGAGCGACCAAAGAC
>JAVEQP010000169.1:0-4106 GCA_034007585.1 Lentimicrobium sp. | reverse complement strand
AATAGCTACGCTTCCAAAAATTTTCTCTCCTTCCCCCACTTATGCTTAACTTTGCCCTATCTGTTGAGTTTTACCATGCGACCAAAACTTCTGCTTCTTTTCTTTTGTCTTTGCTTCACAGGGATTTTTACCCTAACGGCACAGGAATCCGCCATTCTGCAGCTTATTAACCGCCGCGAAGGCTTGTCGAATGGTGCGGTAAACGCCATCGTACGCGATACGGAAGGCTATATTTGGCTGGGTACCTGGAATGGGCTCAACCGTTACGACGGCAGCCAGATGATTACCTATCTTCCGGGAAAATTTCCCTCGTCCATTCACAACCATGTGGTGCGCGAACTTTATCCCACCGCCGCCGGACCGGTGTGGATGCTTACCAACAAAGGCGTGTGCCGTTATGACAATGTATATGACCGCTTTACACCTTATTTCGACCACGATCTGGAACAAATCAATTACGAAAACGATATTTCTCTTGGTCAATCCGATAAAAAAGGGGTGATGGTTTCTATTTTTGGGGTGGGGTTGTTTAAGTTCGATTCCATCAGTATGCAGTTTGAAAAGCTGCCTTTTCAGGGGCCATCCTACGAAACTTCCTTAAGCATCAAGCGGGTGCATTTGCTTGGCGATGAAATCTATTGCCTGGATGCAGCCGGCAAAATCTGGACAGTAGCAGAAAACCGTCTGGATTTACTAATGACTTTGCCGGTTTCGGGCACCTTAACCTCATCGGTGGCCCTAACCATCAACCATCAGCCCTTTTTGCTGATCAACCAGCGAAGCAGTGAAGCAATTAAGGTGGATTTGAATGCGAAACAAGCTGTACGATTGACTATCCCCGATGATATTATTACCACTTTCGCCCTTTCGGGAAAGGAAAACCAACTGTGGACCGGCACCGAAAAAGGTCGGATTTATACCTACAACCTTCCCAACGGCCGGTTCGACAGGCTCAGCCTTTCAGCCGGGCAACAAGAGAGCAATCCCATCGCCACCCGGGTGCTGAGCATTTTTGAAACCGACCCGGGCTTGCTTTGGATTGGCACCGATGGCAATGGTGCCTATACCCTGAAACTGGAAGAATTTCCCAATAAGCGCCTGCCATCCACACAACTCGCCTATCCCATTGTGAGAGGCATTTTGCTTACCCGCGACAATCATTTGCTGGTCGGCACCAAGGGCGGCGGCATTGATATTTTTGATGAAAACGGCAAACATATCCGCAACCTTTCGGTGAAGAATGGATTAAGCAACAATTCAGTACTCTCTTTTCATGAGCGTGCAGATGGTTCGGTTTGGGCAGGTACAGACGGGCAGGGCATTGACGTAATTTTACCTGATTATAGAACCATCCGCAATTTCCCCCGCGATTTCCCTTCCGTTGCTGTGTCGGTCTTTGCCTCTGTGTATCGCATTGCGGAAGATGTGGATGGAAACCTTTACCTTGGCACTAGTGGTTATGGGGTAATTAGCATTCATTTTGGCTCTGGCGAAAGCGCCAGCCCTGCGTCTGCTGAACAACTCATACTGGACAATTCCCCCGATGAAAATCTTCCTCAAAAGCAGATTGTTTATGCGCTTGCCCTCGAAAAGCCGGGCATTATCTGGATTGGAAGCCGGGGAATGGGGATTTACAGATACAATACGGTGACGAAGCGGGTAATGGAGCGTTTCGATGCAGGTTTATATCCCGGAAAGGTAACCAATGACGATATTTTAGCACTGTTTGCTGATAAAAAACAGCATATCTGGGCCGGAACCAGCAATGGATTGTTTGAAATTGTGCCTGTTACGCCTGATTCCGTGGAGATTGAATCGTGGCTGTTGCAGTCTGATTTGCAAAATACCAGCATTCATGCCATAGAGGGCGATAATCAGGGCAACCTCTGGGTGACCACCAATCAGGGTTTGTCGCTGATTGATACGAAAACAAAAAATGTGCGCAGCTACAACGTGGACGATGGCCTGATTAATTTTGAATATACCGACGGCGCTTCCTGGTTTGATGAGGCTTCGGGGCGTTTATTCGTGGGCGGCACCATGGGGATTGACATTGTTCAGACACGCAATATCCGCTTTTCGTCCTATTTTCCGCCCATTGGCATCAACCGGCTATCCATACGCAATCAATTGGTTGAGCCGGGAGAGGAAAGTGTGTTGCAGTCGCGCATCAACCATCAGCAAAGCCTCGATTTAAAATACAACCAGAATGCCTTAAGTTTTCAGGTGGCGCCGCTAGCGTTTTGGGGGCAGGAACGCTACCGGATTTCATACCGTTTGAAAAACTTTGACGACAATTGGACCATCAATCCACCCAATCAAGCCATTGCATTTACCAACCTGCCTTCGGGCAAATATGTGCTACAAATCAGGGTGAGCGACGAAAATGGCAACTGGTCGGAAAATTTGCGCGAAATTGACATCGTTATTCATCCTCCTTTCTGGAGAACTACCTGGGCCATCATTGGATATGTGTTATTTTTTATCGGTTTACAATGGGTTTTGTTTTGGGCTTACCGCCGCCGTGAAGCAAGAAAAAAGGCCATACTGCAACAGGAATTCGAGCAACAGAAGGAAGCCGAAATGCAAAGTTATAAGATTGAATTTTTTACCAATGTAGCGCATGAATTCCGAACGCCACTCACGCTGATTACTTCTCACATTCATGCTTTGCTGGAAGATAAAAAGAATACACTCGAAAATCCGCGCTTGCTCAAAGTCTATAACAATAGTCTGAAATTGCAGAAGCTGGTACTCGAAATTATGCAGTTCCGCAAACTAGAAAAAGGCAAGGAACCTTTAAATATTCAACTTTGTCGCCCGGTGGAAATTGTTGAAGAGATAATATCTGACCTGGAATTATTGGCGCAGCAAAACAATGTAAAGTGCGAGGTGATTGCCCCCGATAGAACACTGGAATTTAAAACCGATCCGGATAAGTTCAGCCGAATTGCTACCAATCTGATATCCAATGCTATAAAGTACAACAAACCCGGCGGATTTGTTAAAGCCACTATAAAAGTAGAAGGCAGCATACTCACCATGGAAATTGAAGACAGCGGTGTTGGCATCAGGCAGGAGTATTTCCAGAAACTTTTTGAACCATTTGGCATCTCATCAGCCCGCAAGCGGGGCAGCTTTCCGGGTTACCGCAGCACAGGCCTTGGACTGGCGGTTACCAAAGCTTTGGTAGAACTGCTCAAAGGGAACATCCGCTTTGAAAGCACTCCCGGTGAAGGCACGCGTTTCTTCGTTACCTTTCCTGATGTACTTTCGGTAAAGGCTGCACAAATGGTGAGCGGTTCGGAGGATCAGCCATCAGATATCAGCTATTTAAGCGAAATGGAGGATTCTTTTGTTGATCATGTTACAAATAGTCCTGAGCAGAAACCACTCATACTGCTGGTAGATGATGATCCGGAAATACTCGAACTGCTTAGTGATCTTTTGAAACAGGATTACCGGCTGATGCTGGCCGAAAATGGGCAGGAAGCCTGGGAAAAAATCCTTCAGCACAAGCCCGATCTGATTGTTTCAGATATTATGATGCCCGAAATGGATGGTATAGCGCTGTGTGGCAAATTGCGCGATAATTTTGACACCAGCCACCTGCCGCTTATTTTGCTTACCGCGAAAGCCGAAATAGAAGACCGTATCGCCGGCCTCAAAGCCGGAGCTGATGCTTATATTCCAAAGCCCTTTCATCCGGATCATCTGAAAATACGTATTCAGATGTTGTTGCAGCTCAGGAGCAATATCAGGGATTATTTTGGCAAAACGGGGGAAGACCCGGCACTGGTTCATGAAATCCCTGACCCCTTTTTCCAAAAAATGATAGATTATATTGACGAAAACATTGATGACGAATCACTTACCGCAGAGAAGCTATGCGATAAAATGGCTGTCAGCAAATCTGCCTTGTATAACAAAACCAAATCGGTACTGGGCACAACTCCTCACAGCCTCATAAACCAGCGACGACTGCAAAAGGCAGCTATTTTGCTAAAATCGTCCACACTCACGGTCAGCGAAATCATCGACCAATCTGGCTTTACCAGCCGCACTCATTTTTATGATTTGTTTAATAAGTCGTATGGATGTTCGCC
>JAVEQP010000168.1:0-4167 GCA_034007585.1 Lentimicrobium sp. | reverse complement strand
GATTTCAGATTTCAGATTTAACCGCTAATTACGCTGATTAACGCGAATTATTTTTCTTGATCAACCCCAAAGCCAAAGACTAAGGACCAATAGCCAAAGACCAATCACCGATCACCAATCACCAATCACAGGTTTGTTTTATGACAGGATCTAAGGGTTTATAGGTTTTATTATTGATAGGATTTATAGAATTTGCAGGTTTGTTATTTAGGGTTTGCAGAGAAAATCCGGTGTGAAGATTTCAATTTCTCCGGGCTTCAGCCCGGTGTAAGGTGCCATCAAATCTGCTTTTGGCTTTAGCCGAAAATGGATGAAGGCCGGTTACGCATTTGTTCCGGTGAGGTTTTATTTATTGTTATACATTACTTTGTGCAACCTGGTGCCTTCGTGTCTTAGTGGCATTGGTCAGAGTTATTTTTTCGTACTTTTCCAACGTCAAATAGCAGCATGAACCTTTGTCCGGCTCATATGTTTACATTGTTCTAGAGCGGGTTATTCTACTCTATTTTTAACCCAATAGCGCCCTAACCTATTTATATACTAATGAAAAAAAAGCTTAACCTTACTAAAGTAAAAGTGCTGCGGCAGCGGGAAATCGCGCCTGGCGTATTTGTTTTATCCTTTATGCGACCCTGGGATTTTGTGGCCGGCCAGGTAGTTGGCCTCAGTGGCAGCGAAACCGAAGAAGCCCGGCTGTATAGTATTGCCAGTGGTGAACTAGATGAGGAAGTGGACATTTTATATAACATTAACCCCGAAGGCAGGCTTACCCCCTGGATGGCGCAACTGAATACAGCCGACAATTTATGGGTGAGTGAACCATTTGGATCGTTTACCAGTAACGGCGAACCGGGATGGTGGATTGCTTCGGGTACCGGCATAGCGCCTTTTAGAGCAATGTTCAGGACCGGATTAACCAACGGAAAAAAGCTGCTGCATGGCGGCCGCGACAGCAACTCCTTCTATTTCAGTGATAGCTTTGAGCAGGAACTCGGTGAGAACTATGTGCGTTGCTGCTCCCGCGAAGTATGTCCGCATGCTTATCATGGCCGCCTTACCCAGTACCTTACCGGGATAGAGCACCTGCCTGCAGGCGAAAAATATTATCTTTGCGGCAGCGCTGAAATGGTGGTGGATGTCAGAGATGTACTCATCAACAAGGGCGTGCCTTTCGACAATATTATTTCTGAAATCTATTTTTAAATGGACGCCTTCCCCGCCCTCTTCGGGAAAACCCTTGATGAACTTAATGCCGTTGCCATTGAACTGGGATTGCCTTCCTATACCGGCAAACAACTGGCTTACTGGCTCTATAAAACCGGGGTGAATTCATTTGAGGAGATGACCAACATCGCCAAAAAAAATCAGCAGATACTTGAGGAACATTACCGTCTGGGCGTAGAAGCTCCCAACAGGGTAAGTACCTCTGCCGATGGCACCAAAAAGTATCTGTTTACGGCTGGTCCCGGTAAGTTCATCGAAGCGGCTTACATTCCTGATGGCAAGCGCCATACGCTCTGTGTTTCTTCACAGGTGGGATGCAAAATGGGCTGTTTGTTCTGCATGACAGGAAAGCAGGGCTTTCAGGGACACCTCAATGCCGGCAGCATCCTGAATCAGTTGCGCAGTATCCCCGAAAGGGCAGTAATGACCAATGTTGTTTATATGGGCATGGGTGAGCCCTTCGATAACCTGGATGCCGTGATGAAAAGCTGTGAAATACTCACCGCTGAGTATGGGTTTGCCATCAGTGCGCGAAAGGTTACCGTTTCTACCATCGGCATTATTCCGGCCATGCGCACTTTTCTGGAAAAGAGCAAATGCAACCTGGCGGTCAGCCTGCATACGCCTTTTGATGAAGAACGCCGCCGGCTGATGCCCATACAAACGGTATATCCGCTCAGAGAAGTGATTGATACCATTCAGGAGTTCGACATCGGGAAATACCGTCGCGTTTCTTTTGAGTATATTATGTTTAAAGGCGTGAACGACAGCCGCCGCCATGTGAATGAGCTTGCCCGGTTGCTGAATAAGGTAAAAGCGCGCATCAACCTCATCCGGTTTCATCCTATTCCGGCATCGCCCCTGGAATGTTCGGACGAGTCGGTGATTGCTGACTTTCAGGAAGCGCTCAATGACCGAGGCATAGTTACCACGCTGCGTGCCTCACGCGGACAGGATATTGAAGCCGCCTGCGGAATGCTTTCTACCCGCGAGCTGGTTAAAAGCCGGAATGAGGAGCATTAGAGGTAAACAAGAATAGTATTTTTTAAGTATAGATTGACGATTTAAAGGATTGATCGGTCCCAAAAAAGAAACTCAATCCTAACCATGAGCAGATGCATGATTTAACTACCGGGAGTCCCGGAAAACTCATCTTTCGGTTTGCCACGCCCATGTTACTGGGCAATGTTTTCCAGCAGTTGTACACCCTCACCGATAGTGTGATAGTGGGTAAGTTTCTGGGTAAAGAAGCTTTGGCGGCGGTAGGTGCAGCTTTCCCACTCACTTTTTCCCTTATTTCACTTATTATAGGGGTGGCTTCGGGCACTACCGTAGTTATTGCCCAGTATTTCGGGGCTAAAGATGAAACCCAGGTGAAGCGCGCCATTGATACCATGTACATCTTTATCTTTTGGGCATCTATCGTGATGGGTGCCATGGGCATCTTTTTCAGTGAGTCCATTTTCAGGCTGATCCATTTGCCTGAAGATATCCTTCCATACGCCTCAACCTATATGAAGATTTATTTTGGCGGGATAATGTTATTTTTCGGTTTTAGTGGTACCAGCGCTATACTGCGGGGTCTGGGCGATTCGAAAACACCCTTATATTTTTTGATTATTTCTACGGTTACCAATATTTTTTTCGATCTGCTCTTTATTGTGGTATTCAAGTGGGGCATTGCAGGCGCAGCCTGGGCCACCCTTCTTTCTCAGGGAGGGGCTTTCTTAACCCTCACCCTTTATCTCAACAGCAAGCATCCGGTAATCAACCTTTCTTTTCGTAAGTACATCTGGGACAAAGCCATCTTCCGGCAAAGTCTCCGCATTGGCTTGCCTACTGGATTTCAGCAGACATTTGTTTCCTTTGGAATGCTGGCGGTGCTGCGCATCGTTAATGATTATGGAACCAATACGGTGGCAGCCTACAGCGTAGCTACCCGCATTGACGGACTGGCCTCTCTGCCTGCCATGAACTTTGGACAGGCACTTTCTACCTATACCGGTCAGAATATCGGAGCCAATCTACCCGGACGGGTAAAGCTTGGCTTAAAGGCTACACTCAGTATGTCCGCTCTCACCGCTCTGGTAACTTCAGTGGTGATCATGCTGTTTCGCAATCCGTTGATGCATTTGTTTACGAATGATGCTGCGGTTATCGAGATCGGTGCGCATTATCTGATGATAATCAGTGGATTTTATCTTATTTTTTCATCCATGTTCGTCGTTGGCGGTGTAATGCGTGGCGCCGGCGATACCATCATACCCATGTTTATCACCCTTTTCTCCCTGTGGATTGTTCGCATCCCACTGGCAGCCGTTATGTCCTCTACCATGGGTGTGGATGGCATCTGGTGGTCAGTGCCCATCGCCTGGGCATCGGGCTTGCTGCTGTCCTACCTCTACTATCGTACCGGCCGCTGGAAAACCAAGGGAGTAATCAAGCATGTTGACAAGGAGAAGTTGTGATGGATAGTCGGTGATCCTTTGATTAATATTGGAAAGGATGGTGAAAGTTGCAGAAATACTATAACACCTCATCCCCCCGCCCTTCTCCTTAAGGAGAAGGAAGCTATATCCTGCTATTCTCGTAGATTTGTGCTTTATTAAACAATTTTCATGACTCAAAACGGCTCAAACGCTCTCCTTGTGGAGAAGGCAGGGTGAGGTGACACTGGTAAACAGTTACTATACCTGAATCTCATCCCTGCTTTTACCTTACCTTTGTCCAATCAATTATCCCAACCATGTCCGGCACCGAAAATCTTACCCTGCTTACGCAATCCGTGAGCCAAAGCCTTGAAAATAACACCCTTATTAAGCTTGCGCTGAGCAACAAACGCAATAAAGCAGATGATCTGAACAATGTGTTTGTAAAACCGGTAGTGATAAAAGGAGAAATCCTGCTATCATTTGTTTACCGGCATTTGACCAAAGATGTGAC